>SUYY01000032.1 GCA_015060205.1 Bacteroidales bacterium
TGGGTGGTCAGATTCCTAACAACCGCTCTCCGTCTTGACCAGAACAAGGTAAACATTCTTGGAACAAAGGCTACATCAATCGACAAGGCAGAAGACCGTCATAAGTTCTCGTCAATCGTTGATGCCCTCGGCATAGACCAGCCGAAATGGAAGGAACTTACAAATTTCGACGAGGTGGATCAGTTCATCGATCAGGTTGGTTTCCCTGTTCTCGTGCGTCCTTCATATGTGCTTTCCGGTGCAGCAATGAACGTATGCTACAATCATGAGGAACTTCGTAACTTCCTTGGCCTTGCTGCGGAAGTCTCTGAGAAACATCCTGTTGTGATGTCTGAGTTCATGCAAAGATGCAAGGAGATAGAGTTTGATGCAGTTGCAGATAACGGTGAGGTGATCGCCTATGCAATCTCTGAGCATATCGAGTTTGCAGGTGTACACTCCGGTGATGCCACTATCCAGTTCCCTCCACAAAAACTCTATGTGGAGACTGTACGCCGCATCAAGAAGATTGCTAAGAAGATTGCATCTGCCCTTGAAATTACCGGTCCTTTCAACATCCAGTTCCTGGCAAAGGACAACTACATCAAGGTGATAGAGTGTAATCTCCGTGCGTCACGTAGTTTCCCGTTTGTGTCCAAGGTTCTCAAGATCAATATGATAGAACTTGCTACAAAGGCTATGCTTGGACTTAGGCCTGCCGCTCCGCGCAAGTCTGCATTCGATCTCGACTATGTGGGCATCAAGTCATCACAGTTCTCCTTCTCACGTCTCCAGCAGGCAGACCCTGTTCTCGGAGTAGATATGCACTCGACCGGTGAGGTAGGATGTATCGGTGACGATTTCAACGAGGCTCTCCTCAATTCGATGCTCTCCGTAGGATATGAAATACCTAAGAAGAATGTCCTTATATCTTCCGGTAACGTACTTCAGAAGGCAGACCTCTTCAATGCTTGTAAACTTCTCCATGAAAGAGGATACAACCTCTATGCGACAGAGGGTACTGCAAAATATCTTGTCGAGAACGGCGTACCTGCCGAGAGAGTGATCTGGCCTACAGAATCACAGGATCCTGAACTTGCATCAAAATACAAGGCAGCCATGGATATGTTGGCAAACAAGGAACTTGATCTTGTCATCAACATACCTAAGAACTTCTCTCACGGTGAGTTGACTAACGGTTATCATGTACGTCGTGCAGCCATCGATTACAACATTCCGCTTATCACGAATGCCCGTCTTGCCACAGCGTTCATCCGTGCATTCTGCTCTATGTCGATCGATGACATTCAGATAAAGAGTTGGGATCAGTATTGATATGGCCAAGAAAACTGAAAAGACTAACGCAGCCCGCCTTCTTGACAAGGCGGGCTTTAAATATGCCCTCATACCATATGAGTATGATGAGAATGATCTTGCAGCCCAACATGTCGCAGACAGTCTTGGTCAGGATATCTCACGGGTATTCAAGACTCTTGTTCTTCATGGTGACAAGACAGGGTATGTGGTCTGTGTAGTTCCGGGAAACTGCGAGGTGGACCTCAAGGCTCTTGCAAAGGTATCCGGCAACAAGAAAGTTGAGATGATACCTATGAAAGACCTTCTCTCCGTCACCGGATATATAAGAGGAGGATGTTCACCAATAGGTATGAAGAAGAGGTTTCCGACCTATTTCCATACGACAATCAACGATTTCTCAACAGTTTACGTCAGCGCAGGAGTCAGAGGACTTCAGATAGAGATTGCTCCTGCGGACCTCGTTTCATTCGTCCAGGGAATCGTGGCGGAAGTGGCGGTAGAGTGACTTAGGCATAAATCTTGACTTATGGCACGACGTGTTTTATTAATTATAGTGCTATGAGAAAGATGATTTTAATTGTGTCAGCACTCGCTGTTATGGTGGGGATGACATCCTGCAACGGAAACGGTTCGCAGAACGCGATGACTGATCCTATGAAGCAGGAAAGGGAATTTTTGAGAGATGCAATACGACATCGCAGCCCTGATGTCCAGAAGGTCGATCTGATAGGGAATACAGTTGTCTATACGCATATATTCGATGGAATTATCGATGTGAAGACTTATACCTATGACGGAGATGTGTGCGTAGAGGCAGAGAGGGTTTTTACTTTTCCAAGTCAGATGAGCGCTCTCAGACATTACAGAAGGGCAGTGGAGCAGGCAGACCTATATGACAATATCCAGTTGATGAAGAATGAAGTCAGGTATGACCTGAAGAAGCAGCAGCACGAACTTGAGACAAAGGGACTGACAAAGGAACAACTCAAGGCAAAGTTTGACAAGCAGATACAGGACGCCAAGGATGACATGCATCGCCACAATGAAAAGATGAAGGCCGACCTGAAAAGAGACGGCCAATATATCGAAAAGGATATGAAATGCTGTGATAAGAAGTGTAAATAAGAAAAAAGCCTCAGACGAGGCTTTTTTCTTTTACATATCATCTTTGTCCATATTCTGCAGAAGGGCTTCGTTAGTTCCCCACCTGTTCATACGGTTCTGTAGAAGTTCCATCGCTTCGATACAGTTCATGTCTGCAAGGAATTTCCTCATTATCCATATGCGGTTTGCAAGACCAGGGGAGTAGAGAAGGTCATCACGACGTGTACTTGAAAGTGTGACGTCCACAGCAGGGAATATACGCTTGTTGGAAAGTCTTCTGTCAAGTTGAAGTTCCATATTGCCGGTTCCCTTGAACTCTTCAAATATGACCTCATCCATCTTTGAGCCGGTCTCTGTAAGAGCAGTGGCCAGGATAGTAAGCGAACCTCCGTTCTCGATATTTCTGGCAGCACCGAAGAATCTCTTTGGCTTATGGAGGGCATTGGCATCAACACCACCGGAAAGAACCTTGCCGGATGCTGGCTGAACGGTATTGTATGCTCTTGCAAGACGAGTGATGGAGTCGAGGAGAATGACAACATCATGTCCGCATTCAACCATTCGTTTAGCCTTTTCCAGAACCATGTTCGCTACTTTCACGTGGCGTTCTGCCGGCTCATCGAAAGTAGATGCCACCACTTCAGCCTTGACACTTCTTGCCATGTCAGTAACTTCCTCAGGACGCTCGTCGATAAGAAGTACAATCATGTATACTTCAGGATGGTTGTCAGCAATGGCATTAGCAATCGATTTGAGAAGCATTGTCTTACCAGTCTTCGGCTGAGCGACTATAAGACCTCGCTGACCTTTTCCGATAGGTGTGAACATGTCCACAATACGGCACGACATATCGTTATGACCTTTTCCGAGAAGGTTGAATTTCTCCTCAGGGAAAAGAGGTGTGAGGAAGTCGAATGGGATGCGGTCGCGTATAAACTCCGGAGTACGTCCGTTTATATATTTGATGCGTACAAGAGGGAAATATTTGTCTCCGGCCTTTGGCGGTTTGATCTCACCTGTAACTGTGTCTCCAGTCTTGAGCGCATGCTGCTTGATCTGATATTGAGAGACATAGATATCGTCAGGGGAGTTAAGATAATTATAATCCGATGAACGGAGAAATCCATAGCCGTCAGGCATGATTTCCAGAACGCCGGTAGCCTCTACTACACCGTCAAATTCGACAACAGGCTCTTTCTGTCTGTTTTCTGCAGCAGGCTGCTGCATCTGCTCGGCATTCTGCTTCTCCTGTGGCTGCTTCTGCTGGTTGTCCTTTCTGTTGTCCTTATTATGGCGGTTATTCTGACGCTCCTCCTTGTCCGTATCTGCCTTTGACTGACTTTCTGCCGGCTTGTCCGCTTCTGCTGTTTCTTTAGCGGATTCCACCTTTACGGGTTCTGCTGTTTCTGACGGTTTCTGCCCCTTCTTTATCCTTTCCCTTTTACCCTTCTTCTTAGGCTGTTCTCCATCTTCCTTGATCTCTACTGCTTCCTGTCCGGTCTCTTCCTGTGAGATGTTTTCAGGAGTCTGAGCGACCTCCTGATTCTGGACAGTTTCACCTGCTGCAGACTTAGGCTTGCGACCTCTCTTCTTCGGCTGAGGTTTTTCTGCCTGTGATTTTTCAGACTGCTGGGTCTGCTGAAGATTTTCTGAAGGAATATCTTTTTCCGTTACGGTCTTTGCCGGTTTTGCAAGATTCTCCGGCTTGTTTTCTTGAGTTTCCTGCTTTGATTTATCCTCTTCATTCTTTTTAGGGCGTCCGCGCTTCTTTGCTGGTCTCTCTGGAGCATTCTGAGCAGATTTGATTGCATCTGCATCCAGAATTGCATATACGAGGTCACCTTTCTCCAACTTCTTGAATCCTTTCACCTCAAGGTCAGCAGCAATGGAACGTAGTTGGTCCAGTTCCATTTCCTTTAACTCATAAATGTTGTACATAAATAGTTTAAAATGAGTTTGTAATCAAAATAGATTGTTCCTGATAAGGAATTTCTGACAAATGTGCGAATCCCGACTTGTCGGGCGACACAAAAGTACACAAAAAACTTCAAATATCAAGCCAAAATGCTAATAATTATTATCCCAGTAACTGCTGCTCTTCTTGAATCTGAGCAAGTCAGCCAATGCTGCGGCGTTGGCCTGGATTCTGAAACTCCATGACTCCCACTGACCGTTAGGAATCCAGGATACGTTGATATTGAAGCAGTGCAGGTCGTAAGTTGCACTGATCTGAGTGGCACTCATCTTCATGGCCATGAGGTCGAAGTTTGTGCTCATCTGCATCGACAGACGTGGGGTGATCTTGACATTACCGCTCAATCCCAACGTCTGGGTAAATGTGTTCTTGTTGATTACCTTACCGTTGGAGAACTGATATCCGCGCCTGTAACTGAAACTGTAGTTGAAGTTTACAGACCATGGCACATTAGGATTTGTATAGTATAGCCATCCTCCAGGAATATATTCACCTGTAACGGGGTGATAGTAGATTCTGGTATAGTGGTCTGCCGGATTGCCTCCTGCCTGTTTGGTTCCGTCGTTACCATTGATCTTACCTTCGCCTGAAAGCGAATAGGAGAGGGAAACACTTGCATTGGTGAGTCTGGCAAGTCCCTGACCCATAGATATTGCAAATGTGTTGATTCTCTTACCGGAAGGATTGTTCTTGTCGATGAGTATGCCATAAGGATCAAAATTGGCATTTGCACTCAATCCCACTTTGCCGAACACCGATGTCGACATTGTGACACCTATGTTGTTCATCCTCAATGAGTCAGCAAGGAAGTTATATCCGGTTGAGAAATTGAGGTTGTCTATAAGTTTTATCTTTTTCGAACCTGTTCCGGTTGTATCCTTCAGGTCGCGTACCTTTGCTTCGAAGTTGTTTCCCAACGAGAAATTCAATGTTGCAGAACTACCTTTACCCGGCACCGAATTCAACTGACCTGCGTAGATGTTGTATTCCTGGGTCTTGACTTCTCCGTTCTTGTCGGTATATGTCAGCGTCCTGTATCCATTGAAATACTTTGCCTTGTCCGGACTGAATGAAGCGGAAAGGGAAGGCGAAACAACATGTCTGATAGCCTGAAGTTTCCGGTGTTTTCCGAAATTGAACATACCGTACAGTCGTGTACTCATGCTTATGCTTCCGGAATAGTTGTGCGTCGCTCCGAAAGTGCCGAACATCTTTCCCTTTATATCTTCCACCTTTCCCGTATCCGGGTTATATTCCTTCTGAGTATCCCGGAAGAACCAGTTCATTCCGTATGATACGCTAGGGGTTATGTTGATGTATTTGAAGAGCGTGAAATTCGGCAGACCGATCTGGAAGTTGTGCGCCATACCGTTCTGGAACTTATCCCAGAATCCCGGTTTGTTGAATTCCGATGCCTTGAAGTTTATCCTGTTCTGAAGTGAGGTGTTATATCCCAGAGAGAACTTTTCATACCATTTCTCCTTGCCGACCCTGTTTTTCTGCTTGAATGGATAGAACCTTGTTACAGAAAGGGTTACGTTAGGGAGTGTAAATGAGTATGAACTGTCTCTTGAGTTCTGGTTATGCAGGGCATTGATGGAAAGGTTGATCTTTCCGTTCCAGTTCTTCGAATATGAAATGGATGACGAAATCTGGTTCTGGAGCGCTTCCTGAACTGAAGTCGAGTTGTATCTGCTATTGGAAGGGCTGGAGAAGTTCACCGATGCCGTGAAACTTGTTCCCGGACGAGCCTTCGGATCTTGAGAGTGACTCCATCTTATACCGAAGTTCTTGGTCTGGAAGAAGTCTGTACTACCTTTTTCTCCCACCTGGTCGTTTGAATAAGTGAGCGAGAAACTACCGTTGCACTTATAGTTTACCTTATATCTGGAGTTCAGGTCTATTGCCCATGAACCGAGGGTATAAATGTCTCCGGTCATGGCTATGTCAAAATAGTCTCCTATCACAAAGTAAAGTCCAAGATCCCTCAGATAGAAACCACGGGACGATTCCTCACCGAATGTAGGGAAGAGTATACCGGTAGCCCTGTCAGGTCTTTTAGGAATGAAGCCGAAAGGAAGACCTATCGGAAGAGGTACGTCGGCAATTACAGGATATGCCGGTCCGAAAACAGTCTTCTGGGATGGTTTGGTCATCACTTTTGCTGCCGTAAGATGCAGATAGTAATGCGGCTCCTCGCAGTCACAGACGGTATATTTGCCATGAGTGATGTTTATGGAACGGTCCGGCATCATCTTGATGTTCTTTCCGTGGAGGATACCGTCCTGTTCCTGGGTGACCATATTTGTGATTCTGGCCTTCTGTGTGTTGAAGTTGTATCTGACCTCATCCATGGTATACGACTTTCCTCCCTGCTCCATCACCGGTTTTCCCACAGTCGTTCCTGTGGTGTCGGTAGTTCCTCGTGCGAAGAGGATACCTGTCTTGAGGTCATATTCCATATAATCGGCAGTCATCTTCATGTTGCCGTATGTGACTGTCACGTCACCGTAGTAGTATATCTTCTGGTTTCCGTTGCTGAAATCTTCTACGATAGAGTCTCTTGCTGCAGTAAAGGCCGGTACATCGAGGGAACTTTTGCTGAGCATCTCCATGGAATCAGCCCTATGAATGGAATCTATCCTGGCGATCGAGTCCCTTGCCGCTATCATTGAATCCGTCAATACAGGGGCGGCCGTATCCACCAGGGAAGCAGTTCTTTCCGCTTCCCTCCGAAGCCGGCGGGAGCGTCTGTCGTCCTGGGAAGATACAGTAAAAGAACTGAGAATCAGCAGCATAACAACCACCAGACCCCATTTCTCAAACCAGTTCCTCTTACTATCTTTCTTATATATTGACATTCAATTTTCCTTGTTTTTGACAAGTTTTTGCTATTTTTGCAAACTGCAAATTTACTGATAATTTCAATTATTACCAAATCAGGTTGAATATATGAGGTCAAGACTGAAGATATTTATACTATATATATTGATTATAGGATTTGCGTCTGTTCCTGAACTTTGTTTGGGACAAGCCTCATCCGGTCATCTCGGTCTCAGGACCGTGGTTATCGATCCCGGTCATGGCGGCAAGGACCCCGGTGCACTCGGCAAAAGCAAAAATATGCATGAGAAACATATAGTTCTGTCGGTTGCAAAGAAACTCGGCGACAAGATAAAGGCAGAATATCCTCAGGTCAAGGTCATATATACCAGGACAAACGATACGTTTATCGGTCTGCACGAGCGTGCAATGGTTGCAAGACGCAATAATGCCGACCTGTTCATCTCCATCCATTGCAACGGAAGTTCAAGTGCCGAAGCAAAAGGAACCTCCGTGCATATTCTGGGACAGAATTCCAACAACAAGAAGAACAAGACGGACTATTTCGAGAGGAATATGTCTGTAGCCCAGCGCGAGAACTCCGTGATTGTACTCGAGGAAGATTATAAGACCAAATATCAGACATTTGACCCCAATTCGCCGGAATCATACATCTCTCATCAACTGCAATGGATGGCGTATTATGAAAGCAGCCTTCTCTTTGCATCCGAGGTGGTGTCAAATCTGATCAAGGCTCCGCTCGTACCGCGCCGGCTCGTGGTGGATCAGGATATATTTCAGGTGCTTGTAGAGGCCAATATGCCAGCAGTACTTCTGGAACTTGCCTTTGTGACCAATCCTGTCGAATATAAATATCTCTCTTCAGAAAACGGACAGAATGAAATTGCCGGGCGCCTTTTCAACGCATTCAGTTCCTATAAGACAAAATTTGATGCAAGCGTAAGCGTCGGCAAATCCGGTCCTGAACCGGTGAAGACGGTTGAAGACAAGGAGGTCAATGCTCGGAACAGTGATGCTTCTGACACCGTGAATGAGTATTATTCAGTTCAGATAATGGGACTAGGCCGTTATCTCAAGGATGGCGATCCTGCATTGAAAGGTCTGGATGTGAACCGCATCCGCAAAGATGATTCCAAGATATACAAATATGTAACCGGCACTTACAGGACTGTGAATGAGGCCAAGGAGGCACTGCTTCAGGTCAGGAAGAAGTTTCCTGATGCATTCGTGGTGAAGGTTACAGGAAATGATGTGATAAGAGCCAATTGATATAAGATATGAAAAAGGAATTGAAATTAGGCATTTTTGCTATAGTCGTGCTGGTTGTATCTTTCTTCGTCCTCAATTATCTCAGGGGAGAGGATATCTTCAACAAAGAGTCTGAATATGTTTCAGCATATGCAGACCTCGAAGGACTCGTCGCGTCCGCGCCTGTATATATTAAAGGATACAAGGCGGGAAAGGTGTCTGATATTACCTATGACAAGACAAAAGGTGTATTTTATGTGACATGTTCGGTATCGAAGGACTTTGACGTTCCTTCTGATTCCCATATGACCATTTACAGCGTGGATATCATGGGTGGAAAGGGAGTCAGGATCGATCAGGGTACATCTGATGTGCCGGCATCTGACGGTGATACTCTTTCACCACGCTTTGAGACTGGACTTATGGATGGTCTGTCAGAGTCTATCGTTCCTCTGATGAGCAAGATAGAGAAGACCATCGACTCTCTTGGCGTTACTGTTTCGGGAGTCAACAAGGTACTGTCTGATTCAAATACAGACGCTTTCCGGAGAACTCTTTCCGACATAGAGTCTCTGGTCGGACATCTGGAGTCGGTATCAGGCAGCATTGATGGAAAATCTGAGGAAATTGCGGCGCTCATCGATAATCTGAAGTCATTTTCTGACGGTCTGGGCACAGTGTTATCCAAAGTTGACACGACGCTTGTCGGTGTGAGTGCAGTAGTTGATTCCCTCGGCACTGCGGATATGGCAGGAACAATAAATTCCATGAAGGGTCTTCTTGACAAGGCAATGGATCCGGATGGAACTGTCGGTAAACTTTTTGAGGACGGTTCGATTTATGAGTCGGTGGATTCCCTCCTTAACAATATTGATAGATTTATCGATAAAATACAGGAAAATCCTAAGAAATATCTGCGCATTTCCGTGTTCTGATTTACCCTGATACGGTTTTTCCGGAAAAAGAATAGTTTTGAATTATTAAAAATTGTAACTTGCTGAATATATTAGGAGTTTCCGCTTTTGTACGCAGGCAAATCATTGATTATCAATATATTAACAAATCGCATATTTGAGGTCTTGACTCGCAATAATAAGTCAAATAAAATTAAAAAACAATAGTAAAATAAATTTTTTATTACTTTTTTTTCCTCATCTTTGTGGTCGAAATCAGTTGATAACCTGAAACTCCTAAGCAATCATCGGTAAATGTTACAAGAAAGGCACATATCTGTATGGAACAACTGTCTCCGCTTCATTCAGCAGAACATTGATCCAAAGCAGTTCAACGTATGGTTCAGGCCTATAAAGCCTGTCTCACTCGTTGAATCTACGCTTACAGTGGAGGTGCCGTCCGAGTTCTTCCGCGAATATGTGGAGGATGCATATCTTGATATGCTTAAGGCTGCAATGAAAAAGGAACTTGGTCCTGAGGCCAAACTGTTGTATCAGGTGACTCCGGTCAAGCAGCAGCCTTCATTGACTTATCCTGCCGCACATGGTAATGTTCCGGTCAACAAGTCTATTTCTGTCGAGACCTTTTCGAGGGCTGACAGACCAGGTCCGTTCGTTTTCCCCGGCGTGCAGAGAGTTCAGGTCAATTCTCAACTCAATCCGACTTACTGTTTCGAGAACCTGATAGTAGGTGAGTGCAACAAAATGGGATTCACAGCAGGTGAAAGCATTTCAGCAGCACCTGGCAAGACTGCCTTCAATCCTCTTTTCCTCTTCGGAGGTCCGGGACTTGGCAAGACTCACCTTGCTCAGGCTATCGGTATTTCCATAAAGAAGAAATATCCGGAACTTGTAGTTCTCTATGTTCCTGCAAACAGGTTCAAGATCCAGTATATGGATGCGACAAACGGAAAGAACAAACTTACAGACTTTCTCGCGTTCTATATGAAGATGGATGTCCTCATCATCGACGATATTCAGGATCTCCAGAGTCCAGGTTCTCAGAGTGCGTTCTTCAATATATTCAATCACCTCCATCAGTCAGGCAAGCAGTTGATATTCACTTCTGACAGACCGTCGGTGGAACTGGAGAATTTTGAAGAGAGACTTCTTTCCCGTCTGAAATGGGGACTTTCGGTGGAACTGCACAAGCCGGACTTCACCACGAGACTCAACATGCTCAAGGCAAGAGCCTTCAGAGAGGGAGTTTCACTAAGCGACGATGTCCTTCATTTCCTTGCCACGAGAGTCAAATCCAACTTCAGAGAACTTGAAGGCGCATTGATTTCACTTATAGCAAACGCCACACTGGCTCATAAGGAAATTACAGTTGACCTTGCCGAGCATATCACAGACAAGATCGTGGGCGAAGAAAAGAGCGATGTGACCATAGATAAGGTCCAGAAGGTCGTATGTGACTATTTCAACATATCCAGAGACGAACTTCTTTCAAAGACAAGGAAGCGTCAGATAGTCCAGGCCCGTCAGATTGCCATGTACATGTCGAGAAGTCTGATAAGCAACTGTTCGCTGTCAACGATCGGAGCAGAAATCGGAGGAAAGGACCATGCGACGGTTCTCCATGCCTGCACCACAGTGAACGACCTTATGACGACCGACAAGACATTCAGGCAGTATGTTGCGGATATCGAGAAGATGCTTGTTCCTGTCAAGAGATAATTATAGAGAAATATATTAAAAAGACCCTGCAATCTTGCAAGGTCTTTTTTTTATAGATATATTTGTTAGTCAAACGATAAATATATAGATATGGATTCAGAAAAAGTACTCTCGTTTTTTAAGGAAATCACAAAGGTTCCAAGGGAATCAGGTCACGAGGAGCAGATAATTGCATATCTGCAGGATTTTGCCGCATCGCGTTCACTTGAATGCCGTACGGACAATGCTGGAAATGTCCTTATTGTCAAGGAAGCATCTGCCGGTTATGAAGATGTTCCTGCAATAGTCCTCCAGAGCCATTCGGATATGGTTTGCGAAAAGAATGAAGGTGTAGAACATGATTTTGCAAAGGATCCGATACGCTATGTCATTCAGGACGGGTGGATGATAGCCCCCGACACTACTCTCGGTGCAGACTGTGGCATAGGTATGGCTGCGCAACTTGCCCTTCTCGATTCAGACCTTCCATGCGGAAAGATAGAGTGCCTTTTCACGACTTCTGAAGAGACGGGACTTGACGGTGCGATGGCTCTTGAGCCTGGTTTTTTCAGCGGAAAGGTGCTTCTGAACCTTGATTCAGAGGATGAGGGTGAGATTTTCGTGGGATGTGCCGGTGGCCTGGATACAACCGCTGTCTTCCACCATGGTTACGACCCGATATGCGAAGACTTTGAAATGCAGGAGATATTCGTCAAGGATGCACTCGGAGGACATAGCGGAGATGATATAAACAAGGGAAGGGCAAATGCCGTCCAACTTCTCGGACGATTCCTTTACCGCATAATCGACCTGGACTGGCAGTTGGTTTCTATCGATGGAGGAAATAAGCGAAATGCTATAGCAAGGGAGGCAAAGGCTGTGATTGCTGCAGAACCGGACACTCTGGATATCATCAATGAACGTCTGGAGGCATATGCGTCTGAAGTGGCTGAAGAATACGGAGCAATTGAAAAGAAACTTAACCTCGGTTACGCAGAGTTTGCAGGTGATGCTGCCGATGCTGTTGATGAGATGACTGCCTGGAATCTTGTCACTGCCCTTTGCGCTTCTCCTCACGGAGTACTTGCGATGAGTCAGGAAATCGAGAATTTCGTGGAGACCTCGACAAACCTTGCTTCTGTCAAGATGGTAGAAAGGGGAGTGATACGCATCGGTTCCAGCCAGAGAAGTTGTGTCACTGCAGCAAGAAGAGCCGCCGCAGCAAAGATGGAGGCATGTTTCGTACTTGCTGGAGCGGTGGTGACTCACGAGAGCGAATATCCGGGATGGGCACCTGCACAGATATCCCCGATAAGGGATGCTTGCGTGGAATCCTACAGGAAACTGTTCAGAGTGGAGCCGAAAGTCAAGGCTATTCACGCAGGACTCGAGTGCGGACTTTTCACTGAAAAATTCCCTGGTCTTGACATGGTTTCGTTCGGTCCGACACTGAGGGGCGTGCATGCACCCGGAGAGCGTCTGGACCTTGCATCGCTTGACAAGTTTGTCGCTTTGCTCAAAGACGTGATAGTTAATTTCAAATGATATGATTATGGTTCAGATAGCACCATCAATGCTCGCAGCAGATTTCCTGCACCTTGAAAAAGATGTCGACCTAGTAAACAGAAATGCAGACATCTTCCATCTGGATATCATGGACGGCATATTCGTGCCAAACATCTCCTATGGATTTCCGGTTGTGGAAGCAATAGCACGTAACGCTATGAAGACTCTCGATGCCCACCTGATGATAATAAATCCGGAGAATTACGTTGAAAGATTTGCAAAGGCAGGGGTGCATATGCTCAGTTTCCATCTTAATGCCACGGAAAATCCATCAAAGGTCCTTCAGCAGATAAAGGCGTGCGGAATGAAGGCTGGTCTTGCGATCAATCCCGATATTCCTGTAAAGGAACTGTTTCCATATCTCGATCAATGCGACTACCTTCTGATCATGTCGGTTTTTGCCGGTTTCGGAGGTCAGAAGTTCATTGAAGACACTTATTCAAGGGTGGCGGAACTCAGACAGGAGATCCAGAGACAGGGCCTGGACTGTCTTATCGAGGTGGACGGAGGTGTATCTGCTTCCAATTCCGGAAAACTGATCGCATCCGGAGCCGACATCCTTGTAGCAGGAAGCGCTGTGTTCAAGGCAGAAGATCCTGCCGGGGTCATTTCAGCAATGAAGACTGTCTGAATATATCCATAAACTCGATAAGGATGTCTTCCGGATTGCCTCCCTCGTTTTCCAGAGCCATGGAAGTCGGATTGGGGAGGTCATCGGGAAAGACCGTCTGATTGACATTCAGACCTATTCCTAATATACTCCATGATATGCGGCCGGCAAAGAGCGAATGTTCTATCAGTATGCCGCATATCTTTTTTTTACCCACCCATATATCGTTGGGTGGCTTGATCCAGGCCTGTATACCGTGTCTTTCAAGCAGTCTGACAACCGATTCGGCAACAGTGTCACTTATCAATGACTGTGCTGACGGGGCAACGGGAGGTTCCTTGAGAAGAATGCTGAAAAGAAGGTTCATTCCCTTTGCGGAATGCCATGTGTGGTCACCCTGACCTCTGCCTTCAGTCTGTGACAAAGTTGACACAACTGACAAATTGTCAAGCGTGTCAATATTCATTTTGACATATTTATTTGTCGAATCGACCTCTTCAAGCCATATTATGTCATTCCTGTTGGTCATGGTTCAGATTTTGATTAAATTTGCAAGATTTATTGGCAAAAATAACATTTTTATAAAATATGGACAATTCAACACTTAAGGTCATTGCAGATGCAATGCTTGACAAGAAGGCTCAGGATGTGGTATCTCTTGACCTCAGACCTATCGGAACTGCAATATCTGATTATTTCATGGTTTGCAATGCTGACTCTGCTCCGGCTGTTGTCGCTATAGCAGATAATATCGAGGAGAAGATGATCGAAAAATGCAGAAGGAAGGTACTCCGTACTCAAGGTAAGGAAAATGCGTTCTGGGTGATTCTTGATTACGGTGAAGTTGTAGTTCACATATTCCAGACTCCTTACAGGTCATTCTACAGACTTGAAGATTTATGGGCTGATGCTGAAAAGACAGTCTACGAAGACTAATACAACCGGATATGGCAGAAAAGAAAAATGAAAGACAGCCCAGGAAGGTGATAAAGTTCAATTTCAACATATCCTGGCTATATATAATTCTTCTGATCGGAATTGGCTGGATGTTCTTCAACCAAGGAGGGGCGAACCCTCAGAAAGAAGAATGGGCAGATGTCAGAAAGCAGTGGCTTGCAGGTGACATCAAGGAAGTCGTGTTTATCCGTAATGAATACGAAGGTCGGGTTACCATAAAGCCGGACAGGCTTGCCGCATATGAGGAATCCTTCGGCGGCGATGTTCCTGAAAAATCGCCTCATTTTGTATTTCTGGTTTCCGGCAGTTTCAATGCCGAGGAAATGTTTGGCGAACTGAATGCTCAACTTCCTGAAGATGAGCAGGTAAAGGTGGTCATTGAGAATCACGAGAGTTGGTGGGGAATGATTGACTGGCTGATATTTCCTCTGTTCCTCATACTGATGTGGGTGTTCATGTTCAGAGGAATGAACAAGAACATGGGAGGAGGTCCTGGCGGCCCGGGAGGAATCTTCAATGTGGGAAAATCCACCGGGAAACTTGCAGAAAAGGACAGTATCAAGGTTACGTTCAAGGATGTTGCAGGTCTATATGGTGCCAAGGATGAAGTGATGGAGATAGTGGATTTCCTCAAGAATCCGAAGAAATATACGGCATTGGGAGGTAAGATACCTAAAGGTGCCCTTCTCGTAGGCCCTCCTGGTACAGGTAAGACTCTGCTTGCCAAGGCCGTTGCCGGAGAAGCAAATGTGCCGTTCTTCTCTATTTCAGGCTCCGACTTTGTGGAGATGTTTGTGGGTGTCGGTGCATCAAGAGTCCGCGACCTTTTCCGTCAGGCTAAGGAAAAGTCCCCTTGTATCGTGTTCATCGATGAGATTGATGCTGTGGGACGAGCAAGAAGCAAGAACGGAGGTTTTTCTTCAAATGATGAAAGGGAAAACACTCTTAATCAACTTCTTACGGAAATGGACGGTTTTGGTTCCAATTCCGGCGTGATTATTCTTGCAGCAACCAACAGGGCAGATATTCTGGATAAGGCGCTTATGCGTGCCGGAAGGTTTGACCGCCAGATTCATGTGGAATTGCCTGACCTCAAGGAAAGGGAAGAGATATTCAATGTACACCTGAGAAATCTTAAACTTGCAGATGATTTCGATCTTGAATTCCTTGCGAAGCATACGCCGGGATTCTCAGGAGCAGATATTGCCAATGTCTGCAATGAGGCTGCTCTTACTGCGGCACGCCACGACAAGAAGGCTATCGACAAGCAGGATTTCCTTGATGCAGTCGACAGGATCATAGGAGGACTTGAGAGAAAGTCAAAGATAATAACACCTGAGGAGAAGAAGTCCATTGCCCACCATGAGGCAGGACATGCCACAGTAAGTTGGCTCCTTCCGCACGCAAATCCGCTTTTCAAGGTTACAATCGTACCTAGGGGACAGGCTCTTGGTGCTGCATGGTACCTTCCTGAAGAACGTCAACTTGTCACCAAGGAGCAGATGAGGGATGAGATGTGTTCTCTGATCGCCGGAAGAGTTGCTGAGGAAATGGTCAACGGTCAGCCCTCTACAGGAGCGCTCAATGACCTTGAACGTCTCACCAAGATGGCTTACGGTATGGTGACATACTACGGTATGAGTGATAAGATCGGAAACATCTCGTATTATGACTCTACCGGTTCGCGCGGTTATGAACTGACAAGACCATATAGCGAAAAGACTGCTGAACTCATTGACAAGGAGGTCAAGGACCTGATCAATGACATTCATGAGAGGACCCGTACGATACTTTCTGAAAACAATGAAGGATTTTTGCAGTTGGCTTCGCTTTTATTGGAGAAAGAAGTTATCTTTGCAGACGATCTTGAGAGGATTTTCGGACCGAGAGCCGGTGCGAAGCCCGGTGAAGAGATAAAGCCGGATCCTGAAGAGGTCGCAACTGAAGAATAATCTATGAACAACCTAGTCAAAAGAACAATATCAGGCATATGCTTCGGTATAGTGATGCTCGCGGCATTTCTTACCAACAAATATGTCTTCGGAGCGGTAATGCTCTTTGCACTCATTGTTATGATGCGCGAGTTTCTCAAGATGACTTGTGCAAATGAATATCGCTATTCCCAGATATTGTCAGTTCTGGCAGGTGCGACACTTTTCGCTCTTGTGTATCTCTATAAGGGATTCGGGATTCCCGGAAAACTTGTCATACTGGCATTCATACCTGTCTTCATCCTGATGATCAACTCACTTTATGTGAAGGATAAGACTCGTTTTGACAAGTTTGCAAACCTCTATACGGCAATACTTTACATTGCTGTTCCCTGGTCTCTGCTGAATTTTGCAGTTTTCGGACCTGATGGAACATTCAACGGACGGCTTCTGCTGTGCTTCTTCTGCATCATATGGGGTTCTGACGTGGGAGCATATGGTTTCGGTATGGCACTGGGGCAGAAGTATGGAAAGAAACTCTTTCCGTCAATATCGCCGAAGAAATCCTGGATCGGTTTCTGGGGAGGAATGTTTACAGCGATTGCAGTGTCTGTGATACTCTATTTTACAGGTATCTTCCCTCTGAATGCGGGAAATCAGATGTTCAATCTGCTTCATTGCATTGCAATTGCAGTCCTTCTTGACATCGCAGGAGTTTATGGAGACCTTATCGAGTCACAGTGGAAGAGACATTATAATGTAAAGGATTCAGGAAGCCTGATACCTGGACATGGCGGTCTTCTTGACAGGTTTGACAGTGCTTTGATAGCGATTCCGATAGGTATAATATATCTGGTCACATTGAATGCCCTCTGCCTGTAGTCTATTTGTCTTATTGACAAATATTTCGTAAATTTGCAACCGCATTGAGTGTCTTCACCGATGCGGTTAGATTTTTATTATATGGTAATACATAAGAACTGTTACGGTACGATACTTCTGGTCTGGCTTATATGCCTTCCTTTGGTGTATGTCATTCTGAAGTTCATACCGTGGTCCCTTCTCTCATATCCATTGGCTGTAATTCCTATGTTCTTCATGGGATTCGTGCTTTTCTTCTTCAGGGTCCCTCAGAGGGAGAGACTCGGAGATGACAACGTGGTCACATCAGTAGCGGATGGAAAGGTTGTCGTTATTGACAAGGTTTATGAGCCTGAATATGTAAAAGGGGAGTGCATACAGGTCTCTGTGTACATGGATTTCTTTAATGTACATGTAAATTTCTGGCCTGTTGACGGTGAGGTCAGATATTATAAATACCACCCGGGAAAATATATGCTCGCATATCTTCCAAAGGCTTCAGAACTTAATGAACACACGTCAGTGGGTATGATGACACCATATGGAAATGTGTTCTTCAAGCAGATCGCCGGAACATTTGCCAGAAGGATAGTCTGTCACGCGAAGCCTGGTCAAAACGTGGAGAAGGCTGATGAGTGCGGCATCATCAAGTTCGGTTCGAGAATAGACATGTTCCTTCCGCTTGATACCGTAGTGAAGGTGAAATTGGGAGATTACGTCAAGGCTTGCGAGTCGGTTATAGCAGAATTACATAAATAAATCATGGAAGAAGCATCACTATATTCAGAATCACTTATTTACATAATAATGTTGGTTTCGATTCTGTTGTCGGCACTGTGTTCGACACTCGAGGCAACATTACTTTCAACACCTCTTTCATTTATTACCGGTCTTGAGGAGCAGGGGGTCAAAGGTGCATCACGTCTCAAGAAACTCAAACAGCACTCTGACCGACCTATTTCAGCGATTCTTTGTCTGAATACCATAGCAAACACTGTTGGTGCCTCGATAGTGGGTTCCTTGGTATATGAGGTATATGGAGATGCCATAGTAGGAATATTTTCGACCATTTTCACCTTCGCGATCCTTATATTTTCAGAAATCATCCCTAAGACGATAGGAACAAGTTACTGGAGGACTCTCGCCATTCCGGCATCGGTGATTATCAACGGAATGATCTTCGTGATGTTCCCGCTGGTCTGGTTACTTGAGAAATTCACAGGACTTATATCATCCAGGTCCACACAGATCAGTGTCAGCAGGGAAGATATCTCGGCGATGGTCAGCGTCGCTACAGAGGAAGAGGTAATTGAGAAAGAGGAAAAGAAGATGATTCAGAATCTCCTGAAACTTGATGAAGTCACCGCTCATGAGATCATGACTCCAAGTGCTGTGGTTGAGATGGCGGAAAGTCATATGACTATTAGGGATTTCTATGATTCAGAGGAACTTACCCACTCCAGAATACCTGTGTACGATGAAGAGAACGATGAGTATGTGATAGGTTATGTGCTTCGTCAGGAGATTCTTGAAAAGATGGCTGAGGATAAGTTCAGCACGACCCTCAATGAGATCAGACGTCCTATAATGACATTTGCCGAGGAGGATACCGTAAGTGACATATGGGAGAAGATGCTTGAAAAGAAGGAGCATATCTCTGTCATCCTCGACGAATACGGATCGGTAAGAGGTATTGTCACGATGGAAGATGTCATAGAGACAATGCTCGGTCACGAGATCGTGGACGAGACTGACGAGGTTGTCGATATGCAGGAATATGCGAAAGAGCAGTGGGAAAAGGCTCAGAAGGAACTTATCAAGACTGAGTGATAAGTTCCAGAAGACGGTCTATAGCCTCGGTTTCAGGTACATGCCTGAGAACCGGGGTTTTTCCTTTATATATGGATACTTTTCCGTTTCCTTCTCCTACATAGCCCCAGTCAGCATCAGCCATTTCTCCCGGGCCGTTGACTATGCATCCCATGACTGCTATCACCATTCCTTTCAGGTGAGAAGTGCGGCTCTTTACCTGCTCAAAAGCCTCTTCGAGGTTATACATGGTCCTTCCACAACCGGGACATGCAATATATTCGGGACGGTAGAAACGCCGTCTTGCCGCCTGCATGACTTCGTCAGCAATATATTCGCCTTCTTCCGTTCCTGTTATTTTCAACTCGTCGATTTCCTTGTCAAGCAGTCGTCTGCCGAAATCACAAGCGACGTCAAGCAGAAGTTTCTGTCTGTCTTCGCATATGTAATGCGCTTCCGCTCTTTTACCCTCCAGTTTCAGGGATACCATAGATGAATGTACAAGACGCCCGTATCTGTCTGCAAGATATCTTGCCACAGGGATTTCCTTTTCAGGATCTTCGGTCAGTGAAACCCTGATGGTATCTCCTATCCCTTCAGAAAGAAGTGCAGAGATTCCGACCGCTGACTTGATTCTGCCTGAATCCCCATTTCCCGCTTCGGTGACTCCAAGATGGAGAGGGTAAATTGTGCCGCTTTCCTTCATTGCTTCGGCAAGAAGTCGGTATGCTTCTACCATAACAATTGTGTTACTTGCCTTGAGCGATACAACAACATTGTTAAATTCATTGTCACTGCACATATTAAGCCATTCCATAACGGCTTCCTTCATTGCGAGTGGCGTGTTGCCGTAAAGATTTGTAATGCGGTCACCGAGTGATCCGTGATTCAAGCCGATACGAATTGCTGTCCCGTTTTCCTTGCAGACCTGCACAAGACGAGCGAACTGTGCCTTTGCCTTTTCGTGGTCCTTATGAAAATTTCCGGGATTGATCCTTACCTTTTCAACTACCTGTGCAGCAGCGATCGCTATTTCCGACGAGAAATGCACATCCGCCACAAGGGGAGTGTCAATACCTCTTTCTCTTAGACTTGATTTTATCTGACGGAGACTCTCCACCTGGTCGAGCGAGGGTACGGTGAGGCGTATCATCTGAGCACCTGCTTCGTGAAGTCTTATACATTGGGCTACCGACGCCTCTACATCGGAGGTATGTGTGTTGCACATTGTCTGCACAACGATAGGGTTATCTCCACCTATGAGCAGGTTACCTACCTTGATTGTCTGAGTCTTGAGTCTCATAAACTATGCTTTTGGCCTGTTTCTTCAGTTCTTTCTTTGTCATTCCCGACCGTTTGGTCAACTGGAAATGTACGCCCGCAGAGAGTATGATATTCTGAGGGTAAGCAAATCTGTAGTAGTACAGACTGTTGTGACTTGGGTCATACAGAGATGAAAGCGAGTGCTTGTACATCGCCTGTATATGGATTTCTATAGGATCAAACACAAGTCCGAATCCGAGGCCTCCCTTTATACCATAATCCCAACGTCTGTCAGTAGGGGTGAATGACTTTGCATACTCGTTGAGTTTTCCGTTCTTGCCCGGGAAACGCTCAATGCCAAGTCTATATCCACCGAAGAGTCCTAATTGTGCAATGATCTTGAAATGCCAGAAATCAAAATGGATATGGGAGAGAACAGGTACTTCTATAACTTCCATTATGGCTTTTTCTGCGCCTTCTATCGTGTAAGTATAGTCGCGCTCCTCATTATACTCGAACTGATATCCTTCACGGGTATAGAATACACCTGCCTGGAAGCCGAAGTAAGGCATATAACCGAACATCTTTCCGTAGATGGTGTATGTGACTCCGAAATTGACAGGATTTAGAATCATCTTCTGGTTCTGTACCGGATTCCAGACAACCTGACTCAGTGCCGCACCATATTGAAGTCCAATCATCGAGTAGTCGTTGAGTTTGAGTTTCTTCTTGACCTGTACAGTATCAAGAAACTCATCGGTCAGAGTATCCATTATGGTGATCTCACTGACTTTCTTCAGTTTCTTCTCCTGCGCATCAAGCGAAAGACATGCGAGCAGCAGCAGTAATATCAAGGATAATTTCTTCATATCGATCATTTAAACATTTCACCTACATCGATGCTCTGTTCCAATTCAGTCATTTCTGGAATATCGATGAGGTTCTTACCGTCTTCAAGTTCGTAGAACAACACTTTTTCCGGCTGTTTGTGCTCCAGGAGGTTGCCTGTATCCACAATTCCGTTCCTGTTTACGTCCTCTGTGAAACGGATGGAGTATTTACCTGCCTTGATGTAAGGGAAGAGAAGTGTCTGGTCCTTGTCAATGATGAACGACCTTATCACATTGTCTCTTTTCTCATTGAGCAGGTCCACTATATATTTGTTATTCACATTTGAAAGTACAAGGGATATGCTGCTGAGTTTGTCGTCAGATGGCAGGGTCACCTTGACCTCGGTACTGTCGTTGTAGAATCCATTGATGTCTGTGAATTTCCTGTGAGGTACCTTGAGGTAATATTCCCATCCTGCCTGGAACTTATCTACCGGCATGATTGTATATTTCCTGAGGTTAAGCGTGTCCTGGATCACCTTGTATTTTCCGAAAGTCTCCTGCTGACGAGGATTGACGGTACGGAAAATCAGAGAATCGAAAGCCTCTGTAACAACAGGATATTTGAATTCCATGGTAAATCCGTATTGTTCGACCAGTTCCGGTTTGGCTTCGAGGGTGAACACGCAGGTAGTGTCTTCCTTCTTGATGTCCTTTTTCGCAGATTTTCCGACCAGAAGTGACTTCGGCTTGTTCAACTTTATCTCTTCAGTAAAAAGATTGAGCATGCCTAATGTGTCTGTCTTCATATATCTCACATTCAGGAAGAGGGTGTCCGGCTGAGTCTTCGGGTCATTGATCCATATTTCGAGACTGTCCTGCATCACATTGAACTGGGTTATGAGTTTTTCCTTCGGAACCCCTTTGATCCATATGGAATCTATCTGCGCATACGGCGCCATGAAGGTGATGTATGCGGTTCTTTCTCCGATTCTTTCCTTGTTGACTATCAACTGTTTGGTAGGTTTTTCACGGAATATGTTCAGTGAAAACTCTGTCTTTCTTGCAAGGCAGTTGAGAGTATCCTTCATGTCGTACTTCATGAGTTCAGGAATGCTGTCACCAACCATATTTACAGGCTTAATCAATGTGTCAATAAACGCGACGCGCTCATTCTCAGCCTCATACATATTGTTGTTGTTGTCATCGACGATGGCATACATCCTGTAGACGGTGTCCTGTATGTTCCTCAGACAGAAGAATCCCCAGTCGTCAGTCTTCACTGCGGCGTCCGGTCTCTTCAGGAATATCGCCGAATCTGCCTGATCCTTGTAAAGCATTACGGTGGCTCCCTTGATCGGATTCAGTGTGTTGCAGTCCTGAACAATTCCTGTCACCATCATCGAGTCGATGTGGTCGCCTGTCGAGAATACAAGTGTATATCCAGGATACATATTGCCCTCGTTGTTGTCCGCGATGGCATTTGTCAGGTCAAGGGTATAAGTCTTGTTGGAATCAAGGTCGCTTTCGAAATAGACAATCACTCCTTTGCCCTTTATCTTATGCTTGGGTGCCTTTTCCAGAGGCGGTGACAGATAAAGGCTCTTAGGGTCCTTCACCACCACATATTCATTGAACTTGATTTCAAGTTTTGTCTTGCTACGAGGTACGTTCAACTGTCCCAATGCAGGATATATCTCCGTGATGAGCGGGGGAATAGTGTCCTTCGGACCACCGCTCGGAGGAGTAGTGGTGTTGGCACATGAATGTGAAAAAATCATAGTGCCCAGGATGATTCCGACCGGTATGAGTGGAAATATTCTTAAAAGTATCTTTTTCATTTACAGATCTGTTCTTATTACGCTTTGTATGCCTTCAATCTTCTGGAGTTTCTTGATGAGTCTGTCCAAGTCTTTCATATCGTGAACATAGAGGTCTATGAAACCGTCGAATACACCGTCTTCAGTGCTGAGGCAGAACCTGCGGATATTCACGCTCATGACAAAAGAGATATATCTTGTGATGTCGTTGATGATTCCTATTCGGTCAAATCCCTTGAGTGACAGACGTACTAGGAAGGAAAGATTCTGAGTCTTTGCTTCTTCCCACCTCGGAACGACTATCTTGTCACCGAACTTGGATGCAAGGCTGTTTGCCGTTTCACATGAGCGTTTATGCACTGTAACCGTACCGTCAGACGCCTTGAAACCGATCACGCTGTCTCCAGGAATAGGGTTGCAGCATGATGCTATGACATATTTGTGTTGTGATACACCGTCATCGGATATGATGAAGTCATTGTCCTTCTTTTCCTCCTTGGTCTTGAACCAGTGGAGCCAACTGCTCTTCTTTTCTACCGACTTCTTGAGCATCTCCTGAAGATTGGTCAGTTTGATCAGCCCCACACCTATTCTGAAATAGAGTTCTTCCGGCTTGGACTCGAATATCTCGTAACTTTCCATCAGACGGTTGATTATCTTGTCGTTGGAAGGGTAGCCGAGTGCTTCGAGTTGTTCAGAAAGCATCTTCCTGCCTATCTTTACGCTTTCCTGACGCTCACTCTTGAGGGCATCCATGATCATGCTCTTGGCCTTGCGGGTCTTGACAAAGTTGAGCCATTCCCTTTTCGGCTTTTCAGTCTCTGCCGTGATTATCTCCACCTGGTCACCGGTCTTGAGTACATATGACAGAGGAAGAAGCCTTAGATTGACCTTTGCTGCAATTGCCTTGTTGCCGATATGAGAGTGGATGGAATATGCGAAATCAAGCGCTGTGGCACCTTTTTCAATGCTTTTCTGCTCACCCTTAGGGGTAAATACGAAGATATCCGACTGAATGAGGTCGTTGTGGATGATATCAAGAAGATCAAGTGCGTTGATATCGGGATTTACCAGGATGTCCTTTACCTTGACTATCCATTTGTCCATTTCGCTTTCGTTGTCACCGCCGAAACCGTCTTTTTTATATGACCAATGTGCTGCAATACCTTTCTCGGCGATCTCATTCATTCTTCTGGAGCGTATCTGGACCTCTACCCAGATGCCGGCACGGCTCATGAGAGTACAGTGCAACGCCTCGTAACCGTTGTTCTTCGGTGAATTTACCCAGTCCCTGACCCTGTCTGCCTTATATCGGTACATTCCTGTGATGATGGAGAATATATGATAGCACATGTCGCGTTCCGTCTCCTTGCTCTCAACCGGATCGAAGATGATACGTACTGCGTACAGGTCGAAAATCTGCTCGAATGAGACTCCCTTTGTGTTCATCTTGTTCCAGATGGAATACGGGGTCTTCACTCTCTTGCGGATTTCAAACTTGAATCCGGCATCTTTCAGAGCACTGTCGATAGGTGCTATGAAATCATCTATTTCCTTTTCCTTGTCGCTTATGTTGCGGTTGATCTTTGCAGTGATGTCATTGAACGCTTCCGGTTCCTTGAATCTAAGCCAGATGTCTTCCATTTCTGATTTCACTCCATACAGACCAAGTCTGTGGGCAAGAGGAATGAATACGAACATGGTCTCGCTGAGGATCTTGTCCCTCTTATGTTCAGGCATGAACTCGATGGTCCGGCAGTTATGAAGGCGGTCTGCCAGTTTGATGAGCACGACCCTTACATCATCATTGAGGGTAAGCAGGATTCTCTTGAAGTTTTCCGCCTGCATGCTCTTCTGCTGTGCCTTGTCTTCATTGTCCAGCACTGTCTTTATCTTTGTCAGACCTTCCACCAGAGTAGCGACCTTGTCTCCGAAGAGTTGGCGCAGGTCATCTACGGTATAGTCCGTATCTTCCACCACATCATGCAGAAGGGCCGCAATGATGGACTTGTATCCCAGACCGATATTGCTTACGACAATCTTGGCCACAGCGATAGGATGAAGTATGTACGGCTCTCCAGAGCGTCTTCTTACTCCTTTATGTGCCTCATTGGCAAACTCAAAGGCCTTCTGTATCATGTCGAGTTCGCTTGGGTCGCTGCATCGTTTCCTTGCTGCTTCCTTGAGGTCAGCATAGTCTCTTGCTATGACCTCATGATCGTGCTGGTTGAATTCTGATATCTTGCCCATATATCTGAAATTTAATCTTCAATATTATAACTGTCAACATTCTGGAAGGCATATGAAAGTTCCGCACCAATCAGGATGATGAACCAACCTATGTTTATCCATACCATGAAGAGCGGCACCGCTGCGAACGCTCCGAAAACGGTACTAAGTCTTGTAACGAATACCTGTGTCTCAAGATACATATACTGCATAAGTGTAAATGCTGTCGCTGCCGGGACTGCCGCCCTTAGTGCGCTGGAGTATCTAACATATGCATTAGGTATGAATTTGTACATTGCAGAGAATGTGAATGTCGCCGTCACAGCGAAAAGTAGCCATGCAAGTATGGTCTTGAACACTCCCAGGGATTCCGGGTTCAGCCCGATGAACTCAAGTGCATGTGAGTAGACAAATGAGCCGGCAAAGAACACCATCACCACGAAAGGGGAGATGAGAATCATTGCAAGTACGTAGGAAAGTCTTTTGAATATGTTCCTTGTCTTCTTTACGCGCCATACATTGTTGAAGACGCGCTCCACATTGAGCATCATCCATATCACGATGAAGGCGAACATCAGGGCGCTCACAAGGCCTACAGCACCGCTTTGTGCCGAGTCTATGATGTTCTGAGCGAATCCAAGCACTGTATCAATGGTATCCTGACTGTTTTCAAAATATGCATACAGGAGTTCCTTTAGTTTGTCTGCAAGTCCCAGACCTCCGGTAATTGCAAACATGATCGCTACAAACGGCACCACCGACATCGTGCTGAAGAAACTCAGTGCAACAGCCTGAAACCCTATACGTTCGTTTGCAAAGGTCTTGATGGTAATGAGCATCACCTTCGCATATTTGATGAATCTGGCCTTGGCCTTGGATATTTCTTCCAGGTCCACTTTCCAGATGTCATCCTTCAGGAAATTCTTCAGTCTATATACTTTCTTCATTGTTAAAACAGGCTTAATTGCACGTTGTCATCTTCTGTATTCACGCTGTTCATATCTTCATCTGCAGAACTTCCTATAAGCCGGAAGAATTCCTCTTCAGTGATAACCTTCACGCCGAGATTTTCAGCCTTCTTGAGTTTTTCCGGTCCGGCCTTTTCTCCTGCCAGAAGATAGGATGTCTTTCCGCTTACGCTCCCGCTGCTCTTACCTCCGTTCAGGATGATAAGTTCCTTCATCTTATCTCTGGAAATGCTGAAATTGCCGGATATGACTATGGTAAGACCTGCAAGTCTGTCTGAATGAGGTTCCTTGACTCCTTGTGATTCGAACTGAAGTCCCGCCGATTTCAGTCTGGAGATTATTTCAAGATTGTCAGGATTGCTGAAATATTCGACAATGCTTTCGGCAATGATTTCACCTATATCTTCGACCTTCAGGAGTTCGTCCATTCCCGCCGCTGCAAGATTGTCTATGCTTCCGAAATGCCCGGCAATGCTTTTTGCTGTGGCTTCACCCACGTGACGGATTCCCAGAGCATAAAGAACACGTTCAAAAGGAATATTGACGGAATCTTTCAGGCTATTGAGGAATCTTTCTGCAGAACGTTCTTTCCATCCGTCAAGAGTCATCAGATGATCTTTTGTGAGTTCATAGAAATCTGCAATATTCCAGACAAGGGCCTTGTTGTACAACTGTTCTACTGTTGCATCACCAGCGATCACATTCATGGCCTTCCTGCTGAGGAAATGGACAAGCCTGGCCTGTATCTGAGTCGGACATCCGTCCTGATTCGGGCAGAACGACTTGGCCTCCTGTTCGTCTTTCACAAGGGCTGACCCGCAATCCGGACAATATAGGGGGAAGTGAGGAAGGGACGCATCATCAGGTCTCATGGATAATTCAACAGCGGTTATCTTCGGTATGATTTCGCCTCCTTTCTCAACATATACGTAATCACCTATATGAATGTCCAGTTGCTGCATCTGTTCTGAATTGTGCAGAGATGCCCTCTTCACTACTGTTCCGCTCAACTGTACCGGTTCAAGATTTGCCACAGGGGTCACAGCACCGGTACGTCCTACCTGATAGTCGATTGACAAGAGTCTTGTGAGCGCCTTTTCTGCCTTGAACTTATATGCAGTCGCCCAGCGAGGTGCCTTTGCAGTATAGCCGAGTTCTGTCTGATATGGAAGTTCATTTACCTTGATGACTATTCCGTCTGTCGCAAAAGGAAGGTTTTTTCTTTCTGTATCCCAATATGTTATGAAATCTTCAATTTCCTCTATGCCGGAGCATATCCTTCTTTTGTCAGATACCGGGAGTCCCCACTGAGATGCGGCCTTCAATGCCTGGTCATGTGTCTGAAACGGAAGTGATTCGCCTAGCATATGATACAGGGTACATTCAAGACCACGGTTAGCAACCAATGTGCTGTCCTGCAGTTTGAGTGAACCCGATGCTGCATTCCGGGGATTTGCAAACGGTTGCTCCTCATCCTTGTAGCGTTCTTCATTGAGACGGTCAAACGCTGCCCACGGCATATAAATCTCACCTCGTATTTCAAATTCTTCCGGCCAAGGGTACGGTTTTTCCTTTGACGGAACAAATCCTGCCGGCACGGTCAGGGTCTGAGGAATATTGCTGATATGAACGACGTTTCTTGTGACATCATCACCCTTGGTTCCGTCTCCTCTTGTCAGAGCGCGGAAGAGTCTGCCGTTCCTGTAGGTGAGACAGATGGCAGTACCGTCGAACTTGAGTTCGCAACTGAAAGTAAAAGCATTACCTATTCCCTTTGATACCCTGTCCGCAAATGCCTGAACCTCGGAGATGTCATAGGTGTTTCCGAGCGAAAGCATCGGATATCTGTGCGGATACTGATCAAAGTCCTTTTTTGCGGAAATCTTTATGTCGCTGCCGACCTTCTGTGTAGGGGAGTCAGGAGTCAGATATTCAGGATACGCCTTTTCCAGAACCTCAAGTTCCTTGAGAAGCATATCAAACTCATAATCTGTGAGTTCAGGGGCATTATCCACATAATACTTCCTGTTGGCCTCGTCGATGATTGCTCTGAGTTCCCTAATCCTGATATTTGCCTGACTTTTATCCATATGCACAATATGCCAAAATAAACTACAAAATTACAAATTCGTTTCCATAACTGCAAGAGTATGCAAGTGGGAAATAAGACTTGGATTTATATATAAATTTTGGTATTTTTGCGCCGTTTTTGAGACTATTGAAATCTTGTTTAACTATTTAATATAATTAAGAATTATGAAAGATGCAGTTATCATCCTTTGCGGTGGCGGTCCTGCTCCCGGAATGAACTCAGTATCAATGAGCGTCGCTAAGACATTCCTTACCAAGGGTTTCCGCGTTATCGGCCTTCATGGCGGATATTCAGGACTTTTCAGCAAGAACGCACGCACTGAGGACCTTACATTCTTCATCGCAGACCGTTACTTCAACAGAGGTGGATCATATCTTGAAATGAGCCGTTTCAAACCGACCGACAAGGATTTCGAAGAGAACTTCAACCTTGACCTCTTCAAGGACAACAACATCAAACTCCTTGTGACCATCGGTGGTGATGACACTGCTTCAACTGCAAACCGTATCTCAAAGTTCCTTGCAGCAAAGGGCTATCCTATCGCAAATATCCACTGTCCTAAGACAATCGACAACGACCTTCCTCTCCCTGCAAACGCTCCGACATTCGGATACAATTCAGCAAAGAACGAAGGTGCTCATCTTGCACGCACAGTTTATGAGGATGCACGTACTTCAGGCAACTGGCTCGTGATTTCAGCAATGGGACGTACATGCGGTTCACTCGCTCTCGGTATCGGTGAGGCTACACATTGCCCTATGACCATCATCCCTGAGATGTTCAACAAGACTGAGATCTGCCTCGACAAAGTGGTTAAACTCTCAATCTCCGCAATCCTCAAGAGAAAGGTGATGGGTATCAACTACGGTACAATCGTAGCGGCTGAAGGTCTCTTCCATGAGTTCAAGGCAGAGGAAATGGAGGCAGCAGGCGTTCACTTCTCATATGACGACCACGGTCACCCTGAACTCGGTAAGGTATCCAAGGCTGTCCTCTTCAACGACCTCCTCGAGGCAGAGTTCAAGAAGATCGGTCTCAAGGTTAAGAGCCGTCCTGTAGAAATAGGATACGATGTTCGTTGCCAGGATCCTGTAGCATACGATGTAACTTACTGTACAGAACTCGCAATGGGAGTCTACCAACTCTACAGCGAAGGCAAGACAGGCTGCATGGTATATGTTGACTCATACGGTAACGTATCTCCACTCTATCTCGCTGACCTTCAGGACCCTAACACAGGAAAGATTCCGCCACGCGTAGTAGACATCAACGCCGGCACAGCCCAGAACTACTACAAGTACATCGCTCACTACGTAACTCCTGAGGATTACGAGGCAGTCAAGGCTCTTGGCATAGAGAATCCTGAGGCTTACGACTTCAAGAAGATTCTGGAGTGGTAATTAACTGACAGATAAGGTTCTTACCTGATGTATTTAATGCTTCCCTTCGGGTTTCCGGAGGGAAGCATTTTTGTATGTGCGCATACCTACTTTTTCTAATACTTCTCCTTCTTTTAATATGAAAAGGAAACAACTAG
>SUYY01000033.1 GCA_015060205.1 Bacteroidales bacterium
ATGCAATCCCGCGCGAGGCATTCGCGACAGTATATGTTCCTGCAGAAAAGCTTGCAGATGCACAGAAGGTATTCGAGCGTGTTTCTGCTGAGATCAAGGCTGAATATGCCGGCACAGATCCTGATTCTGAATTCATTTTCAAACCATATGAATGT
Source organism: Bacteroidales bacterium (assembly GCA_015060205.1). Classification (GTDB taxonomy): domain Bacteria; phylum Bacteroidota; class Bacteroidia; order Bacteroidales; family UBA932; genus Cryptobacteroides. The sequence goes on from SUYY01000033.1 coordinate 156, forward strand.
GCGGAAGTGGAGTGCTGCTGCGGTGGCGACGAATGTAAATATGTACCGGAAGCTGATGCTGTCAGATTTATCCGTGCAATCATCGCATGTCCTGATGGCGTGGAGCGTATGAGCAGCGAGATGCCTGGTCTGGTGGAGACTTCAAACAACCTTGCGATGGTGAAGATCGAAGGCGGTGAATTCTCTGTGAAGACCCTTATGAGAAGTTCTGTTGATACAGCCAAGGATGCCCTTGCACAGAAGTTCGAGGCTATATTCTCCCTTGCGGGCATAGAGACGTCGTTTGCCGGTGGATATTCAGGCTGGGCTCCGAACCCGGATTCGGCTATCCTCGCCACAATGAAGAAGGTATATAACGATCTCTATGGCAAGGAACCGGCTGTAATGGCCATCCATGCCGGTCTTGAGTGCGGTATCCTTGGTGGCATCTATCCGAACTGGGACATGGTCTCATGCGGTCCTACCCTCATGAGCCCTCACTCTCCTGACGAGCGTGCCAATATCCCTTCAGTCGCCAAATGCTGGGAATTCCTCAAGGCTGTACTTGCCAATATACCGGTGAAATAGCATTTTCCTGTCACGACGCAAGAAAATATGCCCAAACTCTTGTGTCGTGACACGAAAACGTCCGGATTCCCCAAAAAACATGTCACGACGCAGAAGAATCGCGGTATTCTCTTGCGTCGTGACATTTGTTTATAGTCCCGGTGGGAATTATTCGGTCACCTGACCGGTAGAACTCCATTTGCCGAGATCCAAGATCATCCCTGGCTTGAGTTGTACTTCTGCTTTACCTGTTTTATCTACTGAATAAGAACCATTGATCGTGCTGCCCGAAGCTGTGGTTTGAGTGGTGATGCTGATTCTTGGTTTTATGACATTGGCAGGTGGTACGATCACCATATAATAGATACCGGCTTCAAGTGGAGTAACCGAATATGTGTTATCTTCATTTTTGACGATATTATTCATGAAGATCTGTTTCTTGCCACTGGCCAGGGACGGAGTTATTTCATTGCCAGAAAAAGTGACAGTAAAGTTAGCTCCTGCAAGATAAGCCGCATTTTTGTCAAGGAAACGGACTTCTGTAATATCGTTTCCGACGAGTTCAAACTTTATCAGGGCAGTAATATTCATGAATGTCATGTTGACATATGTCTTTTCCCCTGATGTATATGATTCGGTACCGTAGCCGTAAGCTACTGCCAGATCATCAGTGAATCCATTCTTGACCGGTTTCTGATTGTTGTCGATAGAGGCGACTGTAATTGTCTTTGTGTTGATGTCGATTGAGTTGTCACTTGTGCCAGGATATATGGCATGATATTCATTTCCTGTAACGAATGCTTCCTTGGTATAAGCATCTGCCACTTTCTGAAATTTTGCCACTTCAGAATTATCTGCCGCATAGGAAATGAAACGATGGTTATTTCCATTGGCATCAAAAACGGAAATGTTGTCGCTTCTGAGCCACAGAACCTTATGATGTACTTTGCCGTCTGTTCCGGTGTAACCTTCTCCAAGAACGGTTTTGGTATCAGTGTTTTCAATAGTTGCGTTTACGATTACTTCGGATGCGATACCTGATGTATTCTCTTTTTGGCATGATGCTGCGGCAATGACTGTCAGAGCGGCAGCGAATATATATCTTGTTGCTTTCATTGTCATCTTCTCCTTTACCATTGATAAACATCTTCAACATAATCAGAAATGGTGTTTACGGCTTGTTCGCCGCTTGAGCAAAGCACTCCTTCCATCGAAATTTCAGCGACTGTGCACGAAGGAGTCAGGTACACGCCGGTCTTGATTGTCTGTGATTTCATATTGTGGTTTTTCTTGGTTTATACCTTATAAAATTATATTTATCCGCAAGTTAGGCACTGTAAATAATGTGTACAATAGTCCGGAATTTATTCGGACAATACTCATATGTTTTTGGATTTTCGCCCAATCGTGACCCTCGTTCATGGTGTAACTTTGCACAGAACTATATTGAATCCATGAAACGATACCTGTCAGTTATCATTGCATCCTTGGTCTGCATGCAGTCCGTGGCTCAGCCCTCTTTTTCTGCCCCTTCGGGAGAGAACCGTCCTTTTGTAAGATGGTGGTGGCTTGGAAGTGCCGTGGACGAGGAAGGCCTTACGTGGAATCTGGAAGAATTTGCCCGAGCCGGTATCGGTGGAGTGGAGATCACTCCCATTTACGGAGTGCAAGGCAATGAGCACAATGATGTGGAATATCTGTCGCCGAGGTGGATGGAACTTTATTCCCATACGGTGAGGGAGGCCCAGAGACTTGGTCTGCAGGTGGATCTGAACAACGGTACGGGATGGCCTTTCGGGGGACCGCAGATAAGTCCGGACCATAGTGCGAAGAAATTCATTTCCGCAACCTTTGATGTAAAGGCTCATGTCCCTGTAAAGAAAACTCTTGCCCTCAAGGACAGAAGACAGAAAGACAATGCTGCAGTACAATGTGTCATGGCAGTGAGCGGGTCGAGACGAAGCATCATCACTGACAAGGTATCCGGAACTGAGAAGTCAAAGGACGGGCTGTTTCTGGCGAAGTCGGCGGTCCTGGAATGGACTCCGGAGACAGACGCTACATTATATGTACTTTACAGCGGACACACCTATCAGAAAGTAAAGCGGGCGGCTCCGGGGGGAGAAGGTCTGGTCTTGAATCACTACAATATAGATGCGCTTGACCATTATTTAGGCCGTTTTAATGATGCCTTCTCCTCCTGCGGCGCTCCGTGGCCTGATACATTCTTCAATGACTCGTTCGAGGTCTACGGCTCCGACTGGTCTGCCGGTCTACCGGAAGAATTTGCAAAGGATCATGGATACAGACTTGAAGAGTGGCTGCCCGAATTTCTCGGAGAGGGAAGTCCGGACACTCATGCCCGCATAGTCACTGATTACCGTCAGACTCTTGCAAGACTGCTGGAGGAAAACTTCACGAGGCCGTGGACACAGTGGGCTCATTCTCATGGTGTCCGCACCAGAAACCAGGCTCATGGCTCCCCGGCAAACATAATCGACCTATATGCAGCTGTGGATATTCCTGAATGCGAGTCTTTCGGCAGGTCGGATTTCAATATTCCCGGCCTCAGACAGGACCCGGTCCGAAAGCCGAATGATGGAGATCCCGCAGTACTCAAGTTTGCATCTTCTGCAGCCCATCTTACTGCAAAGAAACATACTTCTGCAGAGGCTCTGACATGGCTCACGGAGCATTTCCGTACTTCTCTTTCCCAGTGCAAGCCGGAGATTGACCGTATGTTCGCTTCGGGAGTGAACCATGTCTATTTCCATGGAGCCCCATATTCTCCGAAGGGCTCAAGCTTCCCGGGATGGAAGTTCTATGCGGCCATCAATATGTCTCCGACAAACAATATCTGGCACCATGCTCCTGCATTTTTCGAATATATAACCCGTTGTCAGACATTCCTTTCTGAAGGTAGCCCGGACAATGAGGTACTTCTGTATCTGCCGATATATGACATCTGGCATGAGCAGCAGGAAAGACAGTTCCTCATCTTTGATATTCACAAGATGGACCGGACAATGCCGAAGGTAAAGGAAGCAATGAATACCATCGTGGAGTGCGGATATGATGCCGATTATATATCTGACAGGTTCGTGCAGTCACTTTCCTGTAAAAAGGGTATGCTGGTCACTGAGGCCGGAGTGCGGTACAAGACTCTTGTGGTGCCGGCTTGTCATAGGATGCCTGTGGAAACTCTGGAAAAACTTACGGCTCTGAGTGAGAAGGGAGCGAAAATCATTTTCATAGACCATCTTCCTGAGGATGTGCCCGGATGGGGAAATCTCGATGAACGTCGGCAGAAGATGGCTCAAATCCTCAAAGGCATGCGTTCAAAGTCAATAGTCGGGGATGATTACAGGAGTCTGCTGAAGAGGACTGGAGCTACATGCGAACCATTCAAGAGCGAAATGGGAGGAACTATGGTGCGTCAGATAAATCCGGAGGGAGGATATGACTATTTCATGTCGATGCTCACTGACAATCCCGTTCATGGCTATGTTCCTCTTGGAGTCAGGCTGCCGAAAAGATGGAAGGGCTCCGTGTGGGTGTCTGATCCTCTGACTGGGGAATGGGCGAGGGCTGAACATAGATACGAAGACGGAAAGCTGTCGGTATATCTCAATATGGATCCCGGAGAATCGGTGCTTGTGAGAATCCTTCCGAAGAATGCCGTAGCGGGAGAGACGGACATAAGACACCTGCCATATCAAAAAGGAAAAGAGACTATGATAGACGGGCCATGGACCCTGTCTTTTCCGAAAAGTGACCCGCAGATAGATACGGTCTATACAATGACTTCCCTGATCCCGTGGACGGAGATTGCAGATGAAAGACTGAAGATAAACTGTGGCACAGGGCTCTATAAAGCGGAATTCAAGACACCGCATGACAATGCGGATGCATGGATTCTGGAGCTTGGGGATGTACGGGAAAGCGCAGCTGTAAGACTGAACGGAAAGAATATAGGGACTGCATTCAGCGTACCTTTCAGGCTGTACATCGAAAAGGAAGACCTGAAAAGGCCGGGAGAAGTCAATACGATTGAAATAGAAGTGTGCAACCTCCCTTCCAACAGAATAGCCGACTTTGAAAGAAGGGGTGTGAAATGGCGCATTTTCAAGGATGCGAACATAGCAAGCGTGACCGGTGCAAAGACTTTTACATTTGCCGATTGGGTGACCGATCCGTCCGGTCTGAATGCTGAAGTCCGGCTGACAGGAATCGAACAGTAATGGAACTAAATATAATCATATGAAGAGATTATTTGCGATAATTGCCTTTATCTGCGTTGCAGCCTCAGTGTCTGCACAAGAACTTCCTTCACAGAAGGAGGTCCTGATGACCATGACAAGGGTCAATGACTATATCATGAAGATCAGGTATGCCGATCCTACGGCTGTGATGCCCTATCCTTCCAGAAGGAAGAACTATGAGACGAATATATGGACAAGAGGGGTCTATTATGAGGGCCTGATGGCTCTGTATTCGATAAGTCCGAAGAACGAATATTATGAATATGCCGTACAATGGGCTGATTTCCACAAATGGGGAATGAGAAGGGACGATACGGCTACACGTGATTCGGACAATTACTGTTGTGCCCAGACCTATATCGACCTTTACCGTCTATGTCCTGAACCTCATCGTCTGCGCAAGACCATTTCCTGCATGGACATGCTGGTGAATACACCTCAGAACGGGGACTGGACATGGATAGATGCGGTGCAGATGGGAATGCCTGTGCTGACCAAGCTCGGTGCCCTGACTGGTGACAGAAGATATTTCGACAAAGCATGGAAGATGTATGCTTCCACCCGCAACGAGCAGGGACTCTATAATGAAAAAGAGGGCTTGTGGTGGCGTGACAAGGATTTTCTCCCTCCATATAAGGAGCCGAATGGAGAGGACTGCTATTGGTCAAGAGGAAACGGCTGGGTGGTGGCTGCCCTTGTACGTGTCCTGAATGATCTTCCTTCGGATGATCCTCACAGGAAGACCTATATCAAGGACCTCAGGACAATGTGCGCCGCTCTGGCAAAATGCCGCCGCACAGATGGATTCTGGAATGTCAGTCTCCATGATCCGGACAATTTCGGAGGCAAGGAACTCACCGGCACTGCCCTTTTCATCTATGGAATGGCCTGGGGAATCAATAACGGGATTCTCAAACGTGAAACATATTATCCGATAGTGGCAGAGTCATGGAATGCTATGGCAAAGGATTGCGTCCACAAGAACGGCTTCCTCGGTTATGTTCAGGGCACAGGAAAAGAACCGAAGGACGGCCAGCCTGTGACCTACACTTCGGTTCCTGATTTTGAAGACTACGGAGCCGGATGCTTCCTGCTTGCCGGCAGCGAGGTCTATAAGCTTGCTGAGTGATTATTTTCTGGTCACGTTTACATCTGTCCAGACGAAGTTTTCAATGACTTTCCTGTCGCATGAAGGATTTTCCGCCATAATGTCAAGGTTCTCGAAAGTGAAGTCTTTCAGCTGATACTGGTCAGGGGCTGGTTTGACATCGAAGAATCTCCTGCATGACATCCTGATGTTTCTCATGGTCACGTTTGACGAGTAGGACATCGGTATGTCTTTTCTGTCTCCCAGATCGAAGAACTGGGTCCAAGGCTGGATGTAGAGGAAAGAGCGTACATTTCCTGTCATTCCTTCCACGGTAATGTATTCATAGTTCTGGGGTGTGTCAGGACGCATCTTCAGCCAGAGAAGGCGTACGGCATTGTCTATATGACAGTTGCGGAAAATGATGTTGCGGTTGTGGATGGATTCGCTGCCACATGTGAGCGCGCTGTGGCAGAATCCGAACGTGCAGTCTTCTATGATGACCCTCATATTGGCTCCGTTGCCCGGCTCCTTGTCTGCCCACGGGCCTTTACCTCCCTTGAGGGCTATGGCATCGTCGTTCACTGATATGTTGCATCCTTTCACATGTACATCGGTACATACATCGATGTCTATTGCATCAGAGCTTGGGGCCTTGACGGGTGCGGCTGGAGCAAATATCTCCACATTCCAGATGCGTACTCTCTCACACTTGTAAAGATGAGTGGTCCAGAACGGAGAGTTCTCAAGCCGTACTCCCTCTATGTGCACGTCTTTACAATCCGTGATATACACCAGTCTCGGGCGTAGCTCTTCAAGATTGGTACATTGGGGATTGACCTGCCTGCGGAGCCAGAAAGACTTCCAGAAACGCTGTCCGTTGCCGTTTATCTTTCCTTTACCTGTGATGGCAAATCCGTCCACGCCTTCTGCATTGACCAGCGCAGCGAAATATTTCAGGCATCGCCCCTCCATGCGCGTGTCGATAACTGCAAAATCTGAAATGTCATTGCTTCCTTTCAGCACGCCATCTTCCTTGACCATAAGCTTTGTACCCGGCTTGAAGAACAGCGAACCGGAAAGGAACGTCCCTTCAGGTATGACTATGGTGCCGCCTCCTTTGGAAGATGCGAGGTCTATGACCTTCTGTATCGCCTCGGTCTGGACCAGAGTGCTGTCCTTTACCACACCGTAGTCGGTGATAACATATTTCTTTCCTCCTTTGAGGGATACTTTTTCCGAGAACCATCCGTCTATGGCAGTTCCGTCAGGAAATCTGTTTTCTCCGGCTGCACAGAACCATGTCATCATTGCTGCAACCAGCGTTAATATCCGTTTCATAAATCTTTATTTTGTCTTTGCTCCGAAAGGAACTGCAGGGAGTCCCTCGCTGTTGAAAAGGTTTGGAGATGCTGTCTCGTCCCATGCAAACCGCACGGAGAGAGGCTTTTCATATCTCTTGCATCTGACTTCTATCTTGTCCGGTGCTATGATCCTGGCTTCTGACTTGAAATATCTTCCTGTCTTATCGGCCATCCAGAACCAGTCCGGATCTTTTCCATCTGAGGTCTTAAGACCCTTGCCTACATTGTCGAATTCCACGGTGACTACAGCTCCATTGAAGGTGACTGCCCTGAATGTCGGGCCCTCGCATATGATGCCGCTGCATCCATAAGTCCTGTTGAGGGCAAGTCTTGCAAGTCTCCGGCCCACTGTCCATTTGTATGAAGGATGTATTTCTGATGTCTTGTCGATGAGGTCGTTCACCACGATCATGCTAGTACCCGGCACTTCGAGACATGCCTGCTGTGCCTGCCAGAACTGCGGAAGTGCCTCCCATGTCTTGGCTACGGCATCGTTTCGTCTTTGGGAATATGTATACGGGGCAAGTTGTACGAAATAGAACGGAAGCGCCGGGTCTTTCCAAAGGTTTCTCCAGTTCTGGATGAGCAGCTTCTGTTTTTCCGCGTATACGTCAGTATCGCCCGTTATCACATTCTGTTCGCCCTGGTACCATAGAAAACCTCGCAGGGTATATGGGATGAGAGGGTCTATCATACTGTCGAACCGTCTCCCGATATCCACTCCGTTCAGACGGTTGTAACTTACCTTGTCCTCGAAGACAGGGGAGTTCTCGTATGCTTCCAGAGAGGTCCAGGCCTCAATCGGTGTGCCGCCCCATGATGATGAAATGATGCCTACCGGTACATTCAGATGCCTCGAAATGGAATCTGCGAAGAAATATGCCGCAGCCGAGACCGGTGCAAGTGATTCCTTTGTAAGAACCTTCCAACCGTCGCTTGGCAATGTGTCCGTCAGCTGCTTTTTGACATGCAGGAGTCGGATAATGGGGCTGTCGGCTTCCATAAATGCCTTGTGGAGATATTCCTTCTCCCCACGCTTCGGCCTTGGATGTCTTGGATGATTGTTCATGGAATATTCCATATTCGATTGCCCTGATGCCAGCCATACTTCACCCACAAGAATGTTTCCGAGCACCTTCCTGTCCTTCCCACACCTGATTGTCAGCTTCTGAGGCTCCTGTATGGCTTCCATCGGATCAAGATACACCTTCCACCTGCCGATATAGTCGGAAGAAACCTGTTTTTTCTGTTTCATGAATTTCACTTCCACCTTCGCCCCTGCCGGAGCCTCGCCCCATATGCAGACCTGTTTGCCTTGTTGCAGGACCATGTTGTCTGTCAGGACTTTAGGCAGCCTGATCTGGGCTTGTGCGGCCAAGGAAAGCAGCCCTATGGCCAGAATGCTTGAAATTATTCGTTTCATCTGCGGTTTTTTTGTTGAAAACAAAGTTATGCACTCTCGGAAAATCTGAAACAGAGTCGTACGAATGCCCCATGTTTTTACACAAATGATATATTCCGGAGTGTGAAAAACTGATGCAGATTGAAAGTGAAATATTATTTTTGCATAAAATGCAAAACAGATGAACAGGTCAATCCTTCGTACGGTGTTTTTTCTATTTGCCACCCTTGCTTCCAGCGTCTTGAATGCAGCCGGACATGAGGTGTCGCTCCGTCAGCTTACTACTGTAGACGGACTTCCGTGCAATTCCATAAGATGCATCCATCAGGACAATAAGGGCTTCATATGGCTCGGAACCATCAACAGCGGGCTTTGCCGTTACGACGGAAGGGACTTCAAGACCATCTATCCCAAGTATGGGGATGAGCCGGGACTTCCGGACCCTCGTATCAATTCTATCTTTGAAGATACGGACGGCTTTCTGTGGATCACGACCATGTCGGACAGGATATGCTGCTATGATCTGAAAGGCGAGTGTTTCAGGGATTATAGCGGATGCGGGGACTATGGCAGAAGTTATGGCTCGATCATGTTTGAGGGTGACGGTGATATATGGTTGTGGGGAAGAAGTCAGGGCTGCATGAGGGTCAGATATGAAGACGGTACGTTTGTCTCTGAAAAGTTCACTAAAGAAGATGGAAGTATTCCATCAGACAGGATATATTTTGTCATAAGTCATGACGGACAGACATGGGTCGGCACGGGAGAAGGACTTTGCAGATATGCCGAAGGCAGTATGGAAAAAGTCATGTCAGGGCACTCATTCCGCTTTTCAGATGTCCTGAACTCTCGTCTGCATTTCATTTCTGATGACGGAGTTATATGGGAGGCTTCAGATGAAGTGCTTGTTGAAAAGGCCATCATCAGTGAAGGGCTGGCGCAGAAACTTGTGATTACAGGCTGCTACCCGGCAGACGGCAGATGGAATATATTCACATCATCGTCTTCATGGTACTATGATGTGGCCTTGGGCAAAGTGAACCGGCACAAGGGAGATATGAACCTGAAGTCTGCTCACACCATATCAGACGGCAAAGGCAATGTCCTGACATATGACGATCACGGCAAGGTCATATATTACGATGTGACAGAAAACACGACAGGAATCTACGACCTGTCTCCGAAGGGGAGTGACATATATTGGACAGCCAGATATGATTTTGTCCGTACGGATGAGGGCAAGGTATGGATATCTACCCATGATAACGGGCTTTATGTACTGGATTTCAAGACTGGTGAAATGCAGCATCTCCTTGCAGACAAGGGTGTTGCCTCCGGTATCCTGATGTGCATCACAGAAGACCGTTCCGGCAATTTCTGGCTGGGAACAGAATTCTCGGGACTATATCATCTGAGCACATTGAATGCCGGGGCGTCTTTCATTCATATGGATGAGGATTCTGGTGTGGAATATTCGGATATGGTCAGGATGATAGATGTCCGCCAGTCAGATGGCGTGTGGATGTGCACAAGGGATGGAAAGGTGCATCTGTACAGTCATGACCTCACGAAGAAGATCAGGACAATAAGTAGGGATGCCAGTGTGTATGATGTGTGCCGTGATACCCTGATGCGTCAATGGGTCGGAACAAGAGGAAGGGGACTGTATGTGGGAGATGTAAGATATTCTCATAGATATAATGATACCAGTTCGCTCAGTTCCAACAATATATTCAGTATTGTGCGTGACCGGAAGGGGCGTATGTGGGTGGCTACTTTCGGGGGAGGACTCAATCTGGCAGAGACTTCCGATGACGGGAGGATAGTCTTTGAAAAGTACTTCAATGATTCCTATGGCCGCAGGAGGATGCGTTCCACTCTATGTGATTCCAACGGCATGCTTTGGGTGGGAACAAGCGGAGGTCTTCTTGTATTCAGTCCTGACTCACTTATCCGTGACAACAGGTCATACCACTCATACTCATGTGCAGACGGCAGGCTTCGCAGTGATGAGATTAGGGCTCTGAAGGAGGACAGCAGAGGTCGAGTGTGGATTGCAGAGTCGGGAGCAGGATTCAGTATATGCTGCCCGGGGACATATGATGCATTGGAATTCAGACATTTCGGTACGGATGACGGACTTGTGAATGGCCTTGTCCAAGGCTTTGCAGAGGATAAGGAAGGACGTATGTGGATCACGACTGAATATGGAGTGTCGTGTTTTGACCCTCAGACGGAAGAGTTCAGGAATTTCATATTCTCAAGCAATATGCAGAGCAATATCTGTCTTGACAACAGCACTGCTGTCCTTGATGACGGCAGATTGCTTTTCGGAACCAATGCCGGTGTGGCTGTCATTGATCCTAAGACCGTGCTTGCAGAAAATCATGAAAAGACTCAAGTCGTATTCACTGATATGATGACGGGAGGTGTCAGGGTTTCTCCTTCCGATGAGGATGCTCCTATTAATATATCCATAGCATATCTCCCTCAGGTGAGACTGATGTACAGTCAGAATTCTTTTTCCGTTTCATTCTCCGACCTGGATTATGCTGTGGGGACGAGGTACAATTACAAGCTTGACGGTTATGAGAGGGACTGGAGTGCACCTTCGGAGCTTCCTTATGCCGCATTCAGGAATGTTCCTCCGGGAAGTTACACCCTCATGGTCCGCTCGTGCGACCAGAGAGGTCATTGGAACGAGCCTTCCGTGCTTGATATTACCGTGCGTCCACCGTACTACAGGACTGCGGTGGCATACATCATATATATATTGCTCATCGGCCTGCTTACTTTTGTCGCACTGAAGATTTTCCGCCGTATGAATGATCTGCGTAATGAGGCCAAGGTGGAAAAACAGCTCACTGAATACAAACTCGTCTTCTTTACGAACATATCGCATGAGTTCAGGACTCCTCTTACCCTTATCCTTCATTCTCTGGAAAAGCTCCGTACCCAGACTGCCCGTCTCCCTGAGGTTACAAGGACCGTAAAGGTGATGAAAACAGGGGCTCAGAGGCTTTTGAGACTTGTCAATCAGCTTCTCGAATTCAGAAAGCTCCAGAACAACAAGCATAGCCTGCGACTGGAAAAGACCGAGGTTGTGGGATTTTTCGAGGATATATTCGATACTTTTGCGGACTCTGCCGCAGCCAAGGGCTTGGAATTCACCTTCTCTCCTTCCGTCGCTTCCTATGATGCTTACATTGACAGGGGAGATATGGATATGATTATATATAACCTTCTGTCCAATTCAATCAAATATACTCCTAAAGGGGGAAGGATTGCTTTTGAGGTCATTCCGGATGATTCGAATCTTCTGCTCAGAGTCACGGATACGGGTATCGGTATTCCAGAGGACAAGAGGAAAATCCTGTTCTCCCGCTTTATGCAGAGCACATATTCCGAGTCCAGTATGGGAGTCGGGCTCAATCTGACCCATGCTCTGGTCGAGGCAGGGAAGGGAAAGATCAGCTTCGAACCTAATCAGGAAGGAGGTTCCGTCTTTACAGTCAATATGCCTCTGGATCTGTCCTTGTTCAATGAAGAGGATATTGTTGGGGAAGAGGATGCGCGTCCTGTCCATGCGGTTGAACTCCAGACTACAGCAACAGACATGGATGATGTGGCAGCGGTACGCCCTCCAAAGCCTCTCAATCCTCATAAGGTGCTTGTGATAGAGGACGATCCGGACATCAGAAGACTGATTGTAGAAGAACTTTCGTGCTATTTCAATGTCATCGAGGCTCCTGACGGAGAAAGCGGACTTGAATGCGTGACAAAGGAGAAGGATATAGAAATCATACTCAGTGATATCCTCATGCCTGGCATTTCCGGTTACGAGGTGACGGACAAGATAAAGAACAATTTTGAGACCTGTCATATCCCTGTTGTCCTCCTTACGGCACTTACCTCGGAAGAAAAACAGATAGAAGGGTTCAAGAGTGGAGCAGATGCCTATATCACCAAGCCTTTCCGTCCTGATTTCGTGCTGATAAGGATGCTCAAGCTGCTGGAGCAGAGAAACCGTCTGCGTGAGAAATTCTCCAATGACCTTTCTCTCAAGGCAGACTCCATATGTACAAATGACCGTGACAGGGAGTTCATGGACAAGGTCGGACGGATTCTGGATGTACAGCTTGCCAATCCGGATTTCTCGATGGATGACTTTGCAGCGGAAATGGCTATGGGACGCTCATCTTTCTACACCAAGATCCAGTCCCTGACCGGATACTCTCCTAACAAATACCTCCGTGTACTTCGTATGAAGAAGGCGGCGGAGCTTCTCATGACAGGAGAATACACCTCGGCAGAAGTGGCCTACAAGGTGGGAATCCAGGATGCAAGCTATTTCAGCAAGAGCTTCAAGGAACAGTTCGGAATGTCGCCGAAAGCGTACCAGAAACAGGCTATAGAGAGTCTGGACAAAGGTAGTAGCCAAGATGATTAGGCTGGTTGTAGCCTATGTTCTGGTTGACTGCGCTCATGTTATATGTGTGGTCGCTCAGAAGATATGGCACTCTGTATTCAGTCGGATACCATGTAGAGAATATCCGTAGTTCCTGGTAGTCTGAAGTCGGGAAGATCATCTCTTCTCTCCAGTCTCCGAGGAAGTCTCCCGCGTAGCACGGATTGTTCTTGCTTCCGTTGATGGCAGAGACATCATAGCGATATATCGTAAATGCGCGGGACCAGGTCTTGTCCTCGTTGAGGCAGTCTATCTTGGTGCCGTCCAGAAGCTGGCGGTTGAGAGAGCCTGTCCACCATATTCCGAAATTGCATGAAGCGGCCGTGTAGCCAAGGTTCTTGCCGTCAAAGGAATGGACATTCCCTCTGTACCACCACATTTCGTTTCCGGGAGAATCCGGGTCTATGTCCGCTGTCATAGCACGTCCCACATCGTCCGTGCTGTCATATTTCCAGACTACCGAGCCGCTGGAGCCGTTTCTCAGTGCCGCCCCCACGGTACCGGTCTCATAACATCCCCAGATGTACATCTTCCCGGAATTGTCAAATGCTCCCACATGAAGGGCGTCTCCGTGGCCGAGCCCGCAGCAGTTGAGTCCCTTTCCGTCATGGTCAATGGTGCATGAACCGTATATCACCTCGTCAAATCCGTCCCCGTCCACATCGGCTGTCCTGAAGTTGTGGTAGCCCTGGGCTTCGTAATCCTTATATTTCCGTCCGTCAGCAGTGGTGTCGAAATTCCATCTTTTGTAAAGCTTTCCATCGTAAAAATCCCATGCCTCGATCACTATCTTGCCGTAACAGCCTCGTCCTATGACTATCGAGGGGCATCCTCCGGAGAAGTTTCCGGCACCTACCCTTAGGCTGTGAGCCCTTTTGAAATAGTTGTCCCCCCATTCCTCGCTTGTGCCCAGAGGAATGTAATCTGCCCTTGCAAGCTCTTTTCCGGTCTTCCCCTCTATCACGGAAATGTAATTGGGACATGCACGCGGATATGAAGATCCCGGTACACGATAGTCTGTCTTTCCGTCCACATTCATGTCACGTATTTCCTTTCCGTTGCCGAAGACTGTGCCTTCTGCCGTTCTCATGGCCACTTCGCATGCTCCGTCACCGTCAAAGTCGCATACTGCAAACGAAGATGCATTACCGAGATTGATGTTCGGTCCGGAAGCTACTCTCCATAGGAATGTTCCGTCAAGTTCGTATGCCTCGTAGAGGTTTGTATGCCGCACATCGAGGATTGTGGAACTGCTGGCATCATCACCTTCGGCCCCTTCATCTTCTACGAATTCCGTTCTCAGTACTCTTCTTATGACTATTTCCGGCACACCGTCTCCATCCAGGTCTCCGACTGAAGCATCATTGGCATTATATATCCATGTCCCCAGATCCGATGCCGATTTCAGAGGTATAGATATATACGGGAGTGACTCGCTAGCCTTCAATGTATATGAACCGACCTCATCCTTCTCTCCGCTGATACACAGATAATATGTGTTGTCCTTGCTTGTGTCGGTTTTGGTGTCCTGCCAGCATGTGGCGGATCTGATGGGCTCGGAGTTGAGCTTGACCTTGCTGCCTGATCCGGTCTGTCTGTAGAGGTCGAAGGATATGTCCTTGTCATCGGTAGGATAAAGTCTCCAGCTTACGAGTACTTTCCCGTTGTTTTCCCTAAATTTGCTGTCTGTGGCATTAGAGACGTTGTTTATAGACGCCCAGAGCATCCTGTTCTGGAACACTCTCGGTGTGACGACCGGTACTTTGAAATCGTCTTCTGTCGTGCCGCCTCCTCCCTGCTGCCCACCCGGCTGTTCAGGTTTTTCGCAGGACATCACCATCAGCAATGCAGATAATATTATAAATCTGAATGGTATCATGCTTTATTTTATCATATATCCTCTGAACCATCCTTCCTGCAGATCGGAACCGAAATAGAATCCTGTCTGGGTCGGCTGGTTATAACCAACGTTCTGTACCGCCACGCTGAGTCTGTAGACGGGATCTTCCATGAATGTGTGGAAATGGTAAGGTGTCGGCAGGGGACTTACATAGATCCTCATGCTTGAATGGTCTTCGGAAATCAGTATGACCTCTTCCCTCCAGTCTCCTGTGATGTCTGCATAGAGACATGGAGTGCCCTTGCTGCCGTTGATGTGCTCAGCCCCGTCAAATGTGACAAGCGAACTGCATCTTTTCCTGTCAGGTCTGTATTTGAGTATCCTGTTCTTGTCCAGAAGCTCTCGTGAAAGGTCTCCGTCCCACCATATGGACATGGTCATAGGCGGTCTTTTCGTCCATGAGGCATAGGTCTCTCCCTTTATGTTGCAGAGTCCTTCTGTACACCATGACCACATCTCCAGTCCGTAATTGTCGGGGTCGATATCTGCTGCCATACACCTTCCGACATCGATGTCTGACTTTATCTGGAATATGATCTCTCCGGTGCCGGCATCCCTCAAGGTCGAGCCGTCTCTCTTGTTTTCATGGCAGTCCCATATCTGAAGTCTAGGGCTCGACGGGTCGAAACATGTCATATGTATTGCATCCCCATGCCCCATTCCAGTGGTGTAGAGCCCCTTGCCGTCATTGTCTATCGTACATGAACCATAGACAATCTCGTCACATCCGTCTCCATCCACATCACCCACGCTCAGATTGTGGAATCCTTGACCTGCATAGCCTTCATTGCCTTTTTGGTCAGAGTCAAATACCCACCTCTGTGACAAAGTCTTTCCGTCCCAGTCAAATGCAGCAAGTACGCTGCGTGTATAATATCCCCTGCACATGACTATGCTCGGACGCTTTCCGTCAAGATAGGCCACAGCTGCAAGAAAACGGTCGCTTCTGTTTGCCCTTCCGTCTCCCCAGGTCTGAGAATCGCCTCTCTGCGGTACGTAGTCTATGGTATGCAGTGCCCGTCCTGTCTTTCCTGAGAATACGGTAAGGTAGTCCTTGCCCTTGAGTATGCGGCCCTGGTTCCTGAGCACCATCTTTCCTGTCTTCTTGTCCTTCTTCCATTCTCCGTGCTCCCTCCAGTCTGCATCCGGGGCTCCTATGACCTTGCCCTTGGAATCCTTCGTGCCGTCGCATGTACGCGTCACCACCTCGGCCTTGCCGTCCCCGTCGAAATCATAGACAAGCATGTTGGTGTAATGCGAACCGGCCCTGAGATTCTTTCCGAGGTCTATGCGCCAGAGGAATTCTCCTGTCAGTTTATAGCAGTCTATGTAGACATTCCCGGTGTAGCCGTCGTGTGCATTGTCATGTCTGTTGGTCGGTTCCATCATCACGACAATCTCAAATTCTCCGTCCCCGTCAACATCCCCCACGGATGAATCTCCCGGGTAATATGAATATGTTTCTCCTGCCGGAGTCACTCCATCCGGAACCGGCCTGACAGGGATGTCGATATATCCGACAGGGGAGTCTGCCTTGAGGATATATGTGCCTCCATGAGCTTCCTTTCCGTTTAGAACAGGTCTGACTTCAAATCTGACATCCTTCCTGCCGTCATAGGACACTGTCATGAATGTGCCTTGGACCGGTTCATGAGTAATGAGCTTTCCGTCCCTGTAGATATTGAACATGGTCCCGACGGGATCGCTGGAGAGATATCTCCATGATATTGCCGCATGATTGTCATCGCTTCTGACTGCCGTAACCCCTCTGCCGAGCCTTTCCATCATCAGTCTGTCCATCCTGTATGCCGGCTGTGCGGAGACGGTCTGGACCGCCACCGCAAGAAACAGGATCATATTCAGAAATGCCCTTTTCATGCCCATAAGTTTGCAGGGTCAAAATTACACATAATATTATAAAGCACATATGTCTGTTGTGCGAATAAATGTAATAATCGTGCAAGGGGAGCGCTGTACGAATGTTATATAAAAATGGATTTTTACCGATACTTGGTATCATATGATGAATTACCTTTGCGTTCAGAAAACCATGTAAATAAGAAAACCATATAAGACTATGACCAGAAATCTTTATTTGGGCCTGACTGCCCTGATGCTGTCGGCTGTCGGTTGCGAGGGTATCTACTCCGGCGAGGACATCAAGGGAAAGGATATGTCGGTCGAGGCTTCGGTGCAGGTGTTTGCGGACGGCCAGCAGAGGCAGTGGGAGGACGGAGACAGAATCGGTGTATCTGTCGAAGGAATGGCAGATTACGGAGTCGAGACAAATATAGCCTTTGACTGGAATGCCGAGACCCGGTCCTTTGATGCAGTGAAATCGGGGATTGTGCTCAAAGGGGCATCGAGAACACTTGTGGCCTATTATCCTTTTGACGGTGCTGAAAACGAAGTGCCTTCTGAAAAAGTGATATCCACTGATGCGTCCATGCAGAACGAGGCCGGACATGCCGCAAATGACCATCTTTTTGCAAAGACTTCCGCCACGCGTGAAGATCCTGTGGCTTCTTTTGAATTTGCCCATGTGATGAGCATGATGAAGATTGTCTTTGTGACTGATGACGGGTCTTCTGACGATCTTGAATATACCCTTTCCGGTCTTGTCCTGAAAGGCCGTTTCGATCCATATACAGGGCAGATCATGACCTTGGACAATGCCCGCACGGAGCCTCTCTCCATGGTAGCATCAGGTATGAGTTCTTCTTTAATGCTTGTTCCGCAGTCGGCAGATTTGACCATTTCCCTTATATATAAAGGCAAGACCTATGCGACTACTTTCGAGGTTGCTCTTGAGTCCGACAAAGTACATGAATACACGGCAAGAATAGGGGTGGAGACCCTGGATGCGTCACTCACAGTCACTCACGGAGGCACTGCTGACTGGGTGGTCGGAGAGGAAGAGGACATTACCTCGGAGGAAATAGAGGTCAGTGTCAACGCTACAGGTGTAAAAGATACGAAAGCCGTGACAGATTCCGGATTCAGGACACATTTCGAGGAAGGAGATGTGGTGGGCGTCTATGCGGTAAAGGATGGTTCCGTGTTGCCGAACGTGAATAATGTCCCTATGACTTTCGACGGTACTGAATGGAAGCCGGAGTCGAAATTGAACTACAATGCATCCATGCAGGGAGCCGTATTCTATGCATATTATCCTTATGATGAGAATTCTGCCTTTGATGTCTCTTCAGCCGATCCTTTTTCCTCAAAGGTGGCATCATGGAGGACTCCATACGATATTTCCGATGCAGAAGACTATGAAAAGACCGACCTTATGACCAGCTCAGCCCAAGTTGAAGAGGTCAACGGAAAATTCACCGTCACCTTTGACATGGTCCACAGTCTTGCAATGGTAGCAATCGCTTTTCCGAAGCATGCATATACATTTACCAATAAGGATCCTGTCCTCAAGCCTTATGTGCTTTCGGAGTCGACCGACATCGTGATGAATGCAGCTATAGGTTCCGAGCCGTCGGTAGCGATCCGGCCTTATCTTGAACCGTCTTCACAGACTTACCGTTTTCTTGTAAAGCCCGGTACGCCTCTGACAGTAAGCGGGACTTTTACATCAGCCGGAAAATCAAGGAGATTTTCAGTGAATCTTCCTGATGGTGTTGCAGCCGGGTCCTGCCGTCCATATAAGATAGATGGAGGATACAAGGGTGTCGAGATGGAACTGAAGATAGGCGATTATTACTGTGCAGACGGCTCGATTGTTTCCTATGATCCTGCTGTTGCGGCTCCTTCGAATGCTATAGGAGTGATCTATATGCTCGGTACGACAGAACAGATAGAGACTGCCCATCCGTCATGCACCCATGCTTTGGTCTATGCTCTTGAAAGGGCATCAGGTCAGGCGGAAAAATTCGGCAAAGTACAGAATAGGGATGATTGGTACAGCTCTTTAGGCCTGGATAAGAACGATTACAAGGATTCCGATTACAACGGATTCGGATATACGTCCTGTCTGTTGAAATATGCCGGTGATGACGGAATGATGGAGAATTTCCAGACTTCGATTGCTGCATACAGAAATGCCAATATCCTGCCCGCAGGGTTTACGACACAGTGGTATCTTCCAAGCTACAATGAATATCTGCTCATGGCAGGCAATGTGACGGTTTTGGATGCCAGCCTGAAGCATGTCGGCGGAGAATCCGTGTTTGAGGGTACTGAGACGGGAGCTAAGAATAAGTTCAAGGCATATTGGACAAGTACCCTCCGCTCAGGAACTGCTGTGTGCATGTATTATGATCTATGGGAATCCGACACCAATAACAATGCGGTGCAGCAGACCGGCTATGTCAACAGCCGTGACGGTTTCTTCCGCTATGCCTTTGCATTTTAAATGACAGACCAGCCCCATGCGACCATTTTCCCGGGTAGGGTCGCAAAGCGACTGGGAGCATGGGACTGGTCTGCCGTTCGAAAAATATGACAATCAAGCAATGAAAAAGTTATTCATAATACTATCTGTTCTGGGAGCGTCATTCAGCCTCGCTGCCCAGACCCATTTCCATGAATTCAGCCCCAAGGGAAAATGCGACGGGCCCTTTACCTATTCCGTGGCAGTGCCGGAAGGAAACTGGAAGGTGACCGTAGTGCTTGGAGCAAAGAAGCAGGCTGGAAGCACCGTAGTGCGCGCCGAGTCCTCCAGACTTATGCTTGAAGCGGTGCCTACAAAGAAAGGGGAGTTCGTGACAAAGGAATTCGTTCTTAACAGACGTGACCCGGAATTCGGTTCGGACTATGTGCGTCTGAAAAAGGATGTGGCGGAAAAGATGAACTGGGACGACAGTCTCAATTTCGAATTCACAGGAGATGCTCCATGCGTGAAATCAATCTCTGTCGAGCCTGCTTCTGCCATTACAGTCTTTCTCTTCGGAGACTCCACGGTATGTGACTACGACGGCGAGCCTTATGCAAGCTGGGGACAGATGATACCGGCATTCTTCGGCCCAGAGGTGGCATTCGCCAATTATGCCGAGACCGGGGAAACCACCAATTCTTGCATATCGTCAAAGAGATTTGCCAAGGGACTCTCACAGGTAAAGGCCGGTGACTATGTGTTCCTGGAGTTCGGACATAATGATGAAAAACAGACGAGACCTGGTGCCGGTGCATGGTACTATTATTCGACAAATCTCAAGATAATGATCGATCAGATCAAGGCGAAGGGGGCTCATCCTGTACTTCTGACTCCTACCCAAAGAAGACGCTGGAAGGACGGAGCCTTGACTGAGAGCCACGGGGATTTTCCTGAGGCCATGCGGGTGGTGGCATCACGTGAATCCTGCCCTCTGATAGACCTTACCCGAATGACTTCAGCCATGTATGTGGCAATGGGTGAAAAAGGATCGGAGGCCCTGCTGACGCATCTTTCGGCCGGGTCTATGCCGTCACTTGCAAAGGACCTGAAAGACAACACCCATTTCAGCCCGTTCGGAGCTTATCAGACTGCAAAATGTGTGGTGCAGGGAATCATCGAAAATGTGCAGGGACTTTCCATATATATAAAGGAAGGGTGGCAGAAGTTCAATCCTTCTGAGCCGGACAGTCCGCAGGATTTCAAATGGCATACAAGACCACAGAATACATATCAGAAACCAAGAGGAAACTAAAATAACCAACAATATGAAAAAGATTTTCGCAACAATTCTTGTTCTGGCTTCAGTATCGGCAGCCATGAACGCACAGATCGTAAAACAGAATATTATGGACGGATATTCAGCCTCTGATGCCATCGAGAAGGCTGTATATACTGCTAAAGATGCTCCTGTCAATCTGTTCTCATGGTCGGCCGGTTATACATCAAAGCCGATAGAAGGTGCAGTAAGTCCAGTTGCAGGAGATGCTCTTTCTCTCGAGGGCTACAATGAGGGAGGCGCCTCCATCGTTCTCGGATCAAGCTTCCCTGAAGGAGTGAAAGGCCGCAGGGCTTCAGTATATTCCCTTACTTCCGGCAAGGAAATAAGGGGCGGAGCGCTTTATCTTGCTTTTCTCGTGAACTTTGACAAGATCGGCACCAAGACCATGTCTCCTCTTGCAGGATTCTGCTCGGGATATGCTGGAAACGGAAACAGAGGGACTGTCTATGTAAGGAGAGATGCAGAAGTAAAGAAGAACTACTATTTCGGAGTAAGACTTATCGAAGAGACTGTCGAATTTCCTCAGGCATTCGAGATGGGACAGACCAATCTCGTTGTGCTCAAGATTGACTACAATACATCTCTCGCATCTCTTTTCATCAACCCGGACCTTTCCGCTGGCGAACCTGAACCGGCAGCTGTGGCAAATGCGGGTGACAGCTCCCTCAAACATTCCATCCGTGCCCTTATGGTGCGTGATTACTACGGCTACAAAGGACTTATAGGAAACTTCAGGATTGCACGCAACTGGGAATCCCTTGCTGAGTAACAACCAAACATCCTTTTATGAATCATTTTAATAAATACAGATTCCTGCGCAATATCCTTTTGGGAGCGGCTCTGATGATGTCAGTGCCGGTCTTTGCACAGAAGCGTTCCGTGTCAGGAACTGTGTCTGATACAGAGGGACAGCCTGTCATCGGAGCTACAGTCATGGAACCGTCATCAGGTGCTGCGACTGTGGCCGACCTCGACGGCTCCTTCTCCCTTGACATACAGGCCGATGTTTCGCTGCTGCAGATAAGCAGTATCGGATTCAAGACCGTAGAGGTCTCTGTAAAGGGAAAGAGCAGTGTGGATGTCGTGCTTGAGGTGGACAATGTACTTCTGGATGAGACAGTAGTCATCGGTTACGGTACGGTAAAGAGGGGAAATCTTTCCGGTGCTGTGGCCAAGGTTGATTCCGAGAAGCTGGAGAACAGGGACAATGTCAATCTGGCATCTGCCCTTCAGGGAATGCTTGCCGGAGTCGAGGTTCGTACCAACAGCGGTGCTCCGGGCTCCAGCGTCACGATGAGCATACGTGGTGTGGCATCTGTCAATGCCGAGGCCGAGCCTTTGTATGTCGTTGACGGAGTGCCTGTGGATGATATATCCGATATTAATCCTGCAGATATGGCCTCGATAGAAGTCCTGAAGGATGCTTCTTCTGCAGCTATTTATGGATCCCGCGGAGCAAACGGTGTCATAATGATAACTACGAAGATGCCAGACAAGGACCAGTCTCTCAAGGTGGACGTGTCGGCTTCATGGGGAGTCCAGACGCTTGAGCGGAAGGCTGATGTGATGTCTCCGCAGGAATGGATAGAGTTCCGGACAAGACAGATCAACGGCAACTATGTGGAGAAATTCGGCCATCTGGGTGCTCTTGCGACTGATGATAATGACACAAGGCTTCTGTATACGAAGTTCAGTACGAATTATTTCCCTGATCCGAGATGGTCGCAGCCGGGCTATGGCGGGCTCAAGCTCATCGACTGGCATGATGCCTTCTTCCGTCCTGCCCTGCAGCAGAACTATCAGGTGTCTGTTTCCGGTTCCACATCCAAGACTACATACCGTGTGTCTGCTGGATATGTCAATCAGGACGGTATAGCCTTGAGCTCCAACTACAACCGTTTCAACCTTATGGCCCGGGTTCAGACCAAGATCCTCAATGACCGTGTGACGATTGGATTCGACATCAAGCCGAGCATATCCAAAAAGTCCGGTGCGGATGTGGATGGTAAGGACAATGCCGCAACGAGAGTGCTTCAGATGTGTCCTGTAGCCGAACCGGAGGCAGGAGTCTACAGCAATTCGAAGGGCTATGAAAAATATGCATGGGCATCGAGCTCTACAAGTCCTGTCGCCTATATGGAGGGAATCACCCAGACTTCTTCAGGTCTGAACATGACTGCTTCCGGATTTGTGGAAGCACAGATCCTTAAAGGATGGAAGCTGAATGTGACCGGATCATATTCCTACAAGACTGGCGAGAGCCACCGATATATTCCGAGCTCGGTGCAGTCGGGCTGGGAACAGTATCCGGAAGGTTACAAGGCTACTGGAAAAAGAAGCAACAGCCGTGGCGAGAAGTATCTCCTACAGGCTACCACCAACTATGACCGTGAATTCGGCAGACATTCCATCAGTCTGATGGCCGGTGCTTCTCTGGAAGGTGATTCAGGCTCGTCATCCGGGATCTCTGCTTCGCAGTTCCCGAATGATTATCTCATCATCTTCAACGAGAGCGACGAGGTCATCACATCAGCATCTGCTACATATGCCCTTTCAAACAGGCTTGTGTCCTTCTTCGGGCGTGCACAATATGCTTATGACGACAGATATGTGATTCTTGCCAGCCTTCGTGGTGACGGATCTTCACGGCTTGGAAAGGATAACAGATGGGGCATCTTCCCTGCGGTTTCCGCTGCTTGGAGAATCTCCAACGAACCTTTCTGGTCGGATGATTTTGCAATGAATCTTTTCAAGATACGTGCAAGCTACGGTATAAACGGTAACAACCGCATATCGAACACTGCCGCCCTCAATCTGCTCGGCAGTGCGAACTACAGTGCGGACGGAGCCCTGGTGAACGGCTATGCCCCTACCGGAGTCGAGAACAGGAATCTCGGTTGGGAGAGGACCACAAGCTGGAATATAGGAGCTGATTTTGGCTTCCTTGACAACAGGATCCTCCTTTCAGTAGAGTATTATGACAAACTCACCAATGACCTTCTCTATCAGGTGTCCGTGCCTGCAACTCTCGGAGTGTCAAAGTATTGGGACAATGTGGGAAGCATAAGGAATCGTGGTGTGGAATTGGAGTTCACTTCTCATAACATAGACAACAGGAATTTCCGCTGGAGCACGACTTTCAACCTTTCCTACAATAGAAACAGGGTGGAAAGCCTTGGAGATGACAACAGTACCATCTATGCCGGCTGGAGCGATTCGATGACCCAGGTGCTCAAGGTTGGCGAGCCTATCGGAGCATATTTCATGTATGATGCTGTGGGAGTCTATCAGAGAGAAGAAGATCTGAAATACTATCCGGTCATGAAGAACAGCATTCTGGGTGACGTGCGTTTCCGCGATGCCAATGACGACGGAGGCATCACGGAAGACGACCGTACCATAGTGGGAAAGCCTTCACCTGACTTTACCTATGGACTTCGCAACACTTTCCGCTGGAAGAGATGGGAATTTTCATTCCTGCTCACAGCTCAGACAGGAGGTATGATCTACAGTACATTGGGACGCTCGATTGACGTGCCGAAGCAGAGTCTTGGCACCAATATGATGTCCTGCTGGCAGAATATGTGGATATCGCCCGAGCAGCCTGGTGACGGACATACTCCAGGTATAAGCAACCAGAATACGGCTTCCCTCTACAACACGAGGTGGCTCTACAGCACGGATTTCATAAAGATAAAGAATCTCTCGCTCAGCTACAGGTTCAAGTTCAGGAAATCTTCGCTTGTAAGAGGACTCAAGCTGTACCTCAATGCTGAAAACCTCTATATGTGGGATAAGTACAAGGGCGGTTTCTCTCCTGAAACGAATAATGGAAATCTTATGAGAGCCTATGACTACGGAGCCTATCCGCAGGCGAGGGTGGTTTCTTTCGGCGTAAACGTAACATTCTGAGCATGAAGATTATGAAGAAGATTATATTTATGATTGCTGCTGCATTTGCAGCTGTCTCATGTGCGGGATGGCTTGAGGTCGAGCCGATAAGCAATATCCCTACAGACGGTTTCTACATGACTCCGACAGAAGCGGAGCAGGCATTGCTCGGTGTCTACAACGGACTTCTTCCGATACCGTATTATATGTGGAACATGTCGGAGCTCCGCAGTGATGATGTGTGGAATGAAGCTGCCGAGGATGCGAATGCCGCACGTGACTATTTCGAAATATTTACATATAGCCCGACGCTTTCCATTGTATCTACGGTCAATGATGCATGGTCTGCATATTACGAGATTATCAACAGGGCGAATCTCCTTCTTGCAAAACTTGAGACGGAGACGGTCTTTGACGATGAACTTGAGGTGAGTCTGAAAGGATCGTTTTCGGCAGAGGCAAGACTCCTGAGGGCTTATGCCTATTTTGACCTCGTGCGTTATTTCGGCCGTGTACCTATGGTGACGGAGCCGCAGACCGTGGATGAAGCCATGGCTACAGGGCAGTCAGAGGCTATCGATATCTATGAAAAGGTCATAATTCCGGACCTTCAGTATGCGATCGACAGCCTTGACTATACGGCATATGACTGCAAGGGTGATGCTGCTCCTGCTGGACGTGTCAACAAGATTGTGGCACAGGCACTTCTTGGCCGAGTGTATACTACAATGACAGGATATCCCCTCTATGATGCTTCGAAGAAGGAGCCTGCCATGGAGCTTCTCAAAGCTGTCGTGGATTATGCAGATGCCGAAGGTAAGTTTTGGGCGGAGACAGGTCTTGAATGGCGAAAGATATGGTTGAGTGATAATGACAATAAATACCATATCTGGGAGATTCAGTATGCTGCAAAGGAGGATTACGGTAACCCTATGATATATTGGATGGTGCCGGTCAATAATTCGGCTTTCTTCCCGCTCAAGATGTCCGGTTATCATCTTCCGGGCACAGACGAACTCCTTGCTCTGTATGAGACGGATGTAGATGCGGACGGGATTTCTGATGATGTGAGAAAGGAAGCAACCTTCAATTTCGACCCTGCCGAACCTACTCATTTCTACAATAAATTTTTCGAACACAGGAAGAAACTCAAGGAACTTGGCTATCCGGACAATTCCGCTCAGGTGGTCAACAGGACCTATTTTCCTATCAATCACCCGCTTATCCGTCTTGAAGATGTGATGCTCATGTATGCGGAACTTGCAGGTGATACCCCTACGGCTATCGGCTATGTGAACAGGATAAGGACTCGTGCCGGTATAGGGGAGCTTTCTGCGAAGGAGCTTGCGGATTTCCAGACTGCAGTGCGTACGGAGCGTCGTCGTGAGCTGGCAGGGGAAGGTATAAGATGGCATGACATAGTACGTTGGAACCAGCATGTGGAGCTGGTATCTGCCAAATTCCGTACTTACGGATCAAATGCCTCGGGCGATGTAGTCATACCTAAGATATATGATTATGCACGTCGTGTGACTCAGGGGACATATCTCTATCCGATTCCGGATGTGCAGATGAAGGTCAAGGAAGGACTTTATACACAGAATGAAGCATACAGATAATATGAAGAAAATTTATATGATGATTCTGGCTATGGCTTTTGTGGTCAGCGCCGGAGCCTTTGACAGAGCAAAGTACAATTTCAACAGCGGCTGGAAGCTTGAGGTAGGGGATGTCCCTGCCGCCAAGTCGGCTTCATTCAACGACAAGTCATGGAAGAGGGTCACTCTTCCGGCAGCTTTCAATGAAGACGAGGCCTTTGCTGTCGACATCGTTGACCTGACGGATACGGTGGCATGGTACAGAAAGCATTTCAATGGTGACGATCTGCTTGGAAAGAAGGTGCTCATCGAGTTTGAGGGAGTGCGCCAGGCAGGTGATTTTTACATCAACGGACAGCATCTTGGCCTTCACGAGAATGGTGCCATGGCCGTAGGATTCGACCTTACTCCATATATCAGGAAAGGGGACAATGTGCTGGCTGTCCGTATCGACAACAGCTGGACCTATAGGGAGAAGGCCACCAGAACCAGATTCCAGTGGAATGACCGTAACTTCAATGCAAACTATGGCGGCATCCCTAAAAATGTCTTCCTCCATGTGACCGATATGGTATATCAGACACTTCCGCTTTACAGCAATCTCGGGACTACCGGTGTGTATATATATGGTAGTGATTATGATGTGCCGGGTAGGAAAGTGACGGTGAATGCAGTTTCGCAGGTGAAAAATGACAGCGACAAGGTACGTAAGGTGGCTTATGAGGTGTCTGTGTATGATCTGGACGGAAAGCTTGTCAAGACCTTCAAGGGCAAGAGTATCAATGTGCCTGCCGGTGCTGTTGCCGAGGTAAAGGCTTCGGCCAAGCTTAAGAATGTGCATTTCTGGAGCTGGGGATATGGTTATCTTTATACAGTTAAGACTGCTCTTAAGGACGAGAATGACGTTGTGTTTGACGAGGTGGTGACACGTACAGGATTTCGCAAGACTCAGTTCGGACAGGGACGGATATGGCTCAATGACCGTGTGTTCATGGTTCATGGATATGCCCAGCGTACTTCAAACGAATGGCCTGCGGTGGGAGCTTCTGTTCCTGCATGGCTGAGCGACTATTCCAATGCTCTTGCGGTGGAGAGCGGCGGAAACCTCATGCGGTGGATGCATATCTGTCCTTGGAAACAGGACATCGAATCATGTGACCGTGTGGGAATGCCTCAGGCAATGCCGGCGGGAGACTCTGAGAAAGACCGCCAGGGACGTCAGTGGGAGCAGAGGACGGAGCTTATGCGCGATGCAATCATTTATAACAGGAACAATCCGAGCATAATCTTCTATGAGTGCGGCAACGAGTCCATCTCGCGTGAGCATATGCTTGAAATGAAGGCAATCCGTGATATGTATGACCCTTATGGCGGACGTGCCATCGGGTCACGCGAGATGCTGGATATCCGTGAGTCTGAATATGGTGGTGAGATGCTCTATATCAACAAGAGCAAGCACAGCCCTATGTGGGCTATGGAATACTGCCGTGACGAGGGTCTCCGCAAGTTCTGGGATGACGAGAGCTATCCTTACCATAAAGAAGGTGATGGTCCGCTTCATAGGGGGGAGCCTGCGACAAGCTACAATCATAATCAGGATGAGTTTGCAGTGGAGCTCGTACGCCGCTGGTATGACTACTGGAGAGAGCGTCCGGGTACCGGCGAGAGAGTGAGTTCAGGTGGTGTGAAGATTATCTTTTCAGATACCAATACCCATCACAGGGGATCGGAAAACTATCGCCGCAGTGGTGTCACTGATCCGATGCGTATCCCTAAGGACGGTTTCTATGCCCATCAGGTTATGTGGAACGGCTGGGTGGATTCGGAAACGCCTCAGACATATATTGTAGGTCACTGGAATTATAAGCCTGGTACTGTGAAGACCGTCTATGTCGTATCAAACGGCGAGAATGTAGAGCTTTTCGTGAATGGGAAGAAGCAGAAGGCCCCAAGAAGGGAATATGAATTCCTCTTCACTTTCGATAAGGTGGCTTTCGAGGAAGGCAAGTTA
This sequence comes from Bacteroidales bacterium, assembly GCA_015060205.1. GTDB lineage: Bacteria > Bacteroidota > Bacteroidia > Bacteroidales > UBA932 > Cryptobacteroides. The sequence continues at coordinate 28,351 of SUYY01000033.1, forward strand.
GAGGCGGTGACTTATGGAGCAGATGGTGTCGAGGATAGCCGATTTGCTTTGGAGACAGCTGGCGAACCGGTGTCTTTGAAGATGACTTCATGGGAAAATCCTGAAGGGTTCAAGGCCGACGGACATGACCTTGCGATGATTCAGTTCGAGGTGGTGGACGCACAGGGAAGACGTTGTCCGCTTGACAACAGAGTGGTGAATTTCACCGTTGAAGGCGAAGGTGAGTGGCGAGGCGGTATAGCTCTTGGAGAGCGGAACTGTGTGCTCAGCAAGGCTCTTCCTGTGGAATGCGGAGTCAACAGAGCCCTTGTACGCAGTACATGCAAGGCTGGCAAGATCAAGGTGACAGCGGTTGCGGAGGGACTACCTGAGGCATCTGTCGAGTTCAGGACCGTTCCCGTCGAGGTTGTGAACGGAATGAGCGGATACCTTCCGGCATATTCCCTTCCTGTAAGTCTTGTGCGTGGAGAGACTCCATCGACTCCTTCATGTACTGATATCAGAAGGACAGTGGGAGTGAAGGAGGTTCGTGCCGGGTCCAACAATGCGGAGGCGGCCATGAGCTTCGATGACAATGAACTCAGCTCATGGAAGAGTGACGGCCAGCTTTCAAACGGATGGATCACATACAAGCTTGAACGCAAGGCCATGGTGGATGACATCTGTCTTAAACTTAACGGATGGCGTCGCAAGAGTTACCCTCTTGAAGTCTATGCCGGCAAGACGCTCATCTGGGCTGGGACTACAGAAAAGAGCCTTGGCTATGTACATCTGGAGATTGCCAGTCCGGTGGAGACTGATGTCATAACCATCAGCATGAAGGGCAGTTCAAAGGAAAACGATGCTTTCGGAGAGCTCACGGAGGTGGCGGGAAATGCAGCCAATGAACTTGAAGCACGCAAGAGCTCGAAGAATGAACTCAATATCGTGGAAGTTGACTTTACCGAAGCTGTTTTGTCAGAATAATTTGAAAATTAAAGATTTATTACTATATTTGCAGCCCATTTGTGAGATTTTGTGCTTACAGATGGGCGCAAATTATTAAATAACAATTAATTACAAACAAAATGATCAAACAGTACGAAACCGTTTTCATTGCAACTCCCGTTTTGTC
>SUYY01000034.1 GCA_015060205.1 Bacteroidales bacterium
TCCTCGTCACTATTGAAAATAACCTTCTGAGAATAGGATATCAGTAAAGAAATCCAATTATTCAGAAGGTTGTTTGGATAAGAGAATCTCAGACATTCGTTGAAGTGGAGCATTTTTCAGTGCTCTCGAAATTGAAGGGTACCGGGAACGGTTTCGTGGCAAAAGCGTAGCAGGTGGAACTGTATCTGTCACGACGCAAGAGTTTTGGTCTATACTCTTGCGTCGCGACAAGGATTCCGGATAATGGCGCCGTTTTCCGTCACGACGCACGATTTTAGCATGAAAGTCTTGCGTCGTGACAGAAGCATGTCTACGATTCCGATCAGAACGGGAACAGAAGCGGAAGTACGAACACCATCACCACTCCCATCAGAATCTGGAGCGGAAGTCCCACTTTCACATAATCCATGAACGTGTACTGTCCGGCCGACATCACAAGAGCATTAGGCGGTGTGGAGAAAGGTGAGGCAAAGCACATGCTGGCTGCCACGGTCACGGCAAACATGAACGGAACCGGGCTTGCACCTATTCCGAGGGCACACTGGAGAGCAATCGGCGCCATCAGGACCGCAGTAACAGTATTGCTTATGAAAATGGTCATGAGGGATGTCACGGCATATATTCCTGCAAGAAGGACTCTCGGACCGCTTCCGCCAAGACCATCCACTATGCTTCCGGAAATCATGGTCGACACACCGGTCTTCTCAAGAGCGATAGACATAGGAAGCATCGCGGCAAACAGTACTATGGTCTGCCAGTTGATGGTCTTGTAGGCCGCCTCCATACTGCGGACACAGCCTGTCATCACCATGAGTACCGCAGCAAGAAGCACTGATGTCACCGGAGCCACAGGTATCTTGTCCACCACCATCATCACAATCATCGCAATCATTATGACCGCCGCTATAGGAGCCTTGTGGTCAAGAGTGACCTTCGCTGCCTCCTTAAGCGGCTCTCCGAGAACCACCCAGTTGACAGACTCGTTCTTCATCCTTGCTATATCGGGCCATCCTCCCTGTACGAGCAGAACATCCCCTTCAAGGATCTTGACACCGCCAAGGTCCTGAAGTATATAGTCGTTCTTTCTTCTTATACCCAAGATATTCACGTTGAACTTGCTTCGGAATCCCGCCTCTGCAATCTTCCTGTTTATCATGGAAGACGTAGGCATGATGAGTATCTCCGCCACTCCTATGTCAAAGAAATCCATGGAAGCGTTTGACGAGCCTTCTATCTCATCGGTGTGGACGTCCAGAAGTCTGAGGGAGTAGTCGGTCGCAAACCTGCTCACCATTTCCGGGTCTCCGGACAGATAGAGCACATCGCCCTGACCGAGAATCATGTCCGGAGAAGCAAGTTTCTGGCTCACCGTACGCACGAACCTGTTCTGACCGGCACTTCTGCGGACCTCCAGGACATTCAGACCATAATTGCGGTATACATCCAGTTCGGCCACAGTCTTACCTATGACAGCAGAATCCGCATCCTTTATATGTACCCTGAACAGGGTCGATGATATGCCGTATTCGCTCACCAGTTCCTTGAGAGACTTGCCGGATTTCTTTTTTGCGACCTTTTCCTTAGGAGCCAGCATCCTGGTCGCAGGCAGCAGATAGATTATGCCCACAGCAAGCACAATCAGACCTACCGGCAGGAAAGAGAAGAACGACAAGGACTCGTATCCGGCACTTTCAAGTGTGTCGCTTACTATAAGGTTGGGTGGCGTACCGATGAGGGTCATCATTCCTCCCATGCTGCTTGCAAAGGCCAGAGGCATCAGGAACCGTCTTGGCGACTTTCCTGCTCCTGCGGCCATACTGACAATGATAGGAAGCATCAGGGCCACTGTTCCTGTATTGCTTACAAAGGCTCCGATGGTTCCGGTGACAAGCATCACCAGAAGAAACATCCTGGTCTCGCTGTTACCGGAAAGGGACATCACCTTGCTGCCGATCATCTTAGCCAGTCCGGTCTGGAATATACCTCCACCCACCACGAAGAGTCCTATCATCATGATGACCGTAGTGTTGGAGAATCCGGACAATCCCTCTGCCGGAGTAAGAACCTGACAGAGCAGGAGTGCAAGCAATGCACAGATGGCCACAAGGTCGGAGCGCACCTTGCCGCTTACGAACAATATGGCTGAAACAAGTAAAATTACAAGTGTTGCAATCATAGTCTTTTCCTGAATTAGCGCAAAGATACCGCCAAATAACATTCGGCACAAAATATTTTCCATATATCCCCGTACAGAAATAAAAAGATCGGCTCTTTTAAAGAAGCCGATCCAATATCAATCTTGAGATGTCCTTTATTTGACATATTTGGCAATGGTAGGTTCCATATTCTCTCCGCGAAGTTCTCCACCTCTCTCCACGATTGTTCCGTCAGGACCAAAGAGAATCATCACCGGAATGCCTTCGATACCATAAAGTTTGCCCGGTACATCCTGACAGTCGATGATCTGCGGCCACTCCAGTTTCTCTTCCTCAATAGCCTTGAGTGTATTCTCAGCCTTATCCCATACTGCAATGGACACAACCTCGAACTTCTCACCGCCGAACCTGTCGTAAACCTTCTTTACATTCGGAATCTCGCGTCTGCATGGTCCGCACCAACTTGCCCAGAAGTCTGCAAGGACATATTTACCCTTACCCACATAGTCTGAAAGTTTCTTTACGGAACCGTCAGGCTGGGTGATTTCAAAATCTGCGAACATCTTGCCTGGAGATGTCGCCTCCTGAGCATCAATAGTCTCAAGCATTGTCACAATTCCTTCGTCCTCGCTGATGGCAGGATCCAGAGTCGCGACAAACTCTCGCATTTGAGCAGGCTCAAGAAGAGGCTTGATGTTCTTGACAGCGATCAGACCGAGAACATTGTTGTTGGCTGCAGCAATCTCCTTCATCTTGTTCCTGTACTCATCCATGAGAGCGGCGCGTTCTTCTACAGGAGCCGCAGGATAACGGTTTCTGTAATCTGCATTCCACCTTACATACTCAGCATAGGCTGCATTTGCGCCTTTACCCTGCACGCACAGAGGTTTTTCATCTGAAGTAAAGTCGATACTTACACGGGAACCGTCCAGAATCAGTTGAGCAGACTTTCCGTCATAATGAGCGACAGCCATAAGTTTGTCATCCACAGGAAGTCCGATAGAGAATTTTCCATTGACCGGAGTGACGAGGGTATCCAGTTTAAGACTGCGGACCATCACCCTTACCTGCTGGTCGGAACCTTCAGGTACAATACCTGAAAGAACTGTATTTTTGCTTGTGCAGGACATGACCGCTGCGGCCACGATAACTGCCGTAAAAATTTTCTTCATCATATTAGAATGTGCAACCGATTGTAAGTAAAGCGACATTGCGCATATTTCCACCAAGATGTTCCGGTTCTGCAAACATGGTCATATACCTGTCGCTTGCCTTGACATAGAAACTCACCTTGCTGATCTTCATTGTCCAAGTCAGCGCAATCTCCGCACCAGCCCTCATGGCAGTCTCATACTCGAACTGTCTGCCGAGCCATACATCAAAACTCTTGAGGCTCGAAGAGGAACTGTTTGCGAAAAGTCCGTCCTCCTTGTCAGTACCGAAACCGGTGTGAGCCAGCAGATGGAGTTCAGGTGTAAGAAGGGACCTGCCTACAGAGAAGTCATGAGATGCAAAGATGTCCGCATCGATACGGGTGAAGCCATGATTGCGGTAGAATGGATAGATCTCAGTATACTGGGACTTCGAATAGAAGACCGCATCAGCACCGACTATGGTCCTCGGTCTTTCACCCTGGATTCCGGAATACCATCTGTAACCTAACTTTCCGTCGATGACAGTGCGGTCAGAAACATGATTGGTGGATGTATACTCCACACGGGTCGCTTCACCTGTAGGAGTTACATATTTGAATCCGTTCTCATCATTTCCCAGAGTCTCGAATCCGACAGAAAGACTCACCTTGTGCAGACTGCCTGCAGAGCCGAAAAGAGCCGATCCGTCATACCTCACCTGCATTCCGGAATATTCGAAGAATACAGGAGTCGATGTCGAGTTCTTGTGACCGAAATAGCCGTTTCGCATAAGGAAAGTGACCTCATTGCTGAAGCGGTCAGAGATGACAGCCTGCAATGATCCTCCGAAGAACGAATTGTTCATCGGTCTCTTGGACTTTGGAGAAAGGAAGTTATACTCGCCTACGAGTTCAGAGACAGTACCATAGTATCCGCCTCTGTCGACCTGGATGTAATACTGCTTGTCTGTCGCGCCATAGATACCGCCGAGAATCTGCTCAAGAGTACTGCGATAAATGAAAGACGCTCCCAAAAAAAGGTTGTCGCATGGTCTGTAACCCGCACCAGCCTTGACATTCATGTCAATCCACAGGTTCGAGAAACGAGGGTCCTTGATCTTGGTCAGGTCAGAGCAGTCATAGTCCAAGGACACACCTGCAGACCAACGGTCATTGAACACATAGGTAAAACCACCCTTGAGAGAATAAAATTCCTGACGCTTGATACCGACTGTCTCAGTACTGCTTTCATAGAAGTTGACAGGATTGTAGTCCGGATTCATGAGTATGGCACCTCCCATGTCCTTGCCCTCCGAATAAGCCCATCCGAGTGCTCCGTGAAAGATAATCCTCTTCGACAGGCGATAGAAGGATTCTGTGCCGATCTCGATACGATAACTGTCACTCGACTGTGTCAGAGATGCCAGACCGCCGTTGCTTTTCTCAAATCCTGCATTAAAGGTGGCAATCCTGCCATCCCAGCAGGTCAAGGCTGCCGGATTGGAAAGTTCCAGACACGGATTGACATCCTTTACAAAATTGAAATCACGCAGACCGTCACCACCTCCTGCAGCGACCGGAACGGCCGCTGACAGGAGAAGTGTCAAAACTGCAAGTACATGGTATCTCATGATATGCGGTTGCCTTTAATTAGTTCTTTCTCAAAGATGCAGTCGCTCTCTGGTGGAAGTCGATTGCGGTATTGTTGGTCTCGGAATAGATGATGTGAGCACCGTTCTTGATAGAAGCCTCTGCATCGATTCCTGATGGGTCTGTAGAAAGAGTTCCCTCTTCCTCATTACCTGTACCACCTGCATAACCGTACACAAGTTTGCCCTCGTTCTCAGGAAGAGCCTCAGTTGCCTCCTTATCGACATTACGGTATGCGCTGTAGCCAAGTTTTCCTGTCATGGCAAGGTAGCCTGTATTCACATCAGCAGGGAAACGTACCTGTGACTTGTCCACATTTGCTGTAGCAAAGAGTTCTATACCGTCAACGAAGCACTCCTTAGGGAACTTGAGTACCCACATTCCCTTGAATGTGCTGAGAGTCTGGTCGATATGACCTTCTTCATCGAGACAGATTGCTCTTGCCTGATCAGCCGGCATCTTGCCGATATAGAATGCAGGCTCAGATGTTCCAAGGCTCCAGCCTCCTCTGGTGTCAGCAAATGGCTGTCCAGTGAGATAGTGAGTTGAAGGCATTGCGTCAGTAACCATGTAACCTTTATTGTTAGCGTACTCAGGAATGCCGGAATTGTCCATCCAGTAGTATGAAGGATCAGAAAGGTCAACAGAAGCAGCGACCTCGGTTGTGTGGTTGATAGCCTGCTTGAATACAACTACGATCTGCGAATAAGGCTCGATGGTAACAGGGTTGGTGAACCACCAGAGACCGCTACCTGCAGGCATCCAGTCAAGGTTTTCATAAAGAAGTTGACCGCTCTCCTGATAATATGCATTACTTGTAGAAGCCATATAAGGCATGGCATGAGCGAAGATAAGGTTAGAAGCATCAGCAGGATCAGACGAGTTGTTGTAGATGATCACATACTGGTCTGAAGCATAACTGCCGGCGTTGTCATTTGTAGGACAACCTGAGTAGTAAAGTTCCTTGATGATGAGTTGCTGGCTCACTACCTTATTGAGATAGAGTGCGAAAGGTTCAGTCAGCCCATTTGACACCATAATGTTTGCATTCTGACCGTTATAAACGATACGCTCACCGTCGATCGCCTCCTTATGGACAGCGGCTGCAGTATAAGCACCTACCGGTACGACAAATGTTGCAATACCGGAGGCGTCTGTCACTTCTTCGTATGAAGATGTTGCAGATGCATCTGTAAGGGTCACCTTCACACCCTCTGTCTGGAACTGAGTTCCATCACAGAAAAGTTGGATTGTGATCTGAACAGGTTTTGCGTTCGGTTCTTTCTTGCATGATGTTGCAAACAATGAAATTCCTGCGATAACCAGGAGAATACTGATAATTTTTTTCATAATTTTATGATTTTAGATTATTAAAACTTTAATCTGAGTGTTAATCCGTAATATGTCGATGGGAACATTGTCAGCCAACTCTTTGTCTTTGTCGTGTAGATACGCTGCGGGCTGTTGATGAAATTGTTCACATAGAAAGAGAGAGATGCAATCTTACCTATTTCCTTCGTCACACTGAAGTGGGCGTTGAAGGTCGGAGTACGGTAATCCTTAAGATAGGTGTAGTTGTATGTTGTGGTTGTGATCGGCAGTCTCGAGAGGTCTGAATACAGTTCCGGATCGTTCGCCTTTGCCCATTTGAACTTCTCGAGGAACGGAACAGGGGTAGGATCTGTCAATGTCGTATAGTATTCAGGATAAAAGACTGTCCAGCACTCACCTTCGTAAATTGAAGCATCCTCAACAACTGACAGCAGGTCTGTCTTGTCTGATATCACATAACTTCTTGCACTACCGTCGGCCCTCTGGCTGAGAGTTCTCGAATAAGAATGCAAACTAGCCTCAAGTCTGAGGGAAATGACCATCCCGACCTTCGGAATATGTGTGATGATCGACAGATTGTTCCGCACCGACTGGCTCTCGGAACCGTTCGACTCCACTGCACCGCCGTAGTACCAGCCAAGGTATCTGTACAGGGTTCCGTCCACATTAGTCGCATTGTTCCTGTAATCCGGCTGAAGGTCGGCATAGACAGAACGTGAAGAATAGAAATTACCGTCAAGTCTGATGGTTGTGTTGATAGCCTTGATCTTAGGGAAGTCAATCACCCATTCCAGACCGATGCGTGTAGACGGATTCGTGCTGTTTGTCATGATCGGCATGGACTCGAACTTGGTGCGCGCCTCCGCTTTCACGGTGAGAGGAGAATATGCTCCGGTCTTGTCTGAGACTGTGACGATACCTGTTTGTGTATCAACTGAATAAACTCTGTTCTCGGCAGGAATAGGAAGTCCCTGGACCTTACCCGTAGAGGTGAAGTTATAAGTGAAAGGAGCGTATGTATTGGCAGATGTATAAGTATCGATGTTTCTTGTATAGTAACCTGCGAGGGCTATACGGACACCTGCGATGTCTACATCAAGACCGAGTTCAGCCTGCTGAGCGCGCTGCCAGCGCAGATCTGCATTGTACTGCACATAACGAGGCATTACATACACGGACGAATATGTCGTGCCGTCTGTTGCAACCGTAGAAGTGAACGAGTTCATATCCATGTAGTAAGGTACAGGATAGAGAATCGAATATGACGGCTGCTTTACCGACACTCCCCAACCTGCGCGGATTGAAAGTTCACGGAAAACGGAGTTGCCGCGGCTTGCAGGAGTGAAGAAACTGTATTTTGCATTGAAACGAGGAGACCAGGAAGATGTCGTGCCGTAAGCCGAACCCGGAATGATGGTGTTGTCGTTACGGATACCTGCGATGAGATTGAGATATGAATCTTTTCCGGTATGAAGGAGGAAATTCTCTTCTGCATAGAATGCCAGACCTGACATCATCGGAACATCGCAGTAGCGGTATTCTCTCCATGACGGTGCCTTTTCCGGTTCCTCGGCATATTTACCGATACCGAAGTTCTTGTCGGCGGTCCAGTCGGCACCTATCTTTACCTTGTTGTTGACCTTGCCGAAGTTTCTTGCCCAGTTTGCCTTAAGGGCGACACGGGTATTGAGGGGACGGTCGTCCCACGACATTACGGTATAATATGTACCGGGTTCTATGAGTACTGCCTCATTCCCCCCCCATCTACCCAAGGAGCGGCGATGTAATAGCCCTCCTTTGTAGCATGGACTGAAGTGCTGGCTGTAGCGTTCATGTAGCGGCTGTTCTGACGTTCCTGCTTGTTTCCGTATGAAAGAGATGCATTCAACTCCACATTGGTGATCCACTTTTTGCTGAGCAGCCAGTTCGCGGTGACATTACCTCTGACCGCATTGTCCTTACCGATATAGAACTCCTCGAGAAGACGGTCCGGATCGGACTTGTCGTCAAATCCTCCAAGGTTTCCGGTAACACCGGCAGTCAGTCGGAGAGGCTTGTCGCTGAAGAATCCGCTGGAAAGTTGTGCACTGTAGGACAGGCTCAACTGCTTACGGTCATAGGAACTGTATGGAGACATCTTTGTAGACACAGACTTTGCATACTCCGCACTCGCATTGATCACACCTCTCGACCTTCCTTTCCTGGTAGAGCCGAGACCGAATCCTTTGCTGAACGACACCTGCTTTGTAGACGGGCTTGTGGACATTGTCACCTGCCAAGGTGTACGACCTTTACGTGTATTGATCTTTACGACTCCTGCAGTCATATCTCCGTATTCTACAGAAGGTACACCGGTGATGATTTCGACAGACTCTACATTAGAGGATGCGATATTATTGGTAGTAACACCTGAAGAACTTGAGAAAGATGCATTATTGGACATTCTGATTCCGTCCACTTCTACCGAAGTATTGAACGATCCGCCTCCTCGCAGAGAGATGGTCTGCTCGGAAGTGAGGGAGCCGGACGAGGTGGTACCTCCGGGGAGAAGGCCCGTAACAGCGGACACATTCATCAACTGGATATGTTCCAATGCCGCCTTGTCTATGGTACGGGATGTTGTGGCTGAATTGGTATTCTCTTTAGCCGTGACTACAGCACTCTCCAACCTGAGGTTGTCCTCTGCGAGTGCTATCACCAGAGCGGTGATGCTTTTCTGGACATCCAGTTCCTGAGTATCAGTGACATATCCGAGATATGACACACTGAGCATATTCTTTCCTGCAGGGACATTCCTGATCTCGAAGTATCCCTTGGCATCAACTACTGCCCACTGCTCCGAATTCTCGAGGACGACGGTAGCAAACTCCACAGGCTTACCGGTTGTCTTGTCCTTTACTGTACCCGAGATAGTAAAATTCTGGGCTACTGCTGCAAACGGCAACACCAGCCCAACTATAAAGATAAATAGTCCGCGCATAGTCTTGTCTAGGTTATCCGGTAGCAAATATAGAAATATTTTTATATCCGCAATACCTTTTCACAAAAATAATTGGAAGCGTTATGCGCGTTATATCAGGGAGTTTCGTGTACGCAAGGTCAATTCTGCGTAATGAATATCTGCCCGTCACGTATGTCTATCAGTATATCCGAATCCCTCTGCACGTGACCGTCAAGGATATTTTTGGCAAGCAGATTGACCAGTTCCTTCTGCATCAGACGCTTGATAGGACGCGCACCGTAGGCCGGTTCATATCCCTTGCTGCTCATATAGTCCTCGAATTCCTTGCTGAAAGAGATGCTCACTCCGTTCTCTGCAAGTTTCTCCTGAAGACCGGCAATCTGCATACGCAGAATCTGCCTGATGTCTGTCTGCGAAAGTGGTTCGAACATTATAACCTCGTCTATCCTGTTCAGAAACTCCGGACGGACAGTACGCTTGAGCACTTCCAGAACCTCGCTGCGACAGTCCGAAAGCATCCTGTTCCTTTCATCTCCCTCTGCAGGAAGATGCTCCATGAAGCCCTGGATTATATCTGCACCGACATTGGAGGTCATGATCAGGATAGTGTTCTTGAAATCCACGGTCCTGCCCTTGTTGTCAGTAAGACGTCCGTCATCCAGAACCTGAAGGAGAATATTGAACACATCAGGGTGAGCCTTCTCTATCTCGTCCAGAAGCACTACCGAATACGGTTTACGGCGTACCGCCTCAGTCAGTTGGCCACCTTCGTCATATCCTACATATCCCGGAGGCGCACCCACAAGACGGCTCACAGAGTGACGTTCCTGATATTCGCTCATATCGATTCTGGTCATCATGTTCTCATCATTGAAGAGAAACTCGGCGAGAGCCTTCGCCAGTTCGGTCTTGCCCACACCTGTGGTACCCATGAAAAGGAAGGACCCTATAGGCCTTTTCTCATTCTGAAGACCCGCACGAGAACGACGCACGGCATCTGCAACAGCCTCTATCGCCATGTTCTGTCCCACTACCCTCTTGTGAAGTTCCGCCTCCATCCTGAGGAGTTTCTCCCTTTCGCTTTCAAGCATCCTCTTCACCGGTATACCTGTCCATTTAGCCACAACCTCGGCTATATCTTCCGGTGTCACAGCCTCTGTTATTATCGGATCCTTGATGGAAGCCTGCCTCTGGGTGAGGGAGTCGATCTCCTTCTGCGCCTGAGCCATCTTGCCGTACCTTATTTCAGCCACCTTGCCGTAATCTCCCGCTCTCTCGGCATTGTGAGCCTCAATCCTGTAGTCCTCCATCTTCTGACGGGCAGACTGAAGTCCTGACAATATGCCTTTCTCCTCGTCCCAGCGTTTCCTCAACTGCTCCCTCTCGGCCGAGAGTTCCTTCAGTTCAGCCTTGATCTTATCGGTCTTCAGGGATACTCCTTCCCTCTTCACAGCCTCCTTCTCGATCTCCAACTGACGGATACGGCTATCCAGTTCTGCAATAGGCTCCGGAACGGAGTTCATTTCCAGACGCAGACGTGAGGCCGCCTCATCCACAAGGTCGATAGCCTTGTCCGGAAGGAAACGGTTGGTGATATATCTGTGGGAAAGTTCCACAGCGGCAATCAAGGCATCATCCTCTATGCGTACCTTATGATGGTTTTCATAGCGTTCCTTCAGACCTCTCATTATGGATATGGACGCTGCAGGCGACGGCTCTTCCACCATCACCATCTGGAAACGCCTCTCGAGGGCCTTGTCGGTCTCGAAATATTTCTGATACTCGTCCAGAGTGGTAGAGCCTATGGTACGGAGTTCACCACGGGCCAGAGCCGGTTTCAATATATTGGATGCGTCCATCGCACCGGACGTCCTTCCGGCACCCACCAATGTATGTATCTCATCAATGAACAGTATCACTTCTCCATCGCTTTCGACGACTTCCTTCACCACGCCTTTAAGACGTTCCTCAAACTCTCCCTGATATTTGGCGCCTGCTATCAACGCACCCAGGTCAAGAGAATATATCTTCCTGCTCTTGAGGGTCTCCGGTACATCTCCGTCCACAATCTTCCGGGCTATTCCTTCTGATATGGCCGTCTTTCCCACACCCGGTTCACCCACGAGAATCGGATTATTCTTTGTCCTTCTGCTAAGGATCTGCAATACTCTTCTGATTTCCTCGTCCCTTCCTATCACGGGGTCGAGTTTTCCCTGCGCCGCCCTCTCGTTGAGATTGACAGCGAACCTGCTTAAATTTTCAAACTTGTTTTCTGCCATAATTCATTCCTCCTTGGTTTTTAGATGTCTCGACTACGCTCGACATGACAACGGCAATGCTCGACATAACAACAGCAATGCTCGACATGAGCGGACGAGTCGGACATTATTTACTGACGGCACTATGCAACAATAGCCGTCAGATCATAGAACTGACGGCTAAAGGTCAAATTGTATTCCAAATGCCTCAGACTGACAATTTGTCAGCGGGCAGACTAGTTTGCCGGTGTCTCTGCAGGAGCCTCAGCAGGAACCTCTGCCTCAGGAAGAGCGGCCGGGAACTCCGGAGCCGGTGCTTCCATCTCGATCTTCTCGGTAAGGTCAATCTCCTTTGCCTTGTTGCTGAGTGCGAATGATGTCACAATCGACACAACAAAGATGAAAGCAACGAGACCCCATGTGATCTTCTCGAGGATATCGGTAGTCTGGCGTACACCGAAAGTCTGGTTTCCTGCAACAAAGTTGCTTGCAAGTCCGCCACCCTTACCGTTCTGAAGAAGAACAATGAGAGTAATCAGAACGCTGGCAATCAGCACAAGAATAGTCAAAACTGTAAAAAGTGCGTTCATATCTAAACTAATTTAATTCGTCCAATTTTTGAATAAGGGCTGCAAAGTAAGCATTTTTTTCCGGATATGCCAAAATTAGTTTTGAATATATATCCTTAGCCTGCTCATAATAACCCTGTTCAGCATATATCTGAGCCAATGTCTCGGTAAAGAAATCAAATACAGGCTCACCTTGTGAAGCCTCGGATCTTTCCTTTCTGGCCTTGGCCGCATATCTTGAGAAGACATTATCCTCCTCGTGTCTTGCCTGGTCATATTCTTCCTGCGAAAAATAGTCTCCTGCACCGGCATAGACCCTCCTTTTCGGAGCATCCTGCATCTGCCTCTCCTCGACATATGACTTGATCACCCTTTCCACATCATCGTCGGTCAACCTGGCCCTGGAGCCTTTTCTGACCATATCCGATATCTTCTTGCGCGATGGCAGATACAGTGCGGAGGCGGTAAACTGACCGTCTCCCATCACATCTTCGCCCATTGCCGAAAGCCTTGCACAAAGTTCCTTTCTGGCACCGCCGAACCATGGATACAGGTTGACTATGCCCATAAGTTCGTCAAGGGTAAGTCTCTTGATGTCAATGAATCCTTCCATAATTACCAGTTTGCCACCGTTCCGTTGAATATATCCTCACAAAGTTTCTCCACAATCTCCTCGCAGAGGGATGCCTCCACCGCATCAAGTTGCTGCATGGCGTCGAAGTCCGCATATGCCGAGAATGACTTGTTCTCGAAACTGTTTTCCGGATATTTCCTGTCGATGAATGCAATCTTTACGTTTACAGTAAGACGGTTCTGTGCCGCTTGCTCGTTTGCAGTGATGGCAGTAGCCTTTACATCATATCCCGTAACCTCTCCTATTATCTCAAGGTCTCCGTCGATATCCACCTGCTCAAGTTTGGTAAGACGGGTGAACTTATCCTTCAGAGCCTCGGTTATCTGATTGCTCAAGGTCGGGTTCACCTTCAGGGCCTTATATTCGAAGTAATTGATAGTCACGGTCTTGACATCCGGCTGAATGGATGTTCCGGTAAACGAATATATACCGCACGACTGCACGATGAATGCAGTCATGACCAGGGATGCCGCTGCGGCGAGGATTGCGATGATATTTCTTCTTGTCATTTCTTGAGTTTTCTGTATAATGTTCTCTCGGATATACCCAGTTCCGCAGCCGCGGCCTTACGGTTTCCTCCATGCTTGCGCAGCACTTTCTCTATCAGTTCCTGACCCAGGGACTTCAGCGACATGGCTTCCTCCGTCTTTTCTTCAAACTCCTGTTCCTCAGGGTCTTCCTGCATGTTGTCATAGCCGATGTCCTCTCTTCCGATACCGGACGGCTCATGAGGCAGGGCGGCAACAGGAGCCGAAGGCGTACCCGTCAATCCTGCATTGGCAAGAACCTCCTTCATATAATCCACCTCATGTTTCAATTTAAGGAGCATCCTCACTATCGCCTCCTTTTCGGAAGCCTCGAGTTTTTCCTGCGTCTGCACCGTAGTCGGAAGCAGATTCGGTTCCTCCCTCGGAATATACTTCATAAGAGTGTCCACATCTATGACACACTTGTCAGAACCGGAGGACAATTTGACAGATTCAAGTGCCGAAACCTTCTCCGCCACATTCTTCAACTGACGGATATTGCCGGGCCATCTGTATTTACGAAGCAATATGGAGGCATCTTCGGTCAATGTGACCTTGCATATTCCGTATTTTGACGAAAAATCCGATGCAAACTTACGGAAAAGAAGGTTTATGTCGGCCGGACGCTCACGAAGAGCCGGCATGCTGATGGTCACAGTCTCCAGACGGTAGTACAGGTCCGCCCTGAACTTACCCTTTGCCACCGCATTCAGAAGATTGACATTTGTCGCTGCGATCACCCTCACATCCGTCTTGAGCACCTTCGACGATCCTACCCTTATGAATTCCCCGTCCTGAAGCACTCTCAGAAGTTTAGCCTGTGAAGCAAGAGGCAGTTCAGCCACTTCGTCAAGGAAAAGGGTTCCGCCGTCAGCCTCTTCGAAATATCCCTTTCTCATCTCATTGGCACCGGTAAATGCGCCCTTTTCGTGTCCGAAGAGTTCCGAGTCGACAGTGCCTTCAGGAATGGCACCGCAGTTTATGGCAAAGTATTTCGCTCTCCTGCGCGGACTGTTCTGGTGGATGATCTTCGGAATGTTCTCCTTTCCGACTCCGCTTTCACCCGTCACGAGCACAGTCATGTCTATGGGAGCGACCTTGACAGCGATCTCCAACGCCCTGTTGAGAGCGGGATCGTTGCCTATTATATCGTACTTGTTTTTTAGACTTTGTAGTTCCTGATTCGTCATAACGGTGCAAAGTTACGAAAAGAGAGTAAAATATGCACTCCCTTATATAAAAAATATAAAAATTATGCTATCTTTGCGCGGATAAGGTGTATTTAGGAATACTACGGAAAAATCATAAACCAATTAATATTCAATTAACGATGAAAAATTCTATCAAATCAATGGCTGCCGCTATCCTCGGTTTTGCTGCAATCGCTTGTAGTTCACCTGAGAAAATGGCAGAGCAGGCTGAGAACGTGATCGTAAAATGCGATCCTGCAGTTCTTGAAGTAGTGGCTGGTGAGATCAACGCTGCTGTTTCTGTTACTTATCCTGAGGATTACTTCCATCCAAAGGCTATCCTCGAGGTTACTCCGGTTATCGTTTACGACGGTGGCGAGGTTAAGATGGAGCCATTCATGTTCCAGGGCGAAAAGGTAGAGGACAACTATCAGGTAGTTCCTTCTGCCGGTTCGACTGTAACAAAGAACGTTAAGTTCGAGTATGTACCAGGTATGGAGAACTGCTATCTTGAACTCCGCGGCGTAGCAAGCCACAAGAAGGACAAGATCGACCTCCCTGTAAAGAAGGTTGCTGACGGTGCAAACACTACTTACATGCTTATCTGCAAGAAGGCTAACCTCCCTCTCAAGGCTGACAACTACCAGGAGATCATCAAGCAGACTGAGGAAGGTCAGGTTCTTTATCAGATCAACAGTTCAGTTGTAAGAAACAGCCAGACAAAGTCTCAGTCAGTTAAGGATTTCCTTGCTGCTGTTGAGGCTGTAAAGGCTGACGAGCGCAAGACTCTCGTAAGCACTGACGTTGTCGCTTATGCTTCACCAGACGGAAAAGAGGACCAGAACGCAAAACTTTCTGACAACCGTTCAAAGTCTGCTGAGAAGGCATTCAACAAGATCACCAAGAAGAACCCATTCGGTGTTCCGGTAAACGTAACAAGCGTAGGTGAGGACTGGGAAGGATTCCAGGAACTCGTTGCCGCTTCTGACATCGAGGACAAGGACCTTATCATCCGCGTTCTTTCTATGTACAGCGACCCTGCAGTACGCGAGCAGGAAATCAAGAACATGTCTGCAGTTTACAAGACTCTTGCAAGCAACGTTCTTCCTGAACTCCGTCGTGCACGCTTCATCGCTAACGTAGAGTACACCAACTACTCTAACGAGGAACTCCTCAAACTCATCGAGGAAAACATCGACGTTCTTGACGAGACTGCACTTCTTCGTGCCGCTACTCTCGTGAAGGAGAACGACCAGAAGGTGGCTCTCTACAAGAAGGCTGTTGAGAAGTTTGACAGCGCTAACGGTCAGTACAACCTTGCTGTTACTTACATCAAGATGGACAAACTTGCTGACGCTAAGGCTGCTCTCGCTGCTTGCGCTGAGGATGCTGACGTGAAGAACGCTAAGGGTGTTGTCGCTCTTCTCGAGGGTAACAACGCTGAGGCTGCAAAACTCTTCAAGGCTGCCGGCAACAACGCTAACCTTGCTATCGTAGACGTTCTTAACGGTGACTATAAGGCTGCTGCCGCTAAGGTTGCCGGTGAGGAAGGCTTCAACGCTGCTCTCATCGCTCTGCTCAACGGTAACACTGCTCCTGCTGCTGCCCTCAAGTGCGAGTGCCCATGCGCTGCTTACCTCCGCGCTATCGCTGCTGCACGTAACGGTGATGCAGAAGGTGTGAAGAAGAACCTCGAGGCTGCGAAGAAGTGCGAGAAACTTGCTGCTCGCGCTGAGAAGGACATCGAGTTCGCACAGTACAGATAATCTAAGGATTACATAAAAATAAACCGGCTGATCACATATCAGTCGGTTTATTTTTATATATATGCAGGCCTATAGCGTCACACCTACGCTGAACTCAAGGCAGTACGAACGGTCAAGATAATGCGCTCTCATATCGAATCCCACGAACATCTGCCCTGTCTTGAACGGAGGAAGATGATAACGCGCTCCGATGCGCTGGAAACATCTTCCCATATCCTCTGCCAGTCCCGTCCTCTTGAAGGTATATACACCCCATGCAAAATGAAGGGAAAAATTGTCATAATGAAGATTCTGCATGAGATGGACTGAAGTATATATGGAAGAATAGCCCTTGGGGTCCTCCTTTCCATGTATGGCAAGGTCGTTTTCGCGATAGGTGTTTCCGGCATAGTTGGCCTCAATGCCGATGCCGGTAGAAAGCAACTGATGATACCTCCACGCTGCATCAACACCAAGAATCGCCCTCAGGCGCGGCTTTACAGGGTAGGCCTCAGGACCTTTTGCCTTCAGTTCCATATCGCAACTGTGAACGCCATATGCCGTATATATGTTCCACCTCAGGCCCTTCGGAAATGCGGGTTTCTCCAGGTGTATTCTCTTGTCAGTCTCCTGCGGAGTCAGATAATATTTGAGTTTTGCTCCGACAGCGGCCTGATTGGTTCCCCAGTTAGGAACCCTTGTCATTCCGTTCGAGTGATGTACAAGATAGCCTGTGAGGGCGATTTCCCATTGAGGGAGAAAGCGGAACTTAGCCTCGAGGCCTCCTGCAAGATTGGCAAGAAGGGTCGAACCAACGAACTTGTTGGGAATATTATAAGGCGGATTATATCTGTCGGTACAGAACGACGCTCCGACCTCTATCACCGGTCCGATGGAAAATATTCCCGCACGGAAGAAGTCAAAGCCCATGGCAAGATATATATTGTAGAAATCTCCCAGATGCGTACCGGGTTTTGTCTTGAGCGAACTTGTGTTGTCATAGGAGAATCCCAGGGATAGACTCGGATAATTGTAAGCATTGGCCCACCAACTGCTGTCTGAGGGATGCGTGTTCAGACCGACCTGGACACCGCCGAGGAAAGAACCGTAACTGTCCGCAACATCACGGTACATGTTGTGACCGTCCAGCATATGCTGATAACGGCCGTGTACGGATACGTTGAGGTGCTCCTTATTAAATATGGAGGATGCCTTCTTCGGACCGGCGGCCGCAGAGACTGCTGCCAGAAGAAGGAACGCCATCACTATTATCTTTTTCATTTCAGACTCTTGATTGCATTATACAGTTTCATCAAAGCCCAGATGATCATCAGAACATAGGCTCCAAGAATAAGTTTTTCATTTCCTCCGGCGAGTCCTTTGCCGATATGGATTATCATGAACACAATAAGACCGATGGTCAGAAGTGCTATAAACGCCGCGTAGGCGATCTTCATTATCTTATTTCCCATAAGCGTCAGACCATTCGTTCGATTATTTCAAGACACATACGTCCGCTGTGGTAAGGACATTTCCAGAAACCGGCCTTGTCCTCATCGCGGTTGACAGTACCGTCGGCCCTCACACTCCAGAACCACTCGCCGTTTTCACGGTCCAGAAGCCTGTTCTTTATGAACTCCCAGCAATGGACAGCATTCTCAATTCCTTCCTGCACGCCGAAATGCTCCCACATATTGAAATATCCTACAGCAGCCTCCGCCTGAACCCACCAATGACGGTCTCCGTCTATTTCATCCGCTACTTTTTCATAAATCATTCCGCCTTCCGGAGTGAAGCCCTCTGTCGCGGCATCTACCACCGAAGGGAGACGCGACTCCACTTTTGCAAGCACTTCCTTGTCGCCAAGGACCAATGCCGCCTCATGGAGAAGCCATGAAGCCTCGATGTCATGTCCATACGAAAATATGCTGTACCCGCAGTTCCAGTCATTGTCAAAGAAGAGTTTAAGATGGCCGTCTCCGGCAAGGATATATCTGTCGAATATGTCTATCAGCCCTCGAAGCCGTGCTTCCAGCAAAGGATCCTTCCATACTCTATACAGACACGTATATGCTTCAATCACATGCAGATGAGTATTCATCGTCTTGCTCTCGTTGGCATCCTTCTCACTCAGACGCATATCCTCAATCGGTCCCCAGGAACGTGTGAATGCCTCGAAGTATCCGTCTTTTTCCTTGTCATAACTATGCTCCTCAATAGAACGGAAGAGCCTGACGGCATATTCCAGTGCCTCCTCATCACCCGTAGCCCTATTCAATTCAGCAAGGCCATAGATGGCGAATGCAATGGCATAGATCTGTTTTTTCGTATCAAGCGGAGCATAGTCTGCATCGAGAGACCAGTATATGCCTCCGAACTCCGAGTCGTAAAAACAGTTTATAAGGATATTCTTGGCCTTCAGGGCCATGTCAAGATATTCAGTATTGCCCAGCACCCTGTATGCCGAGGCAAATGTCCATAATATTCGGGCGGTCATTATTCCGCCGACGGGAGCAGATGGGTCAAGTACCTCATTTCCGTCGATCCTTCCATAAAAACGGCCGTCCGGAGAACACATCCTGCTGATCCAATATGGCAGGATGTCACCGGTGAGTTCCCTTTTCATTTCCGCCGCAAGCGCCTTGGCCGCAAGCAGTTCAACAGCAGTCACTTTAGTCGTTGTCATAGTATATAGTTTGTACAAATATAGGGAAAATAGATTGGATAAGAGCACACCCGTCTGAACTAATGTCACCCAAACAACACGTCTGTCAAAAAAGCATAACCATAGGACTGATATGTATTTGCAAAACAATGCACTAACCACTAAATTTGCGATGGTATAAATTGGACTTGCCGGAAGCATGAAAACTCTGAAGTTTATGACGAAGATTGCCACGATGATTGCATTTACATCCTGCTGCGGACAACCTGTACAGACTCCGGCCGAATCTCTTATTGAACGTCTTGACCGCCACGTAAATCAGAAGGAAATATTGTTCGGACATCAGGATACCTATCTGTACGGACATTCATGGAAGGCAGATAAGGATGCAACGGAATTCGTCAGGTCCGACATCCATGATGTATGCGGAAGATACCCGGCCCTCTACGGGATGGACCTGGGAGGCATCGAACTCGACTCGCCTGTCAATATTGACGACAACGACTTCAACCATATGAGGACCTCGGCCATTTCCCATCACAGAAGGGGCGGAATCATTTCGTTTTCATGGCACATGCGCAACCCTCTCACAGGAGGGGATACATGGGACAACAAGTCCACAGAAGTCGTTGAGTCAATCCTGCCCGGAGGTGAAAAGCACGAGATGTTCATGGGATGGCTATGTAAGGCTGCTGACTACCTCGACTCATTCCGGACAGATGACGGAAAGAGGATTCCCATAATATTCCGTCCATGGCATGAGCACACGAGAGACTGGTTCTGGTGGGGACAGAATCTCTGCACCACAGAACAGTATGTGGCTCTCTGGAAGGTGACATATGACTATATGTCCGGAGAAAGAGGACTTGACAACCTCGTGTGGTCATACTCTCCGGATGCAGGCGGTCTGACGGACGACAACTTCGGCGAGAGATATCCGGGTGACGATATCGTAGACATGGTAGGAATAGACTTCTATCAGTTCGGCACTAATGAGGACTATGTGGAGAGACTGCGGCATTGCCTTTCCCTGACAGAGGCATTCGCAAAGGAACATGGCAGACTGATGGCTGTCACAGAAGCAGGGTGCGAGGGCGTAAAATATGAGAAATGGTGGACGGAGGTTCTCTATCCGGCAATCAAGGACTTCCCTGTTTCGTACGTGCTGCTCTGGAGAAATGCCTGTAACGAAGATATGCAGCACCATTTCTATGCTCCATATCCGGGGCATGAATCTGCGGAAGACTTCAAGGCTTTCGCCTCAAACGAGCAAATGTCATTTATAGAATAATCATCTAATTTTCAAACATATGAATTTCGAGCAAAGACTTGCCTGGTTAAAATCAGAGCACGAGGCTTTAATCACCAAGAAGAATGAGCCTATAGAAGGTAACGGAGTATACGAGCGTTACACCAATCCTATTCTCACAGGAGACCATGCCCCTCTTTTCTGGAGGTACGACCTGAACAAGGAGACCAATCCATACCTTATGGAGCGCTATGGCATTCACGCCGCCCTCAATTCGGGAGCAATCAAGTGGAATGGGAAATACGTACTTGTCGTTCGCGTGGAAGGTGCTGACCGCAAGTCCTTCTTCGCTGTTGCAGAAAGTCCGAACGGCGTAGATAACTTCCGTTTCTGGGACCGCCCTATCACAATGCCTGAATACGGCGAACCTGCTACAAACATATATGACATGCGACTTACTGCGCATGAGGACGGCTGGATCTATGGCATATTCTGCGTGGAACGCAAGGACCCGGATGCACCTGCCGGCGACCTCTCGTCTGCGGTTGCAGCAGCAGGCATCGCACGTACAAAGGACCTCGTGAACTGGGAGCGTCTTCCTGATCTGGAATCAAAATCCCAGCAGCGCAACGTCGTTCTCCACCCTGAGTTCGTAGATGGTAAATACGCCCTCTACACCCGCCCGCAGGACGGATTCATCGATGCAGGCAGCGGCGGCGGAATCGGCTGGGCGCTTGTCGACAGCATGGAAAAAGCAGTTGTCACGGAAGAGAAGATCATCAATGAGAGATTTTACCACACGATAAAGGAAGTCAAGAACGGCGAAGGTCCACATCCTATCAAGACCGACAAAGGCTGGCTTCACCTTGCTCATGGAGTACGTGGCTGCGCTTCCGGTCTCCGCTATGTGCTTTATATGTATATGACATCACTCGAGGACCCGACAAAGATGATTGCAGATCCTGCCGGATTCTTCATGGTTCCTGAAGGAGAGGAATATATCGGAGATGTGATGAACGTACTCTTCACAAACGGCTGGATTGCAGACGAAGGCGGCAAGGTATTCATCTATTATGCATCGAGTGACACACGCATGCATGTGGCGACTTCGACTGTCGACCGTCTGGTTGACTATTGCATGAACACGGAGCCTGACGCCCTCACGACAGGCGAGAGCGTGAAACGCCTGAACAGACTTATCGACATGAATTTGAAATAAGCCCAAAATATAATGACTGACACTAAAACAACAGCGGCGCCTAAGGCGCCGCTAAGCCGAAAGATAGGTTACGGATTCGGCGACATGTCATCTTCCATGTTCTGGAAGATATTCACTGCCTACCTGCCCTTCTTCTATTCTACTATCTTTGGACTCAGTCTCGTAGATGCAACCTTCCTGATGCTGGTCACACGTATATGGGACGCTGTTTCCGACCCTATGATGGGTATCATAGCAGACAGAACACAGACAAAATGGGGCAAGTACAGACCGTACCTCCTTTGGATAGCCCTTCCTTTTGCCGTTACCGGAGTACTGTTATTCACTACTCCTGAGTTCGGATACGCAGGAAAACGCATATGGGCGTATGTGACATACGTCATGATGATGACCGTATACACTGCCATCAATGTACCTTACGGAGCGATGTTGGGAGTGATGACGGCTGATTCAGATGAAAAGACCGTGTTCTCTTCATTCAGAATGTTCTTTGCATATGCGGGAAGTTTCGTTGTGCTTGCCGGCTGGGAGCCGCTCTGCAAACTGTTCAACAGACTCCAGGGCATCGATAGTTCGGTGAATGATCCTTCATCATGGCAATATGCAATGATAGTGGTTGCAGCCTGCTGCTTCCTTCTTTTCCTCCTCTGCTTCAAGATGACCAGAGAGACTGTCAAGAGCATACCAAAAGAGACTTCTGTGGGTTCTGACCTCAAGACGCTATTCAGGAATGCCCCATGGTGGATTCTTCTTGGAGGAGTACTTTTCTTCAATCTGTTCAGTGCAGCACGCTACACAGCAGGACCGTTCTTCTTTGCCAGCGTAATAGGAGACGGGGCACAGTTGAAGATCTTTTCTGCCGAGTTCCTTTTCTACGCAGGAATATTCTTCGCTGTAGGTGAGGTTTCGAACATGGTAGGTGTGTCAATGACACCGGCCATCACATCAAAAATAGGAAAGAAGAGTACATTCATATATTCGCTCATCCTGCTGATAGTGCTCAGTTGCCTGTTCTTCTTCATTCCTCTTACCACAGGAGGATACTGGATGATGATGCTCCTTCAGGTGATAATCAATATCATGACAGGTATCATTTCTCCTCTTGTATGGAGCATGTATGCAGACATTGCCGACTACGCCGAACTCAAGTTCAACACATCTTCTACCGGACTTATCTTCTCGTCATCATCCATGGCTCAGAAATTCGGAGGTGCAATCGGAGGGTCAGCCGTCACAGCAATACTTGCTGCTGTCGGATTCAGCACAGAGACAACTGCCGTCCAGACAGAATCTGCATTGGTGTGGGTACGTGCTCTGATGAGTTTTGTTCCTGCGGCGGTTGCCGCAATGTCTCTCTTCTTTGTATCACTATATCCTCTTACTACCAAGAGGATGAAAGAGATCCAGGGAGAGTTGGAGATCAGGCGCGCACAAAAGTAACATAAAAGCGAAGTGACAGTCTGTCACCGGCGGTCCTCCCCACTACGTGGGTGCCCCTCCCTTTTCGGGAGCCAATGCCGCCTTGTGACAGACTGTCACTTCGCTTTTGATATCAGGCTTATTTGCTGTTTCTGATATATTTCAGCAGGATAAGATGTGCGGGTTCTGCCATGTCGCCGTGATCGAAGCCGTCCACCTCCAGGAATGTCACATTCTTATGGCCGTTAAGACGGAGCATGCGCACGAAGTAGGCATTCTCCTCATATCGACCGAACAGTTCAAGTTCACGGTCTCCTGAGATTATCAGCATCGGAGCAGCATCGCCTCGCACGAAGTAAAGCGGGGCAAACCGGTCTATGGTAGGAGTGAGGTTTGCTATCCCCTGCTTCTGTCTTTGAGCGAAATGGGTGATTACCTGGCCGCTATAAGGCACTAGCGTCTTGATCTGCCTGTCCGGGTCGATTCCATACTTTGCAAGATATTCCTTGTTGAGTCCGAGCATGCTCACAAGATATCCTCCGGCAGAATGGCCTGCAAGGTAGACCTTAGACAGGTCTCCGCCATATTTTTCTATATTCTTCAGTACCCAGTCAACCGATGCTGCAGCATCGTCGATGGTCTCTGAAAGCGAAACTTCCGTCACAAAACGATAACCCACGCCTACCACGACGGCTCCGTCACGAAGAAGTGTCTCCGGAATATGCCTCCAGCCTCCTGTGAGTCCGCCTCCGTGGAACCAGACTATCACCGGACGGTCCTGAGTGCCTTCCTCATATGCTACATCCAGACGGCACATCTTTTCCGTGTAAGCATCAGGAGCACCTCTGTACAGGATTTCCTTGTCATACTTGTAATTTCTTGCCATTGAAGGCAGGACGATGGCCATGGCGGCCAACATCAAAATAAGACGTTTCATACTTATATGAGATAAATTTCATCAAATATAGTTAAAAAGCCGCATTACCGGTGCTCCGATAACGCGGCTTTTTTATGGATTCACTTGGGATTATACCTTGTCAAAGCAGAAGACATGATGTCTTGCCCATACATAGTGACGAGAGAAGCCGTTTGATGTAGAAGAATAACCGGCAACGCGAGCCTCCGTGTATCCGAGATCAAGGTGGAAACCGAATGCGGCAGCGGCAGGAACCGTAACATTAAGGCCGGAGTATTCATATGCACCCGGAGCGAGGAAGTCTACTACATACTCTCTTCCATCAGTTGAAAGAGTCACTGTACCTGCTTCAGCATCGTACACATATGTAGTGGTACCCTCGATAGAGAAGATGCAATACATGTCTGTACCGTCGTACACTTTGTTACCGTTCATGTTGTCAAGGAGTTTATAGTCCCAGGTAAGGCCATCAGCACCCTTGTCGAATGTAACAGTACCAGTCTCATTGCCATCGGCATCTGTTCCGGTAGCAATGAAGGTGTACTTGTCATCCTTCATGGAGTTGATGGATGCCTTTACAGGATCCCATCCGCCGTACTGCTCGATAAGACCTTTCGCAGTGATCGAACCATCCTTACCACCGACAGTCTTGCCATCTCTGAACTTGTATGTACCGGCGAGTGTTTCCGCTCCTCCGGCATCCGGGAACTCAGGAACCCACTTTGCCTCAGTAGTCTTCGATGCCTCAGGAACTGCGTCAACCTTGTCAACATCGATGAAGAATTCACGAGGTCTGTAGAATATCTTGTCAATCTCAGTATATGACTTGTTCCAGTTGTCTGCACCCTTGACTGATGCATGGAAAGTAAGGTCATCGCCCTCTGTTCTTGGGAATGTCCTTGTATTGGCTGTTGCATTCTTGTCGTAAGAACCAGGTACGAACTGATAGCCAGGCTCGAGGATCTCGAGGACTGTCTTTCTTCCCTCTGCGTCTGTGAATGTAACGGTGTTAGGAGTAACTGTATAATCACGCACCCATGTACTTTCGCCGATAGGAATCTGGCGATAGAAGTTCGAAGCATCAAGCGGAGCGTCAGGGTTACGGTATTCACCGGTAGAAGGATTCAGGTTATTGTAGAACCAGCAGTCCCAGTTCTTACCGTCAGCACCTGCCCAGTTCACGCACTTACCTGTGCTCTGAGTACCTTCGGCATTGAATTCAGTAAGTGTAAACTCGATGTAGTTGTCAAGTTCTGCCTTGATACCGTGTCCTGTAGTCTCGTCGAACCACCATGTCTTGTTGTGCATATCAACCCAGCCGGCTCCGCCGTATTCAGGACCTGTACCACCATATACCCAGAACTTCTGGATCTTGTATGCACCTACGAGAGATTCCTCCGGAACAGGAACATATCCACCTGCCTGAGCGACAGTGAAGCCGAGAGTGATACCGCCGGAAACGATCTCCACAGCAGCCTCTCTCGCCTCGCCCTCATTTGCAGCAACATCGAAGCCGAGAACCTTCTCCTCCACAGCCTTGGTCTGAACATATGTAATCCACTCAGCATCTGTCTTTACCTCAAATGCAGCATTTGTTGCAACCGTGAACTCAACCTTTCCGCCGGCAGCGTCAACTTCATAAGTCTCCTTGTTACCCTCTACCGAGTAGAATACGCCGGAAACAAGTCTTACAGCCTGAGAAACGGTTGTTCCGTCCTCTGCAGATGCGAAGATTCCGATCTTGCCTTTAGATTCCTTTGTATCGGAAGCGAGTTGCTTTACAACGACCTTTCCTGCTAAAGCGGACTCTTCCACAAGTTCAGCCTCGAATGCAGCACCTTCCTTAAGAAGGAATACAACCACATCACCTTCAACACCTTCGATAGTATAAGGAATCTCAAGGTCTGAGCCATACTGGAGAGTTGCTCCGTCGAACTCGCCGAGAACCACCTTCATAGGGCTTCCGAGAGGAACAGCGATCTGGCTTCCGTCAGCCATTGTGATCACAAGTTCTCCATCAACTTCCTCGATCTCCTTGATTCCGACAGAAACAGCGGCTCCGAGTTCTTCCCATTCCTTTCCATCATCATAAGACACAAACCATGTCTCGTCCTCGATCTTGAGTTGAGGGGTTGCGCCCGGAGTGACCAGAGGAATCTTCTTTCCCTCTGCATCAAGAACCCACTCGCCGTCGATTGTCCAGTAGTAAAGACCGTCAGCAGTGTCCTGCTTGGTACCGAGTTCAGGAGCATCACCTTTCTCTCCCTGAGGACCCTGAGCACCTGTATCACCCTTATCACCCTTAGGACCCTGGGAGCCGGTCTCACCCTTGTCACCATCGACACCATCCGTACCGTTGATACCATGATAAAGATCGACAGGACCGTTCTCTTTGAATATAATACGATATCCGACCTCTACAGTGCCTTCCTTCAACGGAGAAACACTTACGACATAGTCACCTTTCTCCATAGACTCCACCAAGGCAGAAAGGGCTGTGAGGTTACTGTTAAGTTTTGTGCAGAGATTCTCAAGAGTCTGAACTCTGCCGTCAAGGTCATCAACTGTCTCCCACAATTTTGAATCATCGTAGCATGACATCGATGCAAAGCCAAATACAATCAGGCTAAGGATTGATAAAAATCGTTTCATTGCTATTTGTTTTAATTATGTTTTAGTTTTTTCTACTGCTTGTTGAGGTAGAGGACCCAGTCACGTGCCCAGACGTAGTGACGGGCACAACCGTTGTTTGCATTGGAGTAATTAGGGATACGCGGTTCTGTATATCCCATGTCGTAATGCATGGCAAATGTATACGGGAACTTGCCTGCATCCACTGCGACATCCTTGCCTGCGTACTTGTATGTTCCAGGTATCAGATAATCCACGACATACTTCTTTCCGCGGGTTGTGAACGTAATGGTCCTCGCCGCCCTGTCATATACATACGTTGTCGTGTTGTCATGAGCGATGAAGCCATAGAGTTCCGTTGCGTCATTTTCGCCGTAAGGACTGACGGTGTTGTCATATACCGTGTAGTCCCATGTGCCGTCTCCACCATCGTTGAAGGTCACTGTTCCGACCTCGTTCTGGTATGCGTCTGTTCCGGTCGGAGTGAATGTATATGTATCATTCTTGATAAGGTTGACCTTGGATGCAGCCGGTTCCCATGTAGCATACTGATCGGTAAGGGCCTTCACAGACACTGCTCCATCCTTTCCTCCGACAGTCATGTCTGTAGCATACTTATATGTACCTGCAAGCGACTCAGGATATGGACTGGCAGGTTCGTAAGGCTTCTCATATGTCTTGGCGCTTTCAGGGATCTCGTCCACTCTGTCAACGTCCACAAAGAAGTCACGAGGCCTGTCATATACCTTGTCGATTTCGTTGTATATCGTGCTCCAGTTGTCCTTTCCGGCAGTAACCTTTGCATGGAATGTAAGGTCATCTCCGTCAGTTCTCGGGAATGTACGGGTATTTGCAGCGGCATTGCTGTCATTGTATCCAGGTACAAATTCGTACTGAGGTTCATAAACCTCGACAACTGTGACATTGCCCCATGCATCAGTGAATGTCACGGTGTTAGGAGTCACGGTAAGGTCGCGCACCCATGTACTCTCCCCTATCGGAATATGACGATAAAGTGCCCTGCCGTCTGTAGGTTCGCCAGAGTTGATCTGAGTGTTATGGAAGTAGCAACTCCAGTTCTTTCCGTCTTCTCCTGCCCAGTTCACACACTTGCCTGTAAGTTTGTTGCCACCGTCAATGAGGTCAGTAAGAGTGAACTCGAGGTAGTTGTCAAGTTCTGCGGTGATGCTGTGGCCTGAATCCTGGTCGAACCACCAAGGCTTGTTGTAGATGTCCACCCAGCCTGCTCCGCCATACTCGGCACCGGTTCCTCCGTATACCCACATGGTCTTGACTCTGAAGCATCCAAGGATACTGTCCTCGATCATGGTCACATCATAGTAGGTATAGTCTATCGATGTGGTCTTGCCCGGAGCGAACACGAGGTCCTGATTGAGCGTGATCTGCTTCTGGGATCCGTTGACAGAGATGGACAGACCACTCTCCGCAGTAGCCGTGAACGGCTTTACAAGAAGGTAGAATTTCTCAGTCTGACCGTTCTCGATAGCGGTTGCGTCTGCGATCGAAAGGGTTGCCGTATTGCTTGACGTTCCCTCAACAGGAGTCAGTGTGCCCTTGATGAAGTCGAAGGTAAACTCACCGACGATAGCCTCACCTGCAGTAATCTTTATCTCATTGATTTCGACCGGATCAGGCATGCAACTGGCGATATTGAGTTCGACGACAGATGCAAGATGCTGAAGTTCGGCAGAAGGAGTCTTTCCCTGCTCTACACCTGTTGCAGTACCATAGAGCGGCATAAAACTTCCGGACACGTGACCCTTGTCGCCATAACCCTCCTGAACCTGAGGCTTGCCGGCCTTGGATCCGATAATCGTGGCAGCGGTGTTGTTCATGACGGAAAACTCCTCATTATAAGGATAGAAGATATACCAGTCATAGGTAAAGCCTTTCTTGAGGTCTTCCCCGAGTTTACCGCAGAAGTCGTTTACTTCCTCAGACTTGGAGTCATAGAAGACAACTCCGTCAGAAACCAACTTCGATTCACCGGTCACTCCGTGGAATACATTGATAAGATCTCCCTCTGACCATACGAGCGTGCCCTCGTCGGAAACTTCCGACCTGGTCTGTGCAATCGATGCCACTACGGAGAAATCAGTCACCGCAGGGATGACCAGACCGGGAGTATCCCCGTCATCCGATCCTCCTTTAGATGGCTCCGGCTCCCAGTCAGGGTAAGCACAGTTGTTGAATGCGAACGCCGACATAGCCAGCGCCATGCAAAGAATTGTGATTCTTCTCATATTGTT
>SUYY01000035.1 GCA_015060205.1 Bacteroidales bacterium
AGGAATCTCGAACACGCCTACAGGACCGTTCCAGAGGATGGTCTTTGAGTTCATGAGAACCTCTTCCCACATAGCGAGTGTGCTTGGAGCGGCATCCATACCTTCCCAACCGTCAGGAATCTCTGAATTGAGGCAGATCTTGGTGTTTGCATCGTTAGAGAAGTCGTCAGCGATCACAACCTCCTTGGAGAGATAGATCTTCACGCCCTTCTCCTCTGCCTTCTTGAGAGTGTCGAGAGCAAGTTGCATCTGATCGTCCTCACAGAGTGAACGTCCGATCTTTCCGCCCTGAGCCTTCTTGAATGTATAAACCATTCCGCCGCCGATGATCATGTTGTCTACTGCGTCGAAGAGTTTCTCGATGATAGTGATCTTCGAAGACACCTTTGCACCACCTACGATTGCAGTCACAGGATGCTCAGGAGTCTTGAGAACGTGGTCGATAGCCTTGATCTCGCCTTCCATCACATAACCGAACATCTTGTCATTAGGGAAGTAGTCGGCGATGAGTGCTGTAGAAGCGTGAGCACGGTGTGCTGTACCGAATGCATCGTTGATGTAGCAGTCAGCATATGAAGCGAGTTTCTTCACGAACTCCTTCTGGTTTTCCTTGACCACAGCCTTTGCAGCCTTCTTCTCCTCGTCAGTAGCGAACTCGCCTCTTGGCTTGCCTTCTTCCTCAGCATAGAAACGGAGGTTCTCGAGAACGAGGCACTCACCCATCTTGAGGGCAGCGACCTGAGCGTCAGCAGCCTGGCAGTCGTCAGCAAACTTTACAGGTGCTCCGAGCAGTTCCTCAACACGACCGAGGATGTGCTTGAGAGAGAACTTCTCTGTAACGCCCTTCGGACGACCGAGGTGAGACATTACAATCACAGCACCACCCTTCTCAAGAACCTTCTTGAGTGTAGGGATAGCGGCACGGATACGTGTGTCATCTGTAATCTCCATCTTCTCATTGAGTGGAACGTTGAAGTCAACGCGTACAATCGCCTTCTTGCCGGCGAAATCGTAAGAGTCAATAAACTGTTGCATAATTATATAAAATGTATTAGTTGTCTAAATCCGAGCAAATTTAGCAATTTTCGGGGAAATACAAGAATTTACCTATCTTTGCGGACGAAAAACCGCTACATTCAAACTTATCCCGATATGATGACCATTGAAAGCCCAGGAGCATTCTGGAAAGACTACGAACTGATTGATTCCGGTAACTTCGAGAAACTCGAGAGATTCGGCCCGTTCATCATGGCCCGTCCCGAGCCTAAGGCCCTGTGGGACAAGTCATTGTCTGACGGCGAATGGAACCGAATGATCCACACCCGTTTCAAGACCGGAGCAGGATTCGGAAAAGCCGGAAAAGAGGACAGCGGCACCTGGGAGAGACGCAGGAAGATGGATGACCAGTGGTATATCCGCTACAACGGCGCTCAGGAAGGTCTGAACTTTTCTCTTCGTCTTGGACTGACATCTTTCAAGCATGTCGGAGTCTTCCCTGAGCAGTCATCAAACTGGGAATATATCTACAGACAGACCAAGGCACTGGTGGAAAAGGCTCAAGCAGAAGGCAAGCCGAGACCGAAAGTGCTGAATCTTTTCGCATATACAGGAGCGGCATCACTTGCAGCCAAGGCGGCAGGCGCAGATGTGACACACCTCGACTCTGTACGTCAGGTAGTCACATGGGCACGCGGAAACATGGAGGCAAGCCGTCTGGACAATATAAGATGGATAGTGGAAGATGCCCTGAAGTTCGCCCGCCGCGAGGCAAAGAGAGGCAATACATATCAGGGAATAATCCTCGACCCTCCTGCATACGGACACGGTCCTGACGGTGAAAAATGGAAACTCGACGAATGCCTGAACGAGATGCTTCAGTGCGTTGCCGCCATCCTCGCACCACAGGACAGTTTCATGGTCCTCAACCTCTACTCCAACGGCTATTCCGCAGTGCTCGGAGAGACCATAGTAAAGCAGGCCTTCTGCCTTAAAAACGCATACAAGTCCCTCGATTTCGGGGAACTTGTACTGCGTGACTCATATGGCAAGAATCTGCCTCTGAGTGTATTTGTAAGGCTCGCCAGATAAGGCGTCCGCCTGTTATTCCGCATCCAGCAGAGCGTTGAAACGGTCGCGGATTTCCTTGGCGAAGGTCTTGTCGCCAAAGTGGTCGGCAAGTTCCGCCATGTAGGATATGCAGTTGTAGCATGCGTCAAACTCCCTCTTCGCAAGGTCGTAATACTGGAGGAAGAACTCAACCGACACGAATATATCCTCGCTGAATCTCTGAGCAAGTGCGAGAGCCTTCTCATTTGCTCCGGCCTGATAGTAGGTCTCGATCATATCCAGAACCATATATTCGTTTGAGAATCCCAGATATGTGATGTCCAGAGGGAAATTCTCCTCAGGGACACATTCCTGGCACATGTCCAGAAGTTCCACAGCCCTTTCCTTGTCACCGATCTTGAGCATCTCCTTTGCTGCGTTCACGAACAGGTTTCTCTGTGAAAGCACTCCGCAGAACGTATAGAAATTCTGATAGTCCACAAAATAGTCCGTACGCTTGAGAGCATCCCATGTGTACACGTTCCTGATCTTGTTGTACAGGTCCTCAGGGTCTGCAAAGCCGATTTCAGTGCTCTTCATCTTGCTCTTCACAGGAACGAACTTATATGAGAATCCCTCATACATCAGATAGTCCTTTATACCTATATTTATATCTCCACCCATGCTCAGAAGGTTTATAGGACGGTCCCACTGATAGTTGGAGAGCAGGTCGAGCATGAAAAGTTCCGGCTTTGTGAGATAATCCTTGCCCTTCGGGATGGTGAGGGTGATATATTCCGGTATCATGTCCTCGTACTTCTTGTCAAGGATGCCATATTTTATGACATTCTCCTTGTTGACCGGTACGATGAATTTTCTGGACATGATATAGTCCACCATGCGTCCGCTTGTCAGAGGCAGTTTCGCATCCGGATGCCTGAAGATACGCATCACATCCGAAAGAAGGAAGGTCGTATCGCGCGTATCATATATATGTACATATTCATTCGTTCCGTAGAGGTACTGACGAGGACCTACCGAAAGGTCGAGAGGGGCAGATTCGTTGACCGCCCATTTCATCTGGTCGATATGCCAGTCGGTACCGAGAAGGGATGTATTGGCTATACGCACGTCAGGACGCACATTCTCGACCTCCTGGGCATACCAGAGAGGGAAGGTATCATTGTCTCCGTGAGTCACCAATATACCGTTCGGGCCAACGGAGTTGAGATAGTTCTTCGCCATCTCCACGGCGGTGTAACGGTTGCTCCTGTCGTGGTCATCCCAGTTTTCCGCAGCCATAAGCACAGGAACTCCGAGGAGGGCTACGGTAATGACAGACGCTATGGCAAGTTCTCCGGTCCTCTGCTTGCGCCCTGTATTGTCATCCTTAACGAAGTGAAGGATCTTTTCCTGCAGCCACGAATATACCGAAGCAACAGCAAGACCGATCCACACAGAGAAGAAATAGAACGATCCGGCATAGGCATAATCCCTCTCACGCACCTGGTAAGGAGGCTGGTTCAGATATATCACAATGGCGATTCCCGTCATGAAGAACATCAGGAATGTCAGCCAGCAGCCTCTCTTGTCGCGGGCAAACTGGAAGAACAGACCTATGAGTCCCAGAAGCAGAGGAAGCATGTAATAATGGTTCTTGCCCTTGTTGTTCTTGAGATAGTCAGGCGCACCCGACTGGTCTCCCAGACGGAACTCGTCGATGAATCCGATGCCGCTTTCCCAGTTGCCGGCGAATATATCTCCCGGAGTAGGGCTATGGACATCGTTCTGCCTTCCTGCAAAGTTCCACATGAAATATCTCCAGTACATCCAGTTCATCTGATAGTCGAAGAAGAATGCCAGATTCTGGAAGAAGGTCGGCTTCTTATGTTCGGAGCCTGCCACCTTGTGTCCGCCACCTCCCATATAGGACTCGTAGAACTGGATATGTCTTCCGTCTGAACTCCACATACGAGGGAAGAGCATCTTGCCGGAAGCGT
The DNA here is from genome assembly GCA_015060205.1 of Bacteroidales bacterium. Classification (GTDB taxonomy): domain Bacteria; phylum Bacteroidota; class Bacteroidia; order Bacteroidales; family UBA932; genus Cryptobacteroides. Next base: position 4,047 of record SUYY01000035.1, read on the forward strand.
CATATTTCACATTTCCCGGACCGTCGGCCTTGATGTACTTGTCACCCAGAGGCGTCCAGTACTTTGTCTCTTCTATCTCGAAAGGAGCGTCGAAATACTGTCCGTAGATGAGTGGATTGCTGCCATACTGCTCGCGACCGAGATAGCGCACGAGCGTGAAAGGATTGTCAGGCTGATACTCGTTGGTAGGTGTCTTTGCGCTTGAGCGGATGATGACTATCGAGAACAGGGAGAATCCGATCACTATCATGGTGAAGCACAGAAGAGCGGTATTGAGGAATACCTTGCCCTGTTTCATTGTCCTGAAAAGGCCCCAGAAACATGCTCCGAGAAGTGCTGCCATGAAGAAGACAGCACCGCTGTTGAACGGAAGTCCGAGAGTGTTCACAAAGAACAGGTCGAAATATGCGGCTATCTTCGGAAGATACGGGATGATGCCGAACAATATCAGAGCCAGTATCACCACAGACACCATGAATATCATGAAATACTCCTTGAGACTGTAATGTCCGTCTTCACGTCTCTTGTAATAGAACATGAACACAAGGGCAGGGATGGCAAGGAGATTCAGAAGGTGGATACCGATGGACAGACCCATGAGGAAACTGATCAGCACAATCCATCTGTTCGCATACGCGCTGCCCGCCTGATCATACCATTTGGTCATCGCCCAGAACACAAGGGCTGTGACAAGGGACGACATGGCATATACCTCTCCCTCCACTGCCGAGAACCAGAATGTGTCACTGAATGTGTATGCGAGGGCACCTACCGCGCCTGATCCGAATATCGCCACAGCCTTCGCTATACTATAGCATCCGTCTTCATCTTCACGTATCACACGCTTTGCAAAGAAGACAATGGTCAGATACAGGAAGAATATGGTGAGAGCCGAGCATATGGCGTTCATTGCATTGACAGCGACTGCCGCGTGCTCAGGATCCGCGAACATGCTGAAGACTCTGGCGATCAACTGGAACACAGGGTTTCCCGGAGGATGACCCACCTCGAGTTTGTATGAAGATGCGATGAACTCGCCGCAGTCCCAGAACGACGCTGTCGGTTCTATCGTAAGAAGATATACGACCGCCGAGATCACAAGCATGAGAGTGGCGGTGATTCTCTTCCAAAGAGTGAAAGTTCTGTTATTCATTTACCTTTATATTATATTCAAACTTACAAATATACGATTATAATACCTATATTTGCAAAAATAATTCTTAGAGATGGCAGACAACGACTGGAAGAAAAGACTCGGAGTGGTCTTCTCCACCAACCCGGATTTCACATATACTCAAGAAGAGGAAGAACAGGTGCAGACATTGGAGCCTTCGCGACAGAACCTTATCGTCGCAATCGACAGGAAGGGACGCGCCGGGAAACAGGTAACTCTCATCACCGGCTTCGTCGGCACTGATGAAGACCTGGCTGACCTCGGGCGCACATTGAAGGTCAGATGTGGAGTCGGCGGCAGCGCCAAAGACGGGGAAATCACCATCCAGGGTGACTTCAGGGACAGGGTCGTCTCGCTTCTCAAGGATATGGGTTATAAGGCAAAACGGGGAAACTGACATGCTCTTCGACATTCTTGCACTCCTTTCACTGCTTCTGGTGATCACGCTTCTGAAACGTCTGGTGAACATGTTTCCGTCTCTTCTGGCATGCATGGTCAGATGGAAGGAGAACATAAACATCCAGTCGAGCATAAGAACAAGCACAGACCGGGATATTCTTGCCATTTCGATGATCATCCCTTTCTGCCTGACTGCATTCAGGTTCAGAATGTACTGCCCCGCATGGCTTGACGGAATGGGACAGGGAGGCCGGCTTGGTGCGACTATAGGAATCTTTCTCGCATATATCGCCATGAGGGCAGCATGCAGATACTTCTTCAGATTCCATTCCACCCCATCATCCGTCTACAAGGCTGCCACAGACAGCGTACGCACGTACTTCATACTGTTTGTTCTGCTTCTGATGGCGGTCGGAAGCATCATGACAGTTGCGGGAGCACCTCTTACCACCGTCCGAGGCGCAATGTTTTGGATATCAGGGGCTATGTATCTCGTGTTTATCGTAAGAAAAACACAAATTTTTCTTTCTTCATGCTCTTTTTTCGTCTCTTTTTTGTACCTTTGCGCCCTCGAAATTTTACCCACTGGAGTTTTACTGGCTTCAGCGGTTATTTTTTAGGCATAAGACAAACAGTTTCACGAGATAATGAGCGTTAAGAACATCCTGATTTCACAGCAGAAGCAGAAGACGGCTTCGCCCTATACCACTATTGCAGAAAAATTCGGAGTAAACTTCGATTTCATACCGTTTTTCAAGAATGAGCCTCTTTCATCAAGAGAGTTCCGCGCTCAGAGAATCAACATTCTGGACCACACAGCGATAGTGTTTTCTGCCCGCACCACAATCGACGCATTCTTCTTCCTCTGCGAGGAACTTCGCGTGAAGGTGCCTGAGACAATGAAGTATTTCTGCACATCAGAGGCAGTGGCGAACTATCTCCAGAAGCACATCGTATACAGAAAGAGAAAGATATTCTTCGGAGACGGACGTCCTGAATCCATCCTCGGACTGATAAGTGCCAAGCACAAAGGGGAGAAATTCCTCATCGCTACAGCAAGTTCCACCGGAAAGGATGCAGTGACCAAGGTATTCGAAACATCTCCATATTCATTTGACACAGCCGTATTCGTGAAACCTGTATCTCAGGATATCAAGGATGTCGACCTGCACTCATACGATGTCGTTGTGTTCTTCAACCCGGCAGACGTGAAGTCACTCTTTGAGAATCAGCCTGACTTCAAGCAGGGTGACATCAAATTCGTTTCATACGGCAAATCCATAGTAAGCGCCATGAACGAAGCGGGTCTCACCATAGAGATCTCCGCTCCGACCGTTGAGGCTCCATCTGTAGCCAAGGCGCTTGAAATCTACCTTTCAAAGAACTGAAGTGGAAGAAAGGGAGCGTAATACTCTTCCTAAAAAAGAAAGATTGTGCGGCAAGAAAAGCATCGACAGGCTTCTTGCCCGTGGCAGGCATGGCAGTGCAGGCCCGATCAGATATATCTATGCCACAGACAGCGGTGAAGACTTCAACCGCATACTTGTCTCCGTCCCTAAGAAACTCTTCAAGAGAGCGGTAAAACGGAATCTCCTCAAGCGCCGCATCAGGGAAAGTTGGAGAAGACTCAAGCACAATCTCGACAAGCGTACAGGTCTTGACATACTGTTCATATACTCCACAAAGGAACTCCTTTCATATCAGGAGATATACGAATGCATTGAAAAGATTGCAGACAGACTCGACAGCGGAGCGAAAAGCAATGAATAGCAGTAACAATAAAGCACTTGCAATCCTACGCAAGGTTCTGATCTTCCCGTTCATATTTCTGATACGGTTCTACCAGGTGTGTATCTCACCCCTGACTCCTGCTGCCTGCCGTTTCACTCCGACCTGTTCCCAATATGCTCTCGAAGCATTCCGGAAACACGGCATTTTCAAGGGATTTTACCTCTCGGCGAAGAGGATTCTGCGATGTCATCCATGGGGCGGACACGGCTACGACCCCGTTCCTTAAAAAATGTTGTTTTTATTAAAAACAACGATTTAAAGGCTTACAACAGCAAATACAACACTAAAAACAACAGGCATCACAACCGGAGGAATTATAAAAAGAACGACCTTTGCCCACGGTTAAGAATCTTATTCGTCTACTCTGAGGATCCGATTCCAAAAAATGTGTGCAATTCCAAAATGGATCCAACAGAGTAACACATAAAAAGGGAAGCCGTGACGGTTTCCCTTTTTGTGTTGTATATGCTGATATACTAGTCCAGTTTCAATACAGCCATGAAGGCACTCTGAGGGACCTCGACCGTTCCGATCTGGCGCATCCTCTTCTTACCCTGTTTCTGCTTCTCCAGGAGTTTTCTCTTACGGGAGATGTCACCTCCGTAACATTTGGCGGTCACGTCCTTTCTGACGGCCTTCACTGTCTCACGGGCAATGATCTTGGCTCCGACAGCGGCCTGGATCGCTATATCGAACTGCTGGCGAGGGATGAGTTCCTTGAGTTTCTCGCACATCTTGCGGCCGAAATCATATGCATGGTCGGCATGTATGAGAGACGACAGGGCATCTGCCGGGTCTCCATTCAGAAGTATATCAAGTTTCACGAGTTTCGCCTCCTTGAAGCCTACCACATGATAGTCGAACGATGCGTAACCCTTTGATATTGATTTGAGTTTATCATAGAAGTCAAAGACGATTTCCGAAAGAGGCATCTCGTAGGTGAGTTCCAGACGGTCCGCTGTGAGATAGTGCTGGTTGATGAGCACTCCCCTCTTGTCGAGGCACAGTTTCATTATCGGGCCGTAATAGTCTGAACGGGAAATGACCTGCGCACGGATATAAGGCTCCTCGATGTGGTCTATAAGTGTCGCCGCAGGCAATCCCGAAGGATTGTGGACATCAAGGCATTCACCCTGGGTCGTATAGACCTTATATGAAACGTTCGGTACCGTTGTAATCACATCCATATTGAACTCGCGGAACAGACGTTCCTGAACGATTTCCAGATGGAGCAGACCAAGGAAGCCGCAACGGAAACCGAATCCGAGTGCAAGTGAGGACTCCGGTTCGAACACCAGGGAGGCATCGTTGAGTTGGAACTTCTCCAGAGACGCCCTGAGTTCCTCATACTGGTCTGTCTCCACCGGATACATTCCGGCAAAGACCATCGGCTTCACCTCCTCGAAGCCCTCGATGGCATCTGTACAAGGTTTCGCCACATGAGTGATGGTATCTCCCACCTTCACCTCTACCGCCGTCTTGATTCCGGATATGATATATCCCACACTTCCGCACGGGATCTCCTTACGCGGATGCATCTTCATCTTAAGGACTCCGATCTCATCTGCAACATATTCCTTTCCGGTACTTACGAACTTGACCTTGTCGCCCGGCTTTATGGAGCCGTTCATCACCTTGAAATATGCTATGATACCTCTGAACGAGTTGAACACAGAGTCGAAGATGAGAGCCTGCAGCGGAGCATCCGGATCTCCCTGAGGAGCAGGAATCCTCTCCACAATGGCATCCAGAACCTCCTTCACGCCCTGACCCGTCTTTCCGGATGCGAGCAGAATTTCCTCGGGCTTGCATCCGAGAAGGTCCACAACCTGATCGGTGACGACATCCACCATAGCCGACTCCACATCTATCTTGTTCAGCACAGGGATGATTTCAAGATCATGCTCGATTGCAAGATAAAGGTTGGAAATGGTCTGGGCCTGTATGCCCTGAGTCGCATCCACAACAAGGAGCGCACCCTCGCAGGAAGCGATGGCACGCGACACTTCATATGAAAAGTCGACGTGACCGGGAGTGTCGATAAGGTTGAGAGTATATGTCTCGCCATTATGGTCATAATCCATCTGGATAGCGTGGCTCTTGATGGTAATACCTTTTTCCTTCTCCAGATCCATCGAGTCGAGGACCTGATTCTCCATATCACGTGAGGTCAGGGTATTGGTTATCTCCAGCATCCTGTCTGCCAAGGTACTCTTACCATGGTCAATATGGGCTATGATACAAAAGTTTCTTGTTTTCTTCATTGCAAATGCGATAATCCGTGCAAAGATACGTTAAATTTTCTATTTTTGCTTAAACCACAGGCGTGTTCAGGAGTCTAAATCCGCAATGACTGACCAGGAAATCATAGCCCTGCAAAGATCGGGCGATTATAATCAGGCGTTCAATGCCATCGTCGGCTCATATTCCGAGCGGCTCTACTGGCATGTACGCCGGTTTCTGTGCAGCCATGATGACACAAACGACCTGCTTCAGGACATCTTCATCAAGATATGGAAGGCACTGCCTTCTTTCAAAGGAGACTCCCGCATATATACATGGATATACAGGATAGCCACCAACGAAGCCCTCAACGCACTCCGTCGGCAACGTCTGATATCCCTCGTGGAATTCACCTCACTCACCGAGAAGATGGCAGGAAAGATAGACGAAGACCCATACTTCAACGGAGACAGGCTCCAGAGAGAACTTCACAAGGCAATACAGAAACTTCCTGAGAAACAGAAACTTGTCTTCAACATGAGATATTTCGATGAAATGAAATATGAAGACATCGCAGAGATCACAGGCACATCAGTCGGTGCCCTGAAGGCATCATACCACCACGCCTACAATAAAATAAAAGCGGAACTGGAAGAAAAAACGTTAGACGATTAAACCAACTGAAATCAAATACATCTAAAAGATATATGAAAGCCCTCGACAAAGACATATTGAAAGACGTTCAGAATCTCAGGACGATGCCTTATGCGACTCCTGAAGGATATTTTGACGCATTCAAGGAAAAGATGACCTCCGACAGAGGTATATCGCAACAAAAGACTCATGTCCCATATTTCGCGATTGCCGCAGTGTTTGCATTGCTCCTTGCTGCCGGCGCATTCTTCATACAAAGGGACACTCAGGAAGAATTTACCCAGGAAGACTATATAGTATTTTCCGATGACATGACAAACGCAATCTTCTATGAGACATACGAACAGTATGCAGATGCGGACGCAGTCACAGAAGAGGACATCATCGAATACCTTATATATACGGGAACGGAAATCGAAGAACTTTATTAATACTTTTACTATGAAACATTTCAGACTTATTGCTGCATTGTCAGTATTCGCACTGCTCTCAATCACAACAAACGCCCAGCCTAAGGATCACTGCAACTGGCAGGAAAGGATGATGAGCGAAAAGATCGCTTTCTTCACATCCGAACTGGACCTTACTCCGGAGGAAGCACAGGCATTCTGGCCTCTCTACAACAAGATTTCAAAGGAGAAGATGGAATCACAGAAAGCGATGATGACCTCTTACCACGCTCTTCTCAAAGCGCTTGAAACAGGCTCCGACAAGGAAATCGACAAACTTCTCGACGCTTATCTGGAAGCGAAACAGGCTCACAACGAATCGGCAAAGGATGAGGCGACAAAATACCGCAAGGTCCTTCCGGGCAAGAAGGTCGCTAAACTTTATGTTGCAGAAGAGAAGTTCAGGCGCCAGCACATCCGCAACATGAAAAACGGATGGAACAAAAACAACGGCAACAGACCTGCAGAGGGCAGATAGAGATCAGGCGAAAAGGTAAAACTCTTTTGTGAGGGACAGATACTCTTGAGTATACTGTCCTTCATTCTGTATTGTAAGGGTCTCATCTTCCGGAATATCCATACGTCTGCGGGAAAACTCCGCAACAATGCGTGAGGGTGCCTTGCGGGGAACGGTCCTTATTCTTGTGATACGGCACAGATGCAGTCCGAACATCCTTGCATGACGGGTCAGGTCGTTTTCAGTATCGGCAGGCAGAACCATAGCGACTCGCCCGTCAGCACTCAGACGTTCTGAAGCAAAGTCAAGGATTTCGCGATAAGACAGTCCCGTGGATGTATGCCGGGCATTGTTCCGCCGTTCTTCCGGAGCCTGAAGAGCATTATCGAAGTAAGGAGGATTCGAGAATATAAGGTCATATTTTCCCGCGCTGGAGGAAAACTGATCCAGAGAAGCGTAGTGGGCATGAAGGATTCCGCTCCAAGGGGAATTTCTGAAGTTTGCTGCCGCCTCAGTAGCAGACGGCTCGTCTACATCTATGGCATCAATCCGGATGGAAGCATCCCTGCAGACAGTTGCCGGATCTGAACCCGTTAGTTCACACAGCCTCTGTGCAGCCATCAGAGCGATGGTGCCTGTGCCTGTCCCGATATCCAGAAGGGTTCTGTCGTCAGGCTTTATGGTCATCAACGCCCCAAGCAGCACGCCGTCGGTATTGACCTTCATGGCGCTGCGCTCATTGATCACGGTGAATTTCTTGAAAGTGAATACGCTCATTCCTACTGAACATCCTGGACAAACAAGCCGTCCACCATATACATTGACCTGTCACACATCTTTGCAAGTTCCGGATCATGGGTTACGATGACAATGGTCTGCCCGTATTTGTCACGCAGTCGGAAAAACAGATTGTGCAGTTCCTCCTTGGTCCTGCTGTCAAGATTTCCTGAAGGTTCGTCGGCAAAAAGCACTGCAGGTCTGTTGATCAGAGCGCGGGCGATCGCGACTCTCTGCTGTTCCCCTCCGGAAAGTTCCGACGGTTTATGATTGAGACGGTCGGCAAGTCCAAGGTCCGTGAGCAGTTCCACGGCAGATTTCTCTGCATCACTTCTGGAACGTCCTGCTATGAAAGCCGGAATCATGACATTCTCGAGAGCAGTGAACTCCGGAAGAAGATGATGGAACTGGAATACGAAACCAAGTCTGCGGTTTCTGAACTCCGCAAGCGCATTCCCTTTAAGTTTCAAGACATCAGTTCCATCTATGACAAGAGAACCTCCGTCAGGGGTGGACAATGTGCCGAGAATCTGCAGAAACGTAGATTTTCCGGCTCCCGAGGCTCCCATAATGGAAATCACCTCCGCCGCAGAGACTTCAAGATCCACTCCCTTGAGCACTTTCAGAGTACCGAAAGACTTTTCAATTCCTTTTGCGCTTATCATATTCTTACTCGTATCCACGAAATTACCGGTTTTTGTGGACAAAACATATAATTCCTACTCACTATCCATAAAATAGCCGGTTTTTATGGACGCTCTCACAGTTCTGGACATATAGTCAGACTTTACCTGAACTAAATTCAGGTAAAGGTATACAAAAAAAAGCAACTACCATCAGATAGTTGCTTTTTTGTCGGGGTACTGTGACTCGAACACAGGACCCTCTGGTCCCAAACCAGATGCGCTAGCCAACTGCGCCACACCCCGATTATTTGGTATCCCTCATTTGGGACTGCAAATATAGGCACAAAAAATAAAAGTGCAAAACTTTTTTAAAAAATTTTGCACTTTTTGTTATTCAGATTCCCGATCAGGTCGGGAATGACGGGTTACTGCGTCAGAAATGACGGGTTACTGCGTCCGGAATGACGGTTGCGACGTCGGGAAGACGGGGCCCGTCATAGCCGGCTTGACCGGCTATCTTAGAGGTTAGGATTGATAGTCTTCCACTCTGCTACTGGCGGGATGATGCCGAGAGAGATGATCTCGTCACGCATAACCTGAAGGTGTGCGTAAGATGCATCGAGAGCAGCGATCTCCTCAGGAGTTCCTGTTACCTCACCGAAGTGAACACCTGTCGCATCGATTACTGTAGGCATAGCCATGAGAACATTCTGATACTTCTCTGTGTTCACATAGCATCCTGCAGGCCAGTTGAACTCAGGACCTCCCATTGCTGCCTGAATCATGAGAACCGACTGATAAGCAGGGCTCTGGAATGATGAACGGCCACGAAGTTTGATGATATTCGAACCACCCTGGATAGTAGCGTGCTTGATCTCAGCCCATTTATCTTCCGGAATATTGAACTCAGCGAGAGGCTTGCCGTCAACAGTAATCTTGGATGCAAATACAGCCATCGCTTCACCATGACCACCGTATGTACGTGCGTTCTCCACCTTATACTGAGGTACTCCAAGTTCCTTGGCAATCGCTGACTGCAGACGTGTAGAGTCAAGAGCAGCGAGTGAAGTGAGTTGGTTTGGCTTGAGACCTGAACGGATAAGAGCGGTAAGAGCAGTCACGTCAGCAGGGTTGAAGATTACAACAACGTGATTTACATCAGGGCAATATTTTCTGATGTTGTCACCGAACTCTGCAGCAATCTGGCAGTTACCCTTGAGGAGGTCCTCACGGGTCATACCCTCCTTACGTGGAGCACCACCTGATGAAATGATGTACTTTGCACCGGTGAAGGCAACTTCAGGATCGGTTGTCCAAGTGATGTTGGCACCCTCGAATGCACAGTGGTACAGTTCCTCTGCAACACCATTCACGCCAGGACCATAAATGTCATAAAGGCAGATGTTTGGAGTAAGGCCAAGCATAAGAGCAGTCTGAGCCATGTTAGATCCGATAGCGCCGCCGGCACCTACGATCACGAGTTTGTCGTTAGTCAAAAAGTTCATGATATAGATATATAAAAATGTTAGTACTTGATTTCAAAATCATGCAAATATATAAAATTTTAGGACACCCTCTGCATATATTCGCATCTTTATCGGTTTTTGGTGACAATCAGTCATCCATGCGCCATATCCCCGCCTTTGCATCATGTGCAATGTCGTGACTATCTGCACAATAGTGTTGCATATGTATATTTTTTTTCATACCTTTGCGCGCTTTCCCTCGAGAAGGGAAACATAGGTAAACAATTATTAATTCATTAAAACAGATTCACAATGGCTGTTAAAATTCGTCTTCAGCGCCACGGAAAGAAGAATTTCGCATTCTTCCACATTGTTGTGGCTGACTCACGCGCACCTCGCGATGGTCGTTTCATTGAGCAGATCGGCTCTTACAATCCAAACACAAACCCTGCAACTATCGTTCTCAACTTCGAGCGCGCACTTGCATGGCTTAACGTAGGTGCACAGCCTACACTCACAGCAAAGCGTATCCTCTCATATGAGGGTGTTCTCCTTGCAAAGCACCTCGAGGGTGGTGTAAAGAAGGGCGCACTTACTCAGGAGCAGGCTGATGCTAAACTTGCTGCTTGGAAGTCAGAGAAGGCTGCAAAGATCAACGCAAAGAAAGAGGGTCTTAGCAAGGACGCCGCTGCTGCTTACAAGTCTGCAGTCGAGGCTGAGGCTAAGGTAAATCAGGAGAGAGCAGAGGCTATCGCCAAGAGAAAGGCTGAAGCGGCTGAGGCTGCTCGCGCTGCTGCTGAGGCTGCGGCTGCTGAGGCTGCTGCCGCTACAGAGACAGAAGAGACACCTGCAGAGTAATTCCGGCATGGCAGGCAGAGCGGCAAATATGTCGGTTGAAGACCTGCAGCAGGTAGCACAGGTGTTGAAATCCAACGGTACCGATGGGGAACTCGTGATGGGTTTCCGCGACATCGCTCCTGAAGATATCAATCTCGAAGAACCGGTGTTCATCGTTTTCGATGGACTGCCGGTTCCTTTTTTTATCGAATCATTTGTAAAAAGAGGCAATACAAAGGCTCTTGTACGTCTGACCGACATCTGCTCTATGGAAGATGTGGAGGAAATCGCAGGAAAGGCCGTGTATATTGCCGAGGACAGTCTGCCGGAAATGTCGTTGGAGGAGGATGGCTTTGCTGCGCTTGTGGGATGGATGGTATTGACCGTGGAGATGCCCGATCAGGTCGGGCATGACGATGAGGTGGAGATGCCTGAGGATGAGATGCCCGATCAGGTCGGGCATGACGACGAGGTGGGGCATGACGACGAGGTCGGGTATGACGACGAGGTGGGGATGCCCGATCAGGTCGGGCATGACGAGGAGGAGGAGATGTCACTGCCGGAATTGAACGGCAATCTGTATGAAGTGGGAGAGATAACCGACTTCATGGACATCCCGAACAATCCTTGCATAGAGGTGGAAACAGAAAATGGAGCAGTAATTCTACCGCTCCATGAAGATCTTATTCTTTCGATAGATCCTGAAAATCAGGAAATCATAATGCAGATTCCTGCCGGCCTGATTTAGATTCTGTCCTTGATAATGAAATAATATATCGCGAGACCAATCCAACTGAAGCAAAGAAGTCCGACAGTAAGGAGGACCTTGATGAGTGTGTCAACGCCTGACTTAGACCATACGTCCTTGATGCACCAGATGCAGCAGATGACTCCAACGAGCCAGATAATAAATGTAATCATAATTGATATTTTTAAAGTTGTTAAGGATTATTCTTCCGACTTTACGGTAATAGACGCCATCATGTTGTCCATGCATACCGTCACTGGCATTTCCTTGCCAGGAGGGACCTGAACATCAAATACCACCTTATCCACTGTTCCCAATTTACTCAGGTCAAACAGAGTCCAGGCAGACACGACAGAGTCCTTTGCTGTGGTAAATTCCGCCAGTTTGAATTCGGCATGATCGGTCTTTTCTCCGGCGAGATATCCGGTGGCCTTAAGTATAAGTTGGTCACCGTCCACAAACTGTTCCCTCATGGCGTTCTCCACTGCCACGGTATTGGTCACATAGACGGACTTCATCGCACATGTTCCCACCAATCCTCCGTTATCCTTGAAAGCGAACTCCAGATGATTCTCAGGCATGTCTGATGTCTGGCAGAACACCGCATACTTGTTTTTCCAAGATGCCGGCATCTTTACGTTCGAACGATATTGATTATGGGAGAGTCCTGAGACTGCGCCCGATTCAGGAGTCTGAAGTCCTGAAACCAGAAATCCGCCACGGAACTCCGATGTCGTCTCATCCACCTTGTGATAGAATGCAAGGTAATCCCAGCCAAGACCCACTTTGTACTTGGTGTCAAAAAAGAGGCTGTCCTTATTGAACACCTCGTCATTGTAATCAAAGGTGACTTCTGCAGTATAAGACACATTATAGCCCGAGCCATCCAGGCACGAGACGGCAGCCGTCACAATGGCTGCAAACACAAAAAATCTTTTTATAATTCTATTCATAACAAACTGCAAATATACATATTCCTTTTGATATCTATACATGAACCTCCGCTACAAATGAGGCAGGGCCGGTAAGCCACACATTCGATGCAGACCACTGTTGCGTCGGATTGACATCAAAAGAAACTGCGAGGATATCCCTCTTCGCATATACCGTATACATTGCACTTATATGTCCGGATTCGCTCTCTCCTACCCTTGGACGCACTCCCTGCACATAGGAAGCCATCGCAGAAGCGACTATACCGGTACCGCAGGCAAAGGTTTCGTCTTCCACTCCCTTTTCATATGTCCTGACCTTGATGACACCCTCTCCGACAGGCTCCACAAAATTCACATTCGCACCGACCGGTTCGAGTTCATGTCCCTTGTACCTTATATTCCGTCCCTCCGAAACTATGTCATATGCATCAAGTCCCTCGACGAAACGCACGTAATGACGTGTTCCTGTGTCGAGAAAATATCCGGATGAAGGCACGCTTACGCCGCTGAGTCTCTCATAGCGGGTGATACCGGGCACGTCCTTCATCTTGAGCCGTACCGTCTTGACCCCATGGTCGTCCTTTATGATATTTGCCATATGGAAACCGTCGGCAGCCTCAAAATCGAAGTGTCCTATCCCCCTGTCTGCTGCGAATGCCACTATACAGCGTCCGCCGTTGCCGCACATCATTCCGCCCGATCCGTCAGAATTGTAATATGCCATACGGAAATCATACCTGTCGCTGTTCTCGAGAAGCATGATTCCGTCTGCACCGACACCGTAACGCCTGTCGCATATGTCTGAAATAGCCCTGTTCCAATCAGAATCCTTTGAGTAGAGGACTCCACCGGATTCCGTGAGGTGGCCGTCCCTGTTGTCTGCAATCAGGAAGTCGTTTCCTGCGCCTTGGTATTTGTAGAATATCATAGTGTTTCTGGTTTTTAGATCCTCACGTCGTCACTTCGTTCCTCCTCAGGATGACATATTCCTCCTCAGGATGACAGTAGGGAGGCGAGAAGTATGACCCCTTCTTTGATCCGTTCATGGGTCATGAAGGAAAAATTCATCCTCATGGTATTCTTTCCGCTTCCGTCAGGATGAAAGAACTCCCCAGCCACATAGGCGACCCCCGCATCAAGAGCCGTGTCGTAGAACCGCACGGCATCAAAATCCTCCGGCATGGTCAGGAAGAGGAAAAGTCCACCCTCAGGATGAGTCCACGACACTCCCTCCGGCATATATTCTTCCAGAAGCGAGAGCAGAAGGTCACGCTTCCCCTTATACAGTTCTATCGACTTGAGCAGATTTGCGTCCAACTTTCCGCTCCTGAGAAACTCCGCCGCCACATATTGGTCGAATATCGGCGGGCAAAGGTCAAGTGACTGTTTGCACACATATATCTTGTCAAGGATATCGGGATGTGCAATAGCCCAGCCGAGGCGGAAGCCAGGCGCGAATATCTTCGAGAAAGAACCCAGATGAATTACACGGTCGGGAGAAAGAGAGTACATCGTAGGAATATGCTCTCCTTCATATCGAAGTTCCCTGTACGGACTGTCCTCCACAATAAGGAAATCATACCGGGCTGCAAGTTCCACAAGAATCTGTCTTTCCTGAAGAGTAAGAGACTCCCCTGAAGGATTCTGGAAATCCGGAATCATATAAAGGAACTTCACCTGTTTTCCTTCGGCCTTTACCTGTTCCAGCGCACCGACATATGCGTCACGGAATGCGTCGGCATCCTTCTGATGGGCCACGCCTCTGATGTCAGCGCGATAGGACCTGAATGACTGAAGCGCGCCAAGATATGATGGGCTTGAAGTCAATATGACATCGCCCGGATTCACCAGGATTCTTGTACATACGTCTATTCCCTGCTGCGAAGACGAGGTTATCTGCACCCTCTCGACCGGTACACCGTAACGCCGGGCCACTTCCTCGCGCAATTCCATAACTCCCTGGGTAGCACCGTATTGAAAAGCCTTTCCCTGATATTTGTCTATGACCCGGGCCATTATCTGACGGATATCCTCCAGCGGGAAGGTGTCTGCCGAAGGATATCCCCCGGCAAATGAATATATTGCATTCAGGTCCACTCTCTTGAATATTTCCCTGACCGGAGAGCGGAAGAACGAATGCACGTCCTTTGAAAACATATTATCGTATATACTCATACTTCAGATGTATCGAGAGAACGACGTTACCTCAACATGTCCTCCAGCGTGATGGAGCCTGAAGTCTTGGCATCGCGATATTTCACAATCACCGGACAATACAGATGGATTCCCTGCTCCGCACCAGGTCCCTTGCTTATAGGACGGCTGCCCGCCACCACGACCGCACCTTCAGGAACTACTATCTGACCGTTCTCGTTTGCACGGATATACTCTCCGGTGGTCGCATCGTATATTGCGGTAGAAGCATTGATTATCACACCCGTACCGATAACAGCATTCTCCTTTACGATGGTTCCTTCGTAGATGCCGCAGTTTCCGCCGATGAACACATTATCCTCAATGATCACAGGCAGGGCACCGACAGGCTCCAGAACGCCACCGAGTTGGGATGCGGCAGAAAGATGCACATGCTTTCCGACCTGCGCGCATGAACCGACCAAGGCATGGGAGTCTATCATGGTTCCCTCATCAACATATGCTCCTATATTCACATATGCAGGAGGCATCATTATCACCGAAGGCGCAAGGTATGCTCCTGTACGGACGCTGCTTCCGCCCGGCACGATCCTGACTCCATCCTCTGCGGAAAACTTCCTTACCGGAATGGTGTCCTTGTCAAAGAACTGGAACTGCCCTTGGGACATATCAGTCAGTTTACCAAGGCGGAATCCGCTCAGTATCACCTCCTTGACCCATGAGTTTACAACCCATTCCCCTTTGATTCTTTCGGCTACTCTCACTCTGCCGCTCTCCAGTGCGGCTATTGTTTCATTGAATTTCTGGATATCGTTCATTGTTGTTTCGTTATCGGTTTGTAGATTCTCACGTCGCTGCGCTCCTCAGAATGACAGCGGACATTCGGCGTGGTATCTGTACGCTCAGAATGACAGCGGGACATTCGGCGTGGCATCTGAATGCTCAGAATGACAGCGGGTCATTCGGTGTGGTATCTGTACGCTCAGAATGACAGCGGGACATTCGGCATGGCATCTGAATGCTCAGAATGACAGCGGGACGTCCGGGGTTGGACGACATTCTATAGGAGTCCGAGGGACTTTACAGTTTCCACCATAAGGTCGTATGTCTTCTGCTGAGCGGGAACCAGAGGCAGACGGCATTCATTGGCAATGAGTCCCATTGCGGCAAGAGCGGCTTTTGCAGGAATCGGATTGCTCTCCACAAAACAGTTGCGGAACAACGGCATCAGTTTTTCATGATACATCGCCGCCTTCTCCACCTTGCCCTCCATCATTGCATGAGCGAGAGAAGCACATGGCTCCGGTGCTATATTGGATGCTACACTTATGATTCCGTCAGCACCCTCCTTCATAAGAGGGAATGTCTCGTCATCATTTCCACTGAGTACGAGAAAGCCTTCAGGACGTCCCTGGATTATCTCCAGAATCTGGCCGCGGTTGCTTGACGCTTCCTTTATGGCGATGATGTTGTCTATCTGAGCAAGTCTCAAAGTGGTTTCCGCCGTCATGTTCGAGCCGGTGCGCCCTGGAACATTATATAATATCACAGGTTTGCAGGTGGATGCTGCAACTGCCTTATAATACTGATACATACCTTCCTGAGGCGGCTTGTTGTAATATGGAACAACTACGAGAAACGCGTCCACTCCATGAGGCTCGAGAAGTTTCATGTTGGCAACAGTGTGTTCAAGCGAATTGGTACCCACTCCTGCTATGATAGGAAGGTCTGCCGCATGTTCCTTTGTCAGGTGGAGTATCTTTATCTTTTCCTCGTCGCTCAGACATGGGGTCTCACCTGTGGTGCCGAGAGGAACGAGGAAATCCACTCCTCCGGCAACCTGTCTGTCGACAAGCGCTGCAAACGCCTCATAATCCACTTCTCCGTTCCTGAACGGGGTTATAAGGGCTGTTCCGCATCCTTTGAATCTTGATGTATTCATATAGTTCAGTTCTTTTATTCATTGTATCAAATGCACTTACGGTACTGATTTGCTGCAGACACCCTGATTTTTCCGGGTAACTCGAGCATCTTCAATACAAAATGCACCGGACGGGGTCAGATATGAAGCAGCAGATCACGGAATTCATGCACTCCTTTGAGGTTCTCCGTCAAGAGTGCGGCCTCCACCGCTCCAGCGGCAAAGCCTTCACGTGAAAACGCTTCGTGTGTCATGGTCAGACGGTCATTGAGACCCTCGAATCCGATTGTGTGTATTCCTGGGATCTCTCCGCATCGTACGGACTGTATATCTGTTTCGACGTTCATATTGGCATCGACGATATCTGCAAGGCTTCTTGCCGTGCCGCTCGGAGCATCCAGTTTGTGACAATGATGCATTTCAACCATATATGGGCTGTATCCGCCTGTCTTGCCGAGCAGTCTTGAAATATAATCGGTCACGGCGAAGAACACGTTCACACCTATCGAATAGTTGGATGCCCATATCATAGGCGTGCCGCACTTTTCGAAATATGCAATGACTTCATCCTTGATGTCCGCCCATCCTGTAGTGCCCACTACTACCGCGCCGAAGTTCTCTGCGAGGAATCTGTAGTTGGATCTGAATGCAGCGGGGGTGGTAAAGTCGATGCAGATACATTCCTTTGCGAGGGAGGGGTCGGTTTCTGTGACGGACTCGCTCCAGCCGGCATATTCCAGACCGCGGGAGAGGATGATCTGCTCGATCATCCTGCCCATTTTTCCGTATCCGCTTATATATAATTTCATATTATGAATGTTATCTTTCTGTTTGAGGTTTGTTGGGACTTGAGGTCTTGCGAAGGACGGTGAAGAAATATGAAACTTCCACGTTACCCTCCTCCTAAATCCTCCTCCTCGGGAGGAGGACTTGCTTTCGCTTCGCTCAAATCGTTAATGTTATCTTTCTGTTTGACGTCTGTAGGGTGGATTAGAACTCGGGGAGTTCTTCGGGCTGCTCGAACAGATGGTGATGCAGATCGCATACGACCTCGTTAAGTTCTTCTCTGTCAACGACAAAACTGATATTCACGAAAGATGCTCCCTGAGAGATCATATACACATTGCACTTCTTCAAAGGGGCGAATGTCTTCTTGAGCATACCGTTCAGTTTTACGATGTTCTTTCCGATCACAGACACCTGAGACTTGTCGTCATCCACGATCACATCTGCAAATTCAGACAGTTCCGCCACCACCGGATCGATATTCTGAGAAGCATCCACCGTAACTGAAATATTAGCCTCGGAAGTACTGATGAGGTCGACTGACACCTTGCTCTCGCTGAAAATCTCGAACACACGGCGAAGGAAGCCTGATGTGTTGATCATCTTTGTGGAGAATATATTGATCACCCTGATGTTTTCCTTGAATGAAACCGACTTCACGCCATCCTCGATAAGTTCGTTTCTGAGGATTGCCGTTCCCTTGCCGGAAGGATTCATCGAATTGAGGACATATATCGGAATGTTCTTCCTGACAGCAGGTTCGATGGTCAGAGGATGAAGCACCTTTGCACCGAAATGTGCCATTTCAGCAGCCTCCTCGAATGAAATCTGCTCAAGGCTCTTGGTGTTAGGCACATAACGGGGATCTGCTGTGCGTACACCATCGACATCTGTCCAAATCTCTATCTTGTCTGCATCGATTGCCATTCCGATAAGAGATGCTGAATAGTCCGAGCCACCGCGTCCCAGAACTGTAGGTCTGCCTTCTGATGTGACTCCTACAAATCCCTGGGTTATCACTGCGTCCATTCCTTCATATGCTGCGGAAATAACTCCCGGAACCTTTGCCGCTATGGCATCCATTACAGGTTCGCCCTTGAGATATGAATCGGAAGTGACCATCATGCTGCGGGCGTCGACCCACTTTGTCCTTATTCCTTTGGCATTCATTGCATAGGAAATGATGGTTGAAGAGAGGTATTCTCCTGTGGATATGATCACAGCCTTGTTCCTGTCGGAAAGTTCTCCGAGAGAACATACCGCCATTGCGATGCCTTCCAGAGAATCACACAGTTCGTTTACCTTCTCGACGGCCTCGTCCTTGAGCATGCTCTGGGCGAGGAGTTCCTCTGTGAGGTCGATGTGACGTTTTCGAAGGAGACCGAGGAGTTCTCTGGTCTCGGGGAGGTTCTTCGAAGATGCTGCATCGGAGATTCTGTAAAGAAGGTCTGTAATTTTTGAGAGTGCCGATACCACCACTACAGGCTTCTGGTCAAGACGTCCGCCTATTATGAAGATGGTTCTGGTTATGGCCTCAAAGTTTGCGACGGACGTACCGCCGAATTTCATTACGATCATATTGTTAATGTTGTTTTATATGTTCAGGTTTATGGTTTCGTAGATTCTTATGTAGTTGCTGACGGCGGTTTCGATATCCTTGAGGAGGATGTGTTCGTCCGGGCGATGGGCGACCAGAATCGAACCGGGTCCACATAGAATCTTATGAGTGATATTGGTCAGTTGCGGTGCATCGCTTCCGAACGAGACCGGCTTCACTTCAAAACCGTCAAAGGTCTCGTATCTGGTGGGGCTGTCCCCTCCGAATGCCTTCACTCTCATCGCAGCCTGCCATGGAGCGACATCCTTCGAGACGATATCCGAACCGTCCTGCACACTCGGTCTTCCGAAACGTAACCTCGCCTGAGGACCCGCCATATTCTTCATCACATTGCTCACAATCTCATCGGACTCGAATGTTGTCCTGAAATATACCCTGCAGGTCAGTTCCGGACTAAGGATGTTCTGAGGATTGTCACTATGGAGTTTACCTATATTGAAAGTCGTCTCACCTAAAGTCTCATCGTAAGGGAAACGGATACTTCTGAGTGCATTCACGAAGTCGTTGAACATCTCCACGGCACTCTGTCCATATTCCGGATATCCTGAATGGAATGCCTTGCCGGTGAATGTCACTTCAAATGATTTCGTCCCCTTTGCCGCCGTTGCCATGCAGTTGTCGGTAGGTTCTCCGACGATGACCCAGAGGTCAGATGTCTCGACTTCGCTCGACATGACAGATGGAGTGCTCGACATGACAGATGGAGTGCTCGACATGACAGATGAAGTGCTCGACATGATGGAATCGAAGGCCTTGGCACCGTAGGATCCCGTCTCTTCACCGGCGAGAAGCAGAAGCCCGAAATCACTGTACCCCTTGTGTTCCAATGCTTTGCAGGCCTCCCACATCGCGAATATCTGACCTTTTGCATCACAGGTGCCACGACCCGTAACTGCCTCATCTGTCATGACCGGCGGAATATACGGAGGAACAGTATCGAGATGAGTACAGAAAATGACTTTAGGCGTACCCCAAGAGAAAAGGAGGTTCTGAGGCATGTCACATCCCTGAGGAACATCCGCTTTCATAGACTCGACATCAAAATGCTCCAGACGGTTTCTTCCGGTGAGCAACCTGTCTGCCAGAAAATCAGCAAAAGCCCGCTCCCTTCCGGAAGTGGAATCGATATTGAGCATCTCTATGAAAAGCATAATATCCATCATAACCGGCAAATTTACAAAAAAGAAGATTAAAGCAGACTATAATGACCGTGAAAATCCGAAATCCTCGATTTTCCAGAAGTTGCTCAGCGGCTCATCATACTCATTTTCTGAATTGACATAAACTATTGCAAAATAGAGTTGCCCTTCGACATTTTCCGGAACATTCCATTTCAAGGATTCTGTCGCACGGTCGTAAGTGCCGGACACCTTTCCCTCGTAAGGAACGAAGACTTTTTCAGCATCGTAAGTTCCCAACATCTGATAGATATATCTATTGGTCTGTCCTATCAATTCTTCCTTCAATGAAAAAGTATCAGTTTCGGCATCATACCCGATATTTGCATAAATAAAGTCACGGTCTGTCAGTCCTCCAGCCATGAATACCTTGTTACTTTCATCATAACGGATAACCTCGAACTTGCTCTTTTCAGTCGTAACGGAAGTAACGCCTTCGGTAGAAAGTTGCCAGGTCCCTCCGGTTGTGTACCAGTCTCCCAAAAATCCGTACTTCAGGGAAACGGTATCTGTGATATCTACGCCATTGAGATAAAGTCTTGCTCCGGGGATGCAGAGAGGGTTTGAGGCATAACTGTCGAAACTGATGGCATTCCAGGCATCATAATCTGCAATATGGACACATTTAAGATTCCAACAGTCATTAAACGCATCATTCTCGACTTTCGTAACACCTTCTGACACAGTCAATTCCACCAGATTTTTACAATACCTGAAGGCTCTTTCTCCAATAGTTGTAAGACTCTTTGGCAAAGTACAACTCGTCATAGCCTCGCAATAATAGAAGCACCGGTCACCGATTTCCACAACCCCCTCAGGGATAGTGACACTTTCAAGGGCGGAACAACCTTCAAATACACTGGCTCCAATTGAAGTAACCTCATTCGGAATCGCATACTCAGTCAGACCGGCAGGAGCGAATGCGATTAAATGTCCGTCGTCAATCAGGCAACGGCCATCAGCAGAGGAAAACTTGCCAATGAATGTCGACAAGAGTGGACATACATAGAATACCTTTTCTCCTATCCTGGTGACACCGTCCGGTATTGTGATACTTGTCAGACCTGTGCAGCCTCCGAATACTCTATCTGCAATCTCGTTGACACCCTCTGGAATTGTAATGGTTCTCAGACTCTCACAATTTCCGAAGGCCTCAGGACCAATAGAAGTGACGCTATCAGGTATTCTGATACCTGACAGGCTTCTACAAGTGTAGAATGCACCTTTTCCAATCGTAGTGAGATTCTTGGGCAAAGTAACACTTGTCAGGTCATAACAGTTAAGGAATGCGTGGTCACCTATCTCCGTAATGTTTTCAGGTAGAACGATGCTTTTAAGACTTACACACTGATTCATTGCGGTAGAGCCTAACTTCGTAACACTTTCAGGAATAACAATATGCAACAGGTTCCTGCAGTGAGCAAAAGTAGCAGCCGCAATCTCAGTAATGCCTTCCGGCAGTATTATCTCCGTAAGGCTTGAGCAATGCTGAAATGCACACTGATCTATCCTGGTGACACTTTCCGGAATCGTAATACCTGACAGACTGGTACACTGCGCAAATGCATTAACACCGATACTTGCCAAACTTTCAGGAAGAATAACGGAAGTCAGGTTCCGGCAATTGTTGAAAGCAAGTTCATCTATTTCGGTCACATTTATGAAATGACGGAGTTCATCAAATGACTTGACGTCATTCCTATAGTCTTGATCACCAGGGGCGTTAAAGAATCTTCTTGCAATAGAGGTCACCTCAGACGCCTCCTTGTAGGAGAGTTCACCATCGCCATCAGTGTCGTAGCGCTCGACGCATACTTTCTTGACTATCTCATCGGCAAAGACAATATTCTCGTCCGAAGGCTGCAACTTCTGCATGACTGTAAAACTCTGAAGAAGATCGCCATCCTCACCGATCAGTTTCACCGATGCAGACCGAGGTGACTCGTGAGGATTCTCGGTCAGAGAGAAGGTCAGGGTATCACTGCGCATCGTCGCTCGGGTACTTACCATGCTCAACCACTCCTGGGCATCTGCGGGAATCTCAACCGTGTAGTCGAGATTGGTACGCAGCGCTACCTGCACTGAGCAGGACTCCCACTCTGCGACATAGGCATCTTCCACTCCGCTCAGCACGCCCTCGTCGAAGTTAAGAGAGCGCATGATGACCTTCTGACCGTTAGACACCAGGACCACAATCCTGCTGTAATCGTCGACGGATGCTCCGGTCCTGACTACGATCTTGCCTGTCAAGGAACTCTCCTCGCTGCTCCTGACCATTGCCTTCAGGTCGGCTGAAGGAATGACCTCCACCTTTATATCGTCTACCAGATTGCTTTCGATCGTATAACCTATCTCACGGGTAGATTCCGGCAGTATCGCAGCAAAGTCCTCCATATCAAATGTGACGGAGAGGGCTGAGTAATGAGGAATGGAAAATCTGTCTCCTGAAGAAAGTTCAAACTTCACCTCTTCATCTCCTATCTCGATGCCCGCAATATATGTATCACCGTCCTTACCGTCTTTACCGTCCTTGCCGTTCTCTCCGTCCTTGCCGTTGACTATAGCAGCCTGAGAACCGTCTGAGAAGGTGATGAGATAGCCATCGGTCAGCGTCTGTACCGAACTGATGAACAGGTTGTTCTTATACGCATCGGTTACTGTTTCCAGAGCGGAAACACGTGATTTGACAGAGTCGATTTCCTCCCACACCTTGGAGTCATCGTATCTCTCACAGCCGGCAATCAAAGTGATTGCCGCACATATCGTAAAGTAAACCAGTCTTTTCATATAATTTATGAGCATATTATCCATTATACTCACAAAAATAATAAGAAGAATCGTAAAAATGCATCGTTATACCAATAAATGAAATAAAAAAAGAGTCCAGTGAAAACTGAACTCTTGTGTGGAGATAGTCGCACCACTTTTAACCCCAAATCTGCAACCCCATTCAAATCAAATTTTTCCTAAATTACTGATATACAACAGAATTTGCAAAACCCCTTTTGCAAATCATTGCACCACTTTGCA
>SUYY01000036.1:0-25645 GCA_015060205.1 Bacteroidales bacterium
TTGTCTGCCACCTGTAAACGTGATTCCTGCTGTATCATTGTTACTTAACTTTTTCTACGATTTCTACTAATCTCCAGTTCTTTGTCTTGCTGAGCGGACGAGTCTCCATGATGCGCACTGTGTCGCCTATGCTGCACTCGTTCTTCTCATCGTGAGCGACGAACTTTGTGGTCTTCTTTACGAACTTGCCGTACATAGGGTGTTTCTCTTTTCTTTCAACGGCAACTACGATAGACTTGTCCATCTTGTTGCTGACCACAACACCTATTCTTTCTTTACGAAGATTTCTTTCCATGAGAATTCAATTTTTTAATTCTGTGACTCTTTCTCGGCGAGGATTGTCATCATGCGGGCGATGCCTCTTCTTGCCTTTGCAATCTTTGAAGTATCCTCTAATGGAGAGATAGTGTGGTTAATCTTCATTGTGTCGAGATTAGCCTTCTCGATCTCGATGCGCTCACGGATGTCAGCGACCGACATTTCACGAATTTCTGATGCTTTCATTTTCTTTCTCCATTAAATTATTCTACATAATCTCTACGTACCACGAACTTCGTAGTCACAGGAAGTTTCTGTGCGCCAAGACGAAGCGCCTCTCTTGCGATCTCGAGTGAAACACCCTCTGCCTCAATGAGGATACGACCTGGAGTAACAGGGCATACGAATCCCTCCGGATTACCCTTACCTTTACCCATACGAACCTCGGCCGGCTTCTTAGTATAAGGCTTGTCAGGGAAGATTCTGATCCAGATCTTACCTTCACGCTTCATATAACGTGATACAGCCTGACGCGCAGCCTCGATCTGGCGGCCTGTAAGCCAGCAGTTCTCAAGGGTCTTGATGCCGAAAGAGCCAAATGCAAGTTGGTTTCCTCTCTGTGAGAGACCTTTCATGCGGCCTTTCTGCTGCCTTCTGAATTTTGTTTTCTTTGGTTGTAACATTGCTTTATTACTTTAATGAAATTTTCCGTAATTCCCATAACTAATTGAGTATCAACTGGTTGGGCTGAGATGTCCTCAATTAATGGGATGCAAAGGTAGTAATTTTTTTTGAATTGCAAACACTTTTTATAAAAATTTCACACATTTTCGACCGCATTTTTGACATGCTAAATCACGCGTTTTCACGTAGTTACGAAAGGTGATAAAATTTTCTTTCACTCATTTTGGACATTGGCTTCAAGGTGCTATCTTTGCACCACAAATCATATGGCATATGTGGCTTATTCTCGCATTCGTTTCCGCGACATTCCTTGGATTCTACGACACCTCGAAAAAAGCATCCCTGAAGAACAACGCCGTCCTTCCGGTACTGCTGCTCAACACGATATTCTCGACAATCATCTTTTCACCCTTTCTCCTCGACTATATCCTGGGAACGGAATGGTTCGCCGGAACACCTTTCGATACGGCGCCATATTCCGCATCATGCGACGGAAGAGTCCATTCACACCTGCTGGTCGTCCTGAAGGCCCTGATCGTGCTGTCATCATGGATCATGGGATATTTCGGACTGAAGCATCTGCCCCTTACCCTTGTAGGCCCCATCAACGCGACGCGCCCCGTTCTTGTCCTGCTGGGAGCGATGCTCATATTCGGAGAACACCTCAACGCATACCAATGGACCGGCGTGCTCCTGGCAATCCTTTCGACATACCTGATGAGCCGGGCAGGCAAGAAGGAGAACATAGACTTCAAAAGCAACAGGTGGATATGGTGTGTGGCCGGAGCGACCGTCATGGGTGCGGTGAGCGGACTGTACGACAAATATATAATGAAGAGTCTCAACCCGATGTTCGTGCAGAGTTGGTTCAATTTCTACCAGATGCTCATCATGCTTGCGGTCTGCGGACTGCTGTGGTATCCCAAGAGAAAGCAAGGGACACCGTTCCATTGGAGTTGGGCAATTCCTCTCATATCCATATTCATATGTATAGGGGATTTTGCATATTTCACCTCGCTGAACGACCCGGACTCGATGATATCCGTGGTATCACTCGTCAGGCGCAGTTCCGTGATCATATCCTTCGTCTGCGGTGCCGTCATATTCAAGGAAAGGAATCTGCGCGCCAAGGCACTCGACCTTGTCCTGATATTGCTCGGAATGGCATTTATATGGATAGGCACCGCCAATTGACGGAAAATTCATATATTTGTGTGATTTAACAGATGCATATGAAAAAGACTCTTTTACTTATCGTCGTGTCGCTTGCGGGACTGCTTGCGGCATCGGCACAAAGTTCATACTCCTACGAGACATTCGTATCCTCAGAAGGCCAGAGCCTGAACTACCGTCTGCTCGAGCCGATAAAGATGGAGGCAAAGAAGAAATACCCCCTGGTCATCTTCCTGCACGGACTTGGCGAACGCGGAAGCGACAACGAAAAGCAACTCATCCATGGAGGCCAGATATTCCTCAATCCATCCAATCAGGAAAAATATCCGGCATATGTGATTTTCCCACAATGCCCCGAGACTACATTCTGGGCATATGACAATATTCCATCGTCATTTGTAAACATGACACCAGTGGAGAATATGACCAAGGTGTTCCGCGCCCTTAAGGAAATGATCGACCAATACAGGGAAATGCAGACGGTTGATGCTTCCAGGGTATATATCATGGGTCTGTCGATGGGAGGAATGGCCACATATGATATGGTATGCCGCTTTCCGGAAGTGTTTGCCGCCGCCATTCCTATATGCGGAGCGGTGATGCCGGGAAGAATAGGAGCAGCAAAGGATGTGAAGTTCAGGATATTCCATGGCGACGCCGACCCTACCGTTCCCGTAGAATGTTCACGCAGGGCTTACCGTGAATTGAGGGAGGCAGGAGCAGATGTGGAATATTTCGAATTCGCAGGATGCGGACACGGAAGTTGGAACCCGGCGTTCAACACGCCTGACTTCATGGAGTGGCTGTTTGCCCAGAAGAAGAGCCGCCGTGCAAACCGCCGAAACAGATAATACAAACTTTTCGCTCATATATAAAGAATGGAAGTAAGAGCAAAAAAGGCCCTCGGCCAACATTTTCTGACAGACCTGTCCATCGCGCAGAGGATCGCTGACGCATTGACCGTGCCCGAAGGGGAAACCTTGCCGGCACTGGAAATTGGTCCGGGAATGGGCGTACTGACACAATACCTTCTTCAAAGACCGGAAGTGGACCTGAGGATGGTGGAAATCGATACGGAATCCGTAAACTACCTTCTGGTGCATTTCCCTCAGGTTCAGGGACGCCTTATGGAAGCGGATTTCCTGAAATTGAAGTTGGAGAAGTTCTTCAGCGGAGAATTTGCTGTCATAGGAAACTTTCCGTATAACATATCGTCACAGATATTCTTCAAGATCCTGGACTATAAGGAGCAGGTACCGCAGGTTGTCTGCATGATTCAGAAGGAGGTTGCCGAAAGAATTGCTGAAAAGCCCGGGACAAAGACCTATGGAATATTGTCCGTGCTGCTTCAGGCATGGTATGATATAGAATATCTGTTTACCGTGGGAGAAGGAGCATTCAATCCCCCTCCAAAGGTAAAGTCGGCAGTAATACGCCTTGTGCGGAACTCCAGGACAGACCTGGGATGTGACGAGACCCTGTTCAAGACTGTCGTGAAGACCGGATTCAACCAGAGGCGCAAGACCCTACGAAACTCCCTGAAGCCGCTGATCCGCGCAAAGGCAGACCGTGAAGGATGGTCGGAAGAGCAATTGGCAGAATTCACGGCACAACCGGTTTTCGAACTCCGCCCTGAGCGTCTGAGCGTCGAGGATTTCATTGACCTGACATTGAAACTAGCATAAACACCAACACTATGAAAGTATTATTGATCAACGGCAGCCCGCACAAGGAGGGATGCACATATACCGCTCTCAGAGAGGTCGAGAAGGAACTCATCAACTCCGGAATCGAAACGGAAATCATCTGGCTGGGAGTAAAGCCTATCTCAGGATGTCTGGGATGCGCCCAATGTATCAGGAGAGGGCCGAACGGTGAGCCGGCATCGCTCAGATGCTTCATGAACGACCCTGTCAACGAATTTCTCGACAAGGCAGAAAAGGCAGACGGCTTCATTTTCGGAAGTCCGGTACATTACGCAGCACTTTCAGGAGCACTCACTTCGTTCATGGACCGGGCATTCTACGGAAAGGGCAAGATATTCCGCTATAAGCCGGCCGCAGGTATCGTAAGCGCCCGCAGAGGCGGCACAACCGCTGCATTCGACCAGATAAACAAATACTTCACCATTTCCTCCATGCCGGTAGTATCATCGAAATACTGGAATATGGTTCATGGCAGCACACCTGATCAGGTACGTCAGGATGAAGAGGGAATGCAGGTGATGCGTGAACTGGGACGCAATATGGCATGGCTCCTGCGATGCATCGAGGCAGGACGTGCAGCAGGCATACCTGATCCGGTGAAAGAAAAGCCAGTGATGACGAATTTCATCAGATAGACTCTGCTACAAAAAAGACGGAACGACGGTCTGTCGTAAAGCGGCATTGGCTCCCGAAAAGGGAAGGGGCCCACGATAGTGGGAAGGACCGCTGACGACAGACCGTCGTTCCGTTTTCTATGCTTGTTTTCCGATTACAGAGAAGTCTCGAATTCTTTGAGGAAGCGGAGGTCGTTCTCGAAGTAGTTACGAAGGTCACGCACCTGCCACTTGAGCATCGCGATTCTTTCCACACCCATTCCAAATGCGAATCCACTGTATTTCCGGCTGTCGATACCGGATGCCTCAAGGACATTAGGGTCAACCATTCCGCAGCCCATGATCTCGAGCCAGCCTGTGCCCTTGCATATGTTACATCCCTTTCCACCGCAGATGTTGCAACTTACATCAATCTCTGCAGACGGTTCTGTGAACGGGAAGTATGACGGACGCATACGGATCTGGGTCTGAGCACCGAACATCTCTCGCGCAAACAGGAGAATCGCCTGCTTCATATCTGCAAAAGTCACATTCTCGTCAATGTAGAGTCCTTCCACCTGATGGAAGATACAGTGCGCACGTGCTGAAATAGCCTCATTGCGGAATACGCGACCAGGACACACGATACGTATCGGAAGTGGCATCTTCTCCATCGCACGTACCTGTACTGATGACGTATGAGTTCTGAGAAGTACAGGATTGTCGCTGTCGCTGATGAAGAATGTATCCTGCATCTCACGGGCCGGATGCTCCGGCGGGAAGTTGAGAGCCTCGAACACATGCCAGTCATCCTCCACTTCAGGTCCTTCGGCGACATCATATCCGAACTTGCGGAAGATGTTCACAATCTCCTCACGGGCAATCGACACAGGATGGCGCGAACCGAGACTGACCGGATCGCCGGGCATGGTGTAGTCAAACGAAACCGCTCCGGTCGCAGGCGACTCGGCAGCCGCTTCCTTCAAAGCCTCGATCCTTGCTGCCGCAGCATTCTTGAGGACATTGAGTTTCTGTCCATATTCCCTTTTGAGTTCCGGTGCAACTGTCCTGAACTCCTCAAAAAGAGCAGTAACAGAGCCTTTCTTACCGAGAAGGCGGACGCGCGCCTCTTCTATTTCCTGTTCTGACCTGCAGGACAGTGCTTCAATTTCAGCCATCAAGGCCTCAATCCTTTCTTTCATACCTATATTCTATCTTTTTGTCCATGAAAACAGGCATTTTCATGGATACAATAACATTTTTCGTCTTTTTGTCCACGAAAACAGGCATTTTCATGGACAGGGGTGCAAAGGTAATTATTTTTCAGGAATTTCCTCTTCCGGATATCCGATAGCGATGACGCAATAGGGACGAAGGCCATCCTTGATTCCAAGAAGATCCGAAACATAATCCTCTGCTCTGGCACCTTGCGGCTCATCCTTCAGGCAAGGACGTCCGTTGATATGTATCCAGCAACTTGCGAGGTCCATCGCGGTCAGCGCAAGTTGAACGAAGGTTGCAGATATCGCACAGTTATCCACCCACAGGTCAGTCTTGGACTCATCACCCATGATGACGATGCCGGCCTGCGCATGCTTGAGAGGAGACGCACCGTAGTCCCTCATCTGCGCGAGAGCCTCGAGGGTGTCCTTGTCCTCGATTATCATGAAAGCGGAACTCTTGGAATTTCGTGATGACGGAGCGGTCTGAGCCACATCCACAACGGCATCCAGCACCTCCCTTTCGACAGGTCTGTCGGAATATCTTCTTACTGATTTCCTTTTTTCAATTACTTCTAAAAAATCCATATCTAAATGATTACCTACTGGTTTTCCAATACAACCGAAGCCTTGGCCTTACGCTTTTCGCGAGCCTTCTGTGCCCTTGCCGCACCACTTTTCAGATACATGGCCCACTGCTGGTCATTGAATATCTTCCTGTACGTCGCATCTATCCTGTCCATCCATTTGTCCTGGACCGCGATATACAGAGACGAGTTGGAGACCTTCGAGGCCTGCAGTTTCTCATATTCCGCCATCATTGCCGGATAATCATGTTTCAGAGTGGAGTCGACATAAAATACC
Organism: Bacteroidales bacterium; assembly: GCA_015060205.1. Lineage (GTDB taxonomy): Bacteria > Bacteroidota > Bacteroidia > Bacteroidales > UBA932 > Cryptobacteroides. The sequence continues at coordinate 6,499 of SUYY01000036.1, forward strand.
TGCCAATCCTCAAGTTCGAGTACTCTCTGGAGTCTGTCTGCCTCCTCTTCTGCCCGCTCTATGAGGGTTTTCTGCATATCCTGCTCCTGAGCACCGGCCTGCACTGAAAACGAGATCAGAAGCAGAACAGCCGCGGCCAAATGAACCAATTTCATAACTACGTAATTTTTATTAACTTTGCGACGCCTTCCACAATCGGGGATAAGGCTACAAAAACGGACAAAATTAATTAATTATAACAAAAGAACAAAATGAGAGCAACGGCCATCTTGGTTATTTCAGCAGCACTCGCTGTTGCCGGCAGCATGGAAAGCCATGCATGTACAAACGTCATAGTCACCAAAGGTGCAAGCATTGACGGTTCAATCATGGTATCATATGCAGCAGACTCGCACCAACTTTACGGAGAACTGTATTTTGCTCCTGCCACAGTATGGAATCCGGGCGAAATGCGACCTGTAAACGAGTGGGACACAGGCAAATACCTCGGAGAAATCCCTCAGGTAGGACGAACATACCAGAGAGTAGGCAACATGAACGAGTATCAGGTCCTCATCGCCGAGACCACCTACGGCGGACGTCCCGAACTTGAAGACCCCAAGGGCATCATGGACTATGGTTCGCTCATCTACATAGCACTGGAAAGAGCGAAGAGCGCACGCGAAGCCATTGATGTCATCGTCGACCTCGCAAACACATACGGATATTATTCAAGCGGCGAATCATTCTCCATCGCCGACAAGAACGAAGTCTGGGTCATGGACCTCATCGGCAAGGGACCGGACAACAAGGGTATCGTATGGGTGGCGCGCAGAGTTCCTGACGGATATATATGCTCTCATGCAAACCAGGCCCGCATAAGCACCTTCCCTCTGAACGATCCGGAAAACTGTCTTTATGCTCCGGATGTCATAACATTTGCGCGCGAAAAGGGATATTTCAGCGGTGAAGACAAGGATTTCAGTTTCTGTGACGCCTATGCACCGCTCGATTTCAGCGGAATGAGGGCTTGCGAAGCACGTGCATGGTCCGCATTCAACATCCTCTGCGACGGAAAGTTCACTTTCGAGGACGAAAACGGGAATGAGGTAACAAAGGACGCATATGACTATATAGACTACGCGATGGGGTACGACAAGAGCAAAAGATTCCCGCTTTTTGTAAAGCCTTCAAGAAAACTGACAGTCAAGGACGTTGCCGATGTGATGCGTGACCACTACGAAGGAACCCCAATGGACATGACCACCGACATAGGAGCAGGCGGAAACGCACTTCCATACCGCTGGAGACCTATGGGATTCGAGCATGACGGAAAGAAATATATCAACGAAAGAGCCATAGCGACACAGCAGACCGGTTTCTGGTTCGTAGGACAGGTGAGAAGCCACTTCCCCGACGAAATCGGAGGAATCAACTGGTTCGGATGCGACGACGCTGCGACATCATATCTCACTCCTATATATGCAAGCACTTATCAGGTTCCCGAATGCTTCCGCGTCGGCAACGGAAATATGATAACATATTCTCCGACATCAGCATTCTGGATGACCAACAGAGTGGCAAATGCCTGCTACAAGGCATACAACATCATGTTCCCTACCGTTGATGCAGAAATAGATGCCTGGGAAAAACTCATGATGGAGGAGACTGCAAAGGCAGACCAGGAAGCCCTTGCCATATATAACGAGGCATCATCGAAACCGCTCAGAAACCTGTGCCGCAACGACAGACGCAAGAGTGCAGACAGATATTCTGCCGTACGCGAATACCTGACAGCCTTCTCAGTCGACAATGCCCGGAAGATATTTGACAGATGGGTTGCACTCGAGCAACTGCTTCTCGTGAAATTTATAGACGGAAACGTCAAGGCACAGAACGAGGACGGAAGTTTCGTGACAAACGGTCATACCGACTGCATTCCGGGCAAGATCACCCAGCCGGGCTACACGGAAAAATGGAAGGAATGCACAGCAAAGGATCACGGAAAGGTGATCGCAGAGCAATAGACCACCCTTAGAACGCGGAAATATGGCAAAGCGGTCCACCATTCTGAAAAACTGGCCTAAATATCTGATGCAGTGGGGAGTCCTCGCTGCATTGGTCGCGTTCATGACCGGTCTGATTCCTCCCGTAAGCACCGTCTTTCCCGACTTCTCCTGCAGTACAGGGAAGTGGCTGCAGGCGATTGCCGGTCCTGCCATTCTGGTGGCGGTCCTTCTGTTGAGCAGACTCTTCTGCGGATATCTGTGCCCTCTCGGTACCGTTCAGGATCTGCTGGTAAAGTTCCGCACAAGAATAAGGATGAAGAGCATAAAGGTACGTAACGGTTCTGCGGCAGACAAGGCCCTGCGCATCATGAAATATGCACTTTTATTCTGGATATACTACATGACGGTACAGGTCAGCGGACTTTTCTGCGGGGACGCCGGCATAAGCCATGCGGCAGTCACAGGATTACCGGAAGAACCCGTTCTCTGGATATCGGTTGCATCAGCGATTCTGCTTGTCATCGGATGCATCGCCATAGACATGTTCTGGTGCAGATATATCTGTCCTCTTGGAGCCATTTCCAATTCATTCAGGTTCTGGCTGTGGATTGCCGGACTTTCCGGAGCATATTTTATTGCTGTGCTGCTGGGAGCGGATATTCCATGGTTCTATCTTCCGGGAGCATTCTGCATCATGGGCTATCTTCTTGAAATCTTCCACGCCAGGCCGAAGTTGCAGATATTCCATATAACGAAGAATGAAATTCCATGCAACAACTGCGGCGCATGCGTCAGGAGTTGCCCTTACCATATTGAACTGAGGGAGTTCCACAACGGCAAAGTGAACCATGTAGACTGCACCCTGTGCTGCGAATGCGTGGCAGCCTGTCCGTCCGGAGCACTGACTGTAGGCTCTCAAAGTCCTACCAGAAAAAAGATCTGGAGGGCAGTCCCTGTCCTGCTTGCCATTCTTCTTGCCGTACTTATGATATCGGCCCCCTTCATCATCCGATAGGCACGCAAAGCGAGTTCTTCACCTCTCCTATCACGAAGATGCTGTGAAGAGAACCTATGCAGTCCAGATCTCCGAGAGTGCCCAGGACAAATTCCTGATAATGACGCATGTCACGGGCATATATCTTGAGTTGATAGTCATATTCGCCCGACGTGTTGAAGCACTCCACCACTTCATCCAACTCCGCTATCACGGATGTGAACTGGCGGCTGAATTCCTTGCTGTGATGCTTCAGGCGCACATTGCACAGGACCATGATGCCGTTTCCAACCTTGACCGGATCGACCACGGCCACATATTTTCTGATATACCCGTCCCTCTCCAGACGCCTCTGCCGCTCGAATGTAGGAGACTGGGACAGATTCACCTTTGAGGCGAGTTCCTTTGTGGTAAGTTTCGCGTCTTTCTGCAGTTCATGCAATATGAGTCTGTCGGTCTTGTCCAATGTTTCCATACGATATATATATTAAACATATGCAAAAATAGAATAATTTCAGGTATTGCAAACATAGGATGCTGTGATAAAAGACGTCATTTTCAGAAGCGACGGAACAGCATTGGATGCATCTCCTGCCCATCGGGACATTCATGTCCACTGCCCCAAAGCCCCGTCAGACCACTGACAGATGGGGCAAACTCCCATACGAAATTTGCAGATAATACAGGAAAATCGTTATATTTGCGGGTTCTTGAAAGAAGCATAAGATGATAAAGCATAAGTACATACACGACGAGATTTTTGAGTTCGAGGCCGGCGGAAGCATCGAAGGTCTGCAGGTGGCCTATCACACATCGGAGCGCCCCTGGCAGGAAGGAGACAGCCGCAAGGTGATATGGATATGTCATGCACTTACAGCCAATTCCGACCCGGAAGAATGGTGGCCTCAACTTGTCGGTCCCGGCAAACTGTTCGACACTGAAAAATATTTCGTCGTATGTGCCAATATGCTCGGTTCGCCCTACGGATCTTCCGGTCCGTCCACAATCAACCCGAACACTGCAAAACCATATTATTTTGACTTTCCTCTCATTACCGTGAGAGATATAGTAAGGGCAAACGATCTTGTCCGCAAACATCTGGGTATCAACAAGATAGACTTGATGATTGGTGGTTCTATCGGAGGTTTCCAGTCGCTCGAATGGGCTGTCATGGAACCGGATGTGATAAATAGAATCATCGGCATCGCATGTGCTGTCAAATGTACGGCATGGCTCACCGCATATAACGAATCCATGAGGATGGCACTTGAGGCTGACCCCACCTTCCGCGAATGTGCGAGCCTGAGCGGAGGAGAAGCGGGGCTGAAATGCGCAAGAAGCATCGCCTTGATTTCATACAGGAGTTATCAGGGCTATAATCTGAAGCAGTCTGAACCTGACGAGAACTTCCTTTTTGCATCAAAGGCGGGTTCATACCAGAGATACCAGGGTCAGAAACTTGCAGACCGTTTCGATGCATATTCATATTATTATCTTTGCGCATCAGCGGACAGCAACAACATCGGCAGAGGTCGAGGAGGAGTGGAAGCCGCTTTGGGAACCATCAAATCAGACTGCGTGATGATAGGCATTGACAGCGACCGCCTCTTCCCTGTCGAGGAGCAGAAGCACATAGCATCATGTATTCCGGGAGCGAGATATCATGAGATAACCTCGGAGTTCGGACACGACGGATTTCTCCTTGAGAATGACCAACTTACAGAAATAATAAAGCCGCTGATGCCATAGCACGGACAACCTGAAGCAACAATCCTAACCTATCAATACCATGTCAAGAAAAATCGCAAAATATCTGACTGCACTGACCCTTGCAATTTTCCCATGCATCTGCGCACAAGGTCAGAACATCCAACTCCATTATGACTTCGGACGCAATGTCTGCACCTCTACTGTAGAAATGTTCAAGCCCGACGGAGGCGGAAGCACATATTTCTTCGTGGACATGGACTACAGCCCGAAGGTGGCAGGTGCATATTTCGAAATATCAAGGGAACTCTGTTTCTGGCAGGAGAGCAAGGTCGGCTGGCTTTCCGCTCATGTCGAATATAACGGAGGTCTTGACATCAACAACGGTTCATACAACAACGCCATATTGGGAGGTCTGACGTATTCCGGACATTCAAAGGACTGGAGCAAGACATGGTCTCTATCTGCCATGTACAAGGCAATCCCGGGCACCGTGGACCTTTCAGGCAGGGCGCAGGTGCACAATTTCCAGATAACCGGTGTGTGGAATCTCGACTTTTTCAACCATTGGATTTCCTTCAACGGATTCTTCGATTTCTGGAGAGAGATGCGTCCATGGCAGAACACCGAATTCATATTCATCGCAGAGCCGCAACTTTGGGTGAACCTCAAGAACATAAAAGGCTGGGAAAAGGTCAACCTGAGCGTGGGAACAGAGGTGGAACTCTCTGCAAACTTCATCGGCAAAGGATTCGGAGCGATGCCGACAATTGCGGCAAAATGGACTTTCTGATAACAGATAAAACAATACGACATGCTTAAGAAACTATTCGGTTTCGATCCGACCACAACATCGGTACGCACCGAGATCATTGCAGGAATCACCACATTCCTTACCATGTCCTATATCCTTGCGGTCAATCCTTCCATGTTCGGACAACTTGATGGCATGCCGGGTGGAGCAGTATTCACATCCACCGCTCTCGCCGCGATCATAGGTTGCCTTGCCATGGCATTCCACGGAAAACTTCCTTTCGGACTTGCTCCGGGAATGGGTCTGAACGCATTCTTCGTATACAGTGTCTGCATGGGAATGGGATACACCTGGCAGTTCGCACTGACTGCGGTCCTCATCGAGGGTATAATATTCATCATACTGACATTGACCAATGTCCGTGAAGCCATAGTCAATGCCATACCGAAGAGTCTGAGACATGCCATCGGAGCCGGTATCGGACTTTTCATCGCATTCATCGGACTTGAAAGCGCAGGAATAATCGTCCAGGACCCGGCAACTCTTGTGGCACTGGGCGATATCACATCCGGTTCCGCTCTCCTGGCACTTATCGGTATCATAATCACAGGATTCCTACATGCCAAGAACATTCCTGGCGCGATCCTTATCGGCATCCTTGTTACCATGGTGATAGGTATTCCTCTCGGAGTTACAGAATTCAGGGGTGTGATCTCGACTCCGGAATCCGTAGCACCTATATTCTGCCAGTTCGAATGGGAAAAAATATTGAGCCTTGACATGCTCGTGGTGGTGTTCACATTCCTTTTCATAGACATGTTCGACACTGTAGGAACCCTTGTAGGCGTCTGCAGCAAGGCCGGTCTCGTGGAAAAGGACGGAAGCATCCACCGAATCAAGCAGGCCTTCATGGCTGATGCGATAGCGACTACAGCAGGTTCAATGCTGGGAACATCCACCACAACGACATATGTGGAAAGTGCGGCCGGCGTGGCTCAGGGAGGACGCTCCGGTCTGACAGCCTTCGTCGTGGGATGCTGCTTTGCGGTTGCACTCCTTTTCTCGCCGCTCTTCCTTTCGATTCCGGCAGCGGCGACCGCACCGGCACTTGTGCTTGTGGGCCTTCTGATGCTCGAGCCTATCAGGAACATTCCGTTCGATGATTTCTCCGAGTCCCTTCCTGCATTCATATGCGTGGTGATGATGCCTCTCACATATTCCATCTCCAACGGAATCCTTCTCGGAATGATCACCTACGTACTGATGAACGCGATATGCGGCAAATTCAAGAAGATTACTCCTGCGATGTATATTCTTGCCGTATTGTTCATACTGAAATTCATATTCATCTAGAAATAGAACATCTTGCCATATAAATATTCTGCAGCAACGATGTTACTGCAGAATATTTTTCTTTACAAAGGCAATTTGCTAAGACAAATAGAATATTTTTCCAAATTATGCGGAATTGTTGCACAACTGCACATAATATATGATATTTGCAGTTCTTTTTCACCTCCGGAAGAAACGGAAGGTCCTGGGATATTGAACAATAAAACGAACACTATATGCAGGTAATGAAATTCGGCGGCACTTCAGTCGCAAATGCAGAAAACATGTCTAAAGTCGTGGATATCGTATCCAAAGCGGTTGAACGCGACAGAACCATACTGATCTCGTCTGCCATCAGCGGGTGTACGGACACACTTATCAGGATAGGTATACGCGCATCTGAACGCGACGAGAGTTATAAGACGCTTATTGACGAACTCCAGCAGAAGCACCACGAAATAATCAGGAATCTGCTCCCTCTGGAGAAGCATGAAGAGTCTCTTGAAGTCTGTGATTCACTCTTCGATTCTCTACGTGGAATTGCTCAGGGAGTATGTCTTTTGGGAGAACTCTCGCCTGCAAGTCTCGATGCCATCCAGAGTTTCGGAGAGATGTGGTCGACAAAGATTCTTGCGACAAAACTCGCATCAATAGGAATCGCCACAAAATGGATAGACTCGAGAGACATCATCAGGACAGTCCCTAAGAACGGAAAGAACGTTGTGGATGTGCAGAAGACCTATTTCAAGGTAAACGAAATGGTCGAGAAAAATCCAATCACCCAGTTGTTCGTCGCTCCCGGTTTCATAGCATCGGACAAGGAAGGACGTACCACAACCCTCGGCAGGGGCGGTTCAGACTATACCGCCTCCCTTTATGCAGTAGGCTGCAAGGCGCGTATCCTCGAGATCTGGACTGACGTTCCGGGAATGATGACATCCAACCCGAAGGTGGTCCCTACAGCAAGAACAATCAGCAACATCTCCTATAAGGCAGCGCTTGAACTGTCGCACTTCGGAGCAAAGGTGATATATCCTCCTACTATCCAACCGGTAGTGGCGGAAGGTATTCCTATATACATAAAGGACACCTTCCTTCCCGACGCATTCGGTACTCTGATCGAAAAGAATCCTCCTAGAAGCAAGGATAAACTCATAGGCATATCCAATTCCGACAACATCGCGCTTCTCTCGCTCGAGGGCAGCGGAATGGTCGGCATCCCCGGTTTCTCGAGCCGTCTTTTCGAGACATTGAGCCAGAACGACATAAACATAATACTCATCACCCAGGCATCATCGGTACATACCATGTGTATTGCGGTGTCCGAAAAGGATGCAGAAAAGGCAAAGGACGCAGCAGACAAATGCTTCGCGTATGAGATATCTCTTGGTAAACTCAACCCTCTGAAGGTCGAGAAGGGCTTCTCCATCGTATGTCTGGTAGGTGACGACGTACTCAACCAGAGCGGTACTACGGGACGCATGCTTGCCGCACTCGGACGCCACAGCATTCCTGTCCGCGCCACCGCTCAGGGTTCATCGGAAAGAAACGTCTCCATCATCATTTCATCGAAGGATGCCGACGAGGCAATTCTCCACATACACAATGAATTCTTCGACAAGAAATCAGGGAAGGACATCAATATCTTCATTGCAGGCTTCGGCGTAGTAGGCAGAGCACTTGTGGACATAATTGCAAAGAACGGAGAGAAGATTGCCGAGCGCACAGGAAAGCGTCTGCATGTATGCGGACTTTCCAACAGCCGCAAGTTCGTTGTCAACAGACAAGGACTTGACCTGAGCGACCCTGTGGCACTTCTTGCCGGCGGAGAGAGTGCCGCTGACGAGGCATACTTCGAGACTCTGGCAAATCTGACACTCGAGAATTCCATCTTCGTGGACTGCACAGGCTCTTCCGACATAGCATATAAGTATATGAACCTCTTCAAGAAGGGATACTCAGTGGTGGCATGCAACAAGATCACATTCTCTGCGCCATATCAGCAGTATGCGCTTCTGAAGACATCCGCACTTGAGAACAACGCATCACTTCGATATGAGACCACCGTGGGAGCGGCTCTTCCTATTCTCGAGTCCATTTCACGCAGCGTAAACAGCGGCGATGAGATACTTCGCATCGAGGCTGTCCTGAGCGGAACCCTGAACTATATCTTCAGCAACTATGCAGGCGGAGATGGCGGAACATTCGCAGAGGTGGTGAAGAGAGCGCAGGATGCCGGATATACGGAGCCTGATCCACGTCTCGACCTGAGCGGACGCGATGTTCTGCGCAAACTGATAATCCTTTCCCGCGAGGCCGGTGTTCCTCTTGACGAGAAGGATGTGGAGATATCTCCTATACTCGGACCGGAGTTCTTCGAAGGCAAGGTGCCGGCATTCTATCAGATGCTCGCAGACAATGAGGAAATGTTCGCATCCCGTTATCATGAGGCTGCCGACAAGGGTCTGCGTCAGAGATTCGTGGCATCGCTCGTAAAGGACGCCGACTCTCCACTTGGCTACAAGGCAAAGATCGGACTCGAGGCGGTGGCCGAAGACCACCCTCTTTTCGGACTCTGCGGAACTGACAATGCAGCCATAATAAAGACAGACTTCTATCCGTCACCACTGGTTGTCCAGGGTGCAGGAGCAGGAGCATATCAGACCGCTTCCGGAGTACTTAACGATATTTTGATGTAGTTTTCACAGACAATCAGACATAAGACACCGCTCTGTCCACAAAAAGGGGCCATTTCATGGACAGAAGCACAAGAAACACAACTTTGTCCACGGAAACAGGCCTTTTCATGGACAGACCACCATAAGTGAATATGGAAAACAAGAATTATAAGTTCGAGACCCTTCAGGTAAGGGCAGGACAGGAAATAGATCCGGTATCCAAGGGTACGGCAGTACCTATATATCAGAGTACAGCATATACATTCGACAGCATGGAATACGGCGCCGAACTCTTCGAACTGAAGCGTCCGGGAAACATATATACCCGTATCACAAACACCACAAACGAGGTTTTTGAGAAGAGGATGGCGGCTCTGGAAGGCGGAGTTGCAGCGGTTGCCACAGCATCCGGTCAATCTGCGGTCTTCCTTTCCATCACCAACATCTGCGGTCCGGGAGACAATATCGTGGCACAGCCGTTCCTCTACGGAGGCACATTCACGATGTTCGCCATCACCCTGCGCGACATGGGCATCCAGGTACGTTTTGCCAAGAGCGACAAAGTGGAAGACCTCGAGCCGCTGATCGATGAGCGCACCAAGGCGATATATCTTGAGAACCTCGGCAATCCAGCGTTCAATATCCCTGATTACGAGCCGATTGCAGAACTTGCCCGTCGCAAGGAAATCTGTGTGATGGTGGACAACACCTTCGGAATGGGAGGATATCTTTTCCGTCCTTTCGAGTGGGGTGCACATGTGTCAGTACACTCTGCAACAAAATGGATAGGCGGACATGGCACAGCACTCGGAGGAGTGGTTGTGGACGGAGGTAACTTTGACTGGACACCTCAGAAGTATCCGCTTCTTGCAAGCCCTTCAGAAAGTTATCACGGACTGGTATATAAGGAAGTATTCGGACCTGCGGCATTTGCAGGCCGTGTCAGAGTGGACGGACTGCGTAATATCGGACCTGCTCCATCTCCGTTCAATTCTTTCCTGATGCTTCAGGGACTTGAGACTCTTTCTCTCAGAGCAGAGCGCAGTTGTGAGAACACACTTGCTGTGGCGGAGTTCCTTGAAAAGCATCCGGCAGTGGAGAGCGTGAACTATCCGGGACTCAAGAGCAATCCTTACCACGAACTGGGATGCAAATATCTCCGTCACGGCTTCGGAGGAGTGCTCACATTCCGTGTAAAGGGCGGTTTCAAGGCGGCTGCCGAACTGGTGACAAAACTCGAACTCATCCTGCATGTGGGCAGCGTGGGTGATGCAAAGTCGCTCATCGTACACCCGGCATCGACAACTCACTCTCAACTCAGTCCTGAGGAGCAGGTGGCAGCAGGAGTTTATCCGAACATGCTACGTCTGTCTGTAGGCATCGAGAACGTGGACGACCTGATTGCCGACCTGGCAGCAGCACTGGCATAGCACTTCCTCAGCCTTTCAGGTGTGTCAAAAATGACATTGTACTGACACAACAGTAAAACAACGAACAAACATCAACAATATGAAAATCGCAGTAGTAGGAGCCACCGGACTGGTCGGCACAAGAATGCTGGAAGTGCTCGCAGAGAGGAACTTCCCCGTAACAGAACTTCTCCCCGTAGCATCAGCAAAGTCAGTAGGACGCAAAATAACATTTCAAGGTAAGGAATGGACAGTAGTAAGCGCAGAAGACGCAATTGCAGCACGTCCAGACCTCGCACTTTTCTCCGCCGGAGGCAGCACGTCAGCAGAACTTGCCCCTAAATTTGCCGCCGTAGGCACAAGGGTTGTCGACAACTCGTCTCACTGGAGAATGGACCCGACAAAGAAACTCGTGGTTCCGGAAATCAACGGTGATGTACTTGAAGAATCTGACTATATCATCGCAAACCCTAACTGTTCTACCATCCAGATGCTTCTCCCCCTCTGGCCTCTCCACCGGAAGTACACCATCAAGAGAATAGTAGTATCCACCTACCAGTCTGTGACAGGCACAGGATACAAGGCGATGGACCAGATGACTGCTGAGCGTGCTGGCGGAAAATGGGGTGAATATCCAGCAGTATATCCGCATCCTATCGACCAGAACATCCTCCCTCATATCGACTCATTCCTTGAGACAGGATATACAAAAGAGGAAATGAAGATGGTAAATGAAACTCATAAGATATTCGGTGACGACAGTATCGGTGTATCCCCGACGACAGTACGTGTTCCTGTTCAGGGTGGTCACTCCGAGTCTGTAAATCTCGAATTCGAGAAGGATTTCACACTTGAGGAAGTACGCGAAATCATGCAGAACACCCCTGGTGTGACTCTTCAGGACGACCCTGCAAACAATGTATATCCTATGCCTCTCTTTGCCTGGGGCAAGAATGACGTGTTCGTAGGCCGAATCCGCCGCGACCCTTCTGTCAAGAACGGTCTCAATCTCTGGTGTGTCGCCGACAACCTCCGCAAGGGAGCGGCGACAAATGCCGTGCAGATTGCAGAGAAACTGATAGAGAAAGGCTTCCTTCCAAAGGAATAAGTCACTTACACTCTATATAATAATACGAAGACCCATATCCGGTCCAATATCCAAGTCCACCAGTGATATTGGACCGGATTTTCTTCATTACAGGAAAGAACGGAATGCGAGCCGGGGTCAGACAATATAGACTATTATCTGCCACATGATAAGCACAGCGGCAATCGTCTTGATGCCCGTGCCTGCAATAAAACCGATGAACGATCCGACTGCCGCCTTGAGCGAATCCATCGGGTCTTTTTTTGCGTAGATCATCTCCGCGATGAATGCTCCGAGGAAAGAGCCTGCGATCATGCCTATCGGGGTAAAGATGATACCTGCGACGAGACCTATGAGGGCACCTCTTTCAGCATATTTGCTGCCACCTGTCATCTTTGTAAAATACATAGGCACGATATAGTCGATAATCGACACGACCACGACCACAATGCCCCAGATGACCAGGGTCTTGGTAGACATCGGATCGCCCGCTGCATTTGTTCCGTTTCCCCATATATACAGTATGAGCATTCCGAGCCAACTGAAAGGTACTCCGGGAAGACCAGGCAGGATGCTGCCGGCAATACCGACAACGCCCGCTAATATCGCTAATATTATGATCAATGTTTCCATATTATTCCTGTGACATTATATCTTCAACATCCTTTGATTTTATCGGCAGACGACGGGAACCGAGCCTGCGTGCTCCATCCTCAGTCACAAGCACATCGTCTTCAAGACGGATGCCGCCGAAATCATAATAATCGGCAAGTTTTGCATAATTGACAAATCCCTTGTCGGTACCCTCGCGCTTCCACTGCTCTATAAGGGCAGGTATGAAGTATATACCCGGTTCGTCCGTCACCACATGTCCCGGCTTGAGGTTACGGGCCATTCTGAGGTTGCCAAGTCCGAGAAGAGGATGTCTCTGTCTTTCGTCTCCATAGCCGACATAGTTCTCGCCGAGGTCCTCCATATCGTGCACATCCATACCCATGTTGTGACCGAGTCCGTGAGGCATGAAAAGGCCGGATATGCCCTGATGAAGCATTTCATCCACGTCCCCTCGGACAAAATCAAGCGACTTGAGTTGCTCGAGCATATATTTCGCTGTCGCCAGATGAACTTCCCAATATGAAGTACCAGGCTTTGTAAGGCTGAAAGCCACTTCGTTCGCTTGTTCTACTATATCGTAGATTTCTCTTTGTCTTGTCGTGAATTTTCCGCTGCACGGATAGGTTCGCGTGAAGTCCGATGCATAATGAGTGTTGCTTTCCGCGCCGGCATCGACCACCAGGAGACGTCCCGGAGTGATGATCTGATGATGAGAATGGTTGTGCAGGGTCTCTCCATTCTGAGAGAGAATTGTAGTGAATGACACTCCCCAGCCTTTTGAGAGTGTGATGCCCTCCATCCGTCCCACAATCTCCTGCTCCAGCACACCCGGCTTGCAGCCCCTGCGCGCCTCCGTATGCATTTCATAACCGATTTCGCAAGCCTTGTCTATTTCCTCGATCTCGCAAGCCTCCTTGATAAGACGCATGGACACCACCGCCTTCACAAGTTCTTCCGAAGCACCGACGCCGACTTTGCGGACATCATCCGCAGGAATACCTGTCAGTTGGGCCAGTTTCATCTGATTATAATATCTCGCAGGCGGGAGGAAATGTACGCGACGTCCCTTCGCGACAGCCTCGACAACAATCTTGTCAAACTCCGGCAGCGGCGCAGTCCTGGAACATCCGATCAATGCCCCTTTGCTCGCCACGGACGGCTGAGGTCCCATCCATATGATATCATCTATATCCACGTCATTTCCGTAAAGGCACTCATCACCTGTCTCAAGATCCAGAACAGCGGCAAACCAAGGCTCGTCAATGCCCCAGTAATACATGAAACTGCTGTCCTGTCGGAACTTATAGTCATTACCACGATAATTCATGGCAGCGTCCACGTTACCCACAAACACTGCGATTCCCTTTTCACCCGCCATCCTTTCCAGAAGAACACGGCGACGGTTTGCATATACGGTCGATTCAAACATAATCCTGTCGTTAATTTCTCCTTCTGCAAATTTAAGTTTTATCTGCAGAATATGCCATAAAAACATAAGAAAAAGAAAAAAGCATAAAAAAGAGAAAAAATCTTACGGGGCAGAAAGAGAAGTGTTGGAAATCTTAGGGTTCCTGATGAACTTCGAGAAGAAACTTATAGAAAGAGGACTATTATGGAAATTATCAATACCGCTGGGAATGTGGAAAACACTGGGGAAATCGTGGTGTATGAGCCGGATGAGATCACGAGGCTGGAGGTGCACATGAAAGATGAAACAGTATGGCTTACGCAGACACAGATGTCAGCACTATTTGGCAGAGATAGAACTGTTATAACTAAGCATATACGTAATATCTTTACCGAGCAGGAACTTGATGAAAAAAGCAATGTGCATTTTTTACACTTTGCTAATTCAGATAAGCCTGTCAAAATTTTCAGTTTGGATGTCATTATTTCGGTAGGATACCGTGTAAAATCTGCTCAAGGTACCAGATTCAGGCAATGGGCGAATAAAGTCATTAAAGAGTATCTATTAAAGGGATATTGCATAAACCCAAGAATAACAGCGATTGAACGGCGGCTAGATGAACACGAAAAGAAAATCGACTTCTTCGTCCAAAGTTCCCTCCCGCCCAAACAAGGCATCTTCTTCGATGGGCAGATATACGATGCGTATGCTTTCGTGGCGGATCTGGTGAGGAGCGCGAAGGAAAGGATTGTGTTGATTGACAATTATATAGACGACACCGTTCTGACAATGCTGTCCAAAAGGACTGCAGGAGTGGAGGCGGTCATATATACCGGAAAGATTTCAAAGCAGTTGAGGCTGGATATAGACAAGCATAATGCGCAGTACCCTCCGGTGGAGGTCCGGACATTCGAAAAGGCGCATGACAGGTTTCTGATTATCGATGACAAGGTGTATCTGGTCGGGGCATCCATCAAGGACCTGGGGAAGAAATGGTTCGGGTTCACGCTGATGGAGAATACGAATGCGGAGGAACTGGTGGGGAGAATATAAAAGGATGCAGATGAACAAGGATGATATTTTTGACATGGAACAAGCGAACATTGGAGATATTGCAGTTCACCAGAGTGAGACGGGCAAAACGAAGATCGAGGAAAGGATTTTTACAATTCGAGGTAGACAGGTGATGATTGATAGAGACCTGGCTCAATTGTATGGAGTAGAGACGAAACGACTGAATGAGCAGGTCAAGAGAAACATAGAGCGATTCCCAGAAGATTTTATGTTCCAACTCTCACAGGAAGAGTGTTTGACATTAAGCACAAAAGACTTGAAGTCGCAAATTGCGACATCAAGTTGGGGCGGAACGAGAAAAAAACCTTATGCCTTTACTGAAAATGGCATAGCGATGCTTAGCGGAGTTTTAAATTCTGAAACGGCTATAGAAGTCAACATAAAAATTATGAGGACTTTTACCCAAATGAGATGCTCGATTGCCCATAATAAAGATTTGCTCGGAAGAATAGAAACAATTGAATATCAGCAATTAAAAGCACAAAAACACCTGTATGAACACGATTATAAATTTGAGCAAGTTCTAAATATGATAGAACAAAATGTAATTCAGCCCAAACAAGGCATCTTCTTCGACGGGCAGATATACGATGCATATGCTTTCGTGGCAGATCTGATGAGGAGCGCGAAGGGAAGGATTATATTGATTGACAATTATATAGACGATACTGTTCTGACGATGCTATCCAAAAGGACTGCAGGTGTGGAGGTGGTCATATATACCGGAAAGATTTCAAAGCAGTTGAGGCTGGACATCGACAAGCATAATGCGCAGTACCCTCCGGTGGAGGTCCGGACATTCGCAAAGGCACATGACAGGTTTCTGATTATTGATGACAAGGTGTATCTGGTAGGGGCATCCATCAAGGACCTGGGAAAGAAATGGTTCGGATTCACGCTGATGGAGAATACGGATGCGGAGGAGTTGATGGGGAGAATATAAAATATGGACATATAACGAATTACTATTATGAATTTTATAGAGAATAATACGGAAAACACTGGGGAGATTGTGGTGTATCAGCCAGATGAGATCACAAGGCTGGAGGTGAAATTAAAAAATGAAAGCGTATGGCTGACGCAAGCACAGATATCGCAATTATTTGGCGTCGGACAACCCGCAATCTCGAAACATTTAAAAAATATATTCTCTTCAGGAGAACTGGAAATAACGGCAGTTCATTCCATTTTGGAATATACTGCAGCAGATGGCAAGTCATACAAGACCGGATTTTATAATCTGGATGCAATATTATCCATTGGATATCGCGTAAACAGCAGACAAGCAACACAATTCAGGCAATGGGCAAATCATGTACTGAAAGAATACCTTATCAAAGGGTACTCCCTCAATGCCAGATTACTTCAATTAAGCGCCGATATCGATAGAAGACTAACATCACACGCCATAACATTAAATGAGCATAAACGTCAACTAGATGAACACGAAAAGAAAATCGACTTCTTCGTTCAAAGTTCCCTCCCGCCCAAACAAGGCATCTTCTTCGACGGACAGATATACGATGCATATGCTTTCGTGGCAGATCTGGTGAGGACGGCCTCTCGGAGGATTATACTGATTGACAATTATATAGACGACACCGTTCTGACGATGCTATCCAAAAGGACTGCAGGAGTGGAGACGGTCATATATACCGGAAAGATTTCAAAGCAGTTGAGGCTGGATATAGACAAACACAATGCGCAGTACCCTCCGGTAGAGGTCCGGACATTCTCCAAAGCGCATGACAGGTTTCTGATTATTGACGATGCCGTCTATCTGGTCGGGGCGTCCATCAAGGACCTGGGAAAGAAATGGTTCGGGTTCACGCTGATGGAGAATACGGATGCGGAGGAACTGTTGGGGAGAATATTAAAAAATGCAGATGAACAAGTATGATATCTTTGACATGGAACAAGCGAACATTGGAGATATTGCAGTTCACCAGAGTGAGACGGGCAAAACTAAGATCGAGGAAAGGATTTTTACAATTCGGGGTAGACAGGTGATTTTGGACAGGGACCTGGCTCAGTTGTATCAGGTGGAAGTATCTCAGATGAACAGACAGGTCAAGCGAAACCAAGAAAGGTTCCCTGATGACTTTATGTTTCAACTTAGCAAGACCGAATGGGACGATTTGAAATGCCAAAATGGCATATCAAACTCAAGAGGTGGAGACCGCTCACTACCATATGCTTTCACCGAACATGGAATATCCATGCTGGCAGGGCTTCTCCGCAGCACGATTGCCATTGAAGCGAACATTCGCATAATAAGAGCATTCGTATCATTGAGAAAAGCCTTCAAGGACAACGAAATGATACTTCACAGGATTGAAAGGATGGAATATCGACAACGTACTTCAGAATTTAGAATTGAAGAACTATTCAGTACCATCCGGAATCCAATAGAAGACAAGCCCAAACAAGGCATCTTCTTCGACGGACAGATATACGATGCATATGCTTTTGTGGCGGACCTGGTGAGGACGGCCTCTCGGAGGATTATACTGATAGACAATTATATAGACGACACCGTTCTGACGATGATGTCCAAAAGGACTGCAGGAGTGGAGGCGGTCATATATACCGGAAAGATTTCAAAGCAGTTGAGGCTGGACATCGACAAGCACAATGCGCAGTACCCTCCGGTGGAGGTCCGGACATTCGCAAAGGCGCATGACAGGTTTCTGATTATTGATGACAAGGTGTATCTGGTAGGAGCGTCCATCAAGGACCTGGGAAAGAAATGGTTCGGGTTCACGCTGATGGAGAATACGGATGCGGAGGAGTTGATGGGGAGAATATAAAAGAGTGACGAAGAGTGCATAGGATATAGAAAGATTATACTGATAAAAACGAACACATAGAGAAGATATTATATGAAAGGTTTAGAAAGTCACGACTCAAAAGAGTATCGGGAAAACACCGGGGAGATTGTGGTGTATCAGCCGGATGAGATCACGAGGCTGGAGGTGATGATGACTAATGAAACCGTCTGGCTGACACAAGCACAGATATCGCAATTATTTGGCGTCGGACAACCCGCAATCTCGAAACATTTAAAAAACATATTCACTTCAGGAGAACTGGAAATAACGGCAGTTCATTCCATTTTGGAATATACTGCAGCAGATGGCAAGTCATACAAGACCGGATTTTATAATCTGGATGCAATATTATCCATTGGATATCGCGTAAACAGCAGACAGGCAACACAATTCAGGCAATGGGCAAATCATGTACTGAAAGAATACCTTATCAAAGGGTACTCCCTCAATGCCAGATTACTTCAATTAAGCGCCGATATCGATAGAAGACTAACATCACACACCATAACATTAAATGAGCATAAACGTCAACTATATGAACACGAAAAGAAAATCGACTTCTTCGTCCAAAGTTCCCTCCCGCCCAAACAAGGTATCTTCTTCGACGGGCAGATATACGATGCATATGCGTTCGTGGCGGATCTGGTGAGGACGGCCTCTCGTAGGATTATACTGATAGACAATTATATAGACGACACCGTTCTGACAATGCTGTCCAAAAGAGCGGCAGGAGTGGAGGCGGTCATATATACCGGAAAGATTTCAAAGCAGTTAAGGCTGGATATCGACAAGCACAATGCGCAGTACCCTCCGGTTGAGGTCCGGACATTCGCAAAGGCACATGACAGGTTTCTGATTATTGATGACAAGGTGTATCTGGTAGGAGCGTCCATCAAGGACCTGGGAAAGAAATGGTTCGGGTTCACGCTGATGGAGAATACGGATGCGGAGGAACTGTTGGGGAGAATATAAAAGAGTGACGAAGAGTGCATAGGATATAGAAAGATTATACTGATAAAAACGGACACATAGAGAAGATATTATATGAAAGGTTTAGAGAATCACGACTCAAAAGAGTATCGGGAAAACACCGGGGAGATTGTGGTGTATCAACCGGATGAGATCACAAGGC
Source organism: Bacteroidales bacterium (assembly GCA_015060205.1). Taxonomy (GTDB): domain Bacteria; phylum Bacteroidota; class Bacteroidia; order Bacteroidales; family UBA932; genus Cryptobacteroides. The sequence goes on from SUYY01000036.1 coordinate 25,508, forward strand.
TGGAGGTGAAAGTAAAAAATGAAAGCGTATGGCTGACGCAAGAACAAATTGCTATCCTGTTTGGAGTCAAACGTCCTGCCATAACCAAGCACATTCACAATATTTTCGAGACAAAAGAACTGGAAGAAATTTCAGTAT
>SUYY01000036.1:25655-26858 GCA_015060205.1 Bacteroidales bacterium
TATGACTCAATTCTATAATCTGGATATGATTCTTTCAGTCGGTTACCGCGTTAACAGTAAAAATGCGGTGACATTCAGAAAGTGGGCTAACACTGTTTTAAAAGAACACCTATTACGAGGATACTCTTTAAACCATCGGTTTTCATCTATGGAAAAACAACTCGAAGAACACAAACTGATACTTGACGACCATTCCAAAAAGATAGACTTCTTCATTCAGAGTTCCCTCCCGCCCAAACAAGGCATCTTCTTCGACGGACAGATATACGATGCTTATTCGTTCGTGGCGGATCTGGTGAGGACGGCCTCTCGGAGGATTATACTGATAGACAATTATATAGACGACACCGTTCTGACGATGATGTCCAAAAGAGCGGCAGGAGTGGAGGCGGTCATATATACCGGAAAGATTTCAAAGCAGTTGAGGCTGGATATAGACAAGCATAATGCGCAGTATCCTCCGCTCGAGGTACGGACATTCGCAAAGGCGCATGACAGGTTTCTGATTATCGACGACAAGGTGTATCTGGTCGGGGCGTCCATCAAGGACCTGGGAAAGAAATGGTTCGGTTTCACGCTGATGGAGAATACGGATGCGGAGGAACTGGTGGGGAAAGTAAAAATGTCATAGGATATAGGAGTATCAGTCATCCGGATATGACGATCGGATAGACTGCTGGAAACTACGGCACAATTTTCCGAACGGATGTCGCTGGTTGTGGTAAAACATGGACGGGCACGGGATACGTAACAGAATGCGTGCCTTGGGGTATTGTTTTATGCACCCCAAGGCACGGACCTTTTACATAAACAGCTGATACTCCGAGTATTATAAAACCACAATGTGCCTTGGGGTGTCAAATCCCGCACCCCGGGGCACGGACGAATTTGCAGAAAGCAAAATATTATAGGCGGAATGGATTAGATTCCCGTGTAGGCTGGTACCTGAAGATCGCCCATAGCCCTGGCGGCTAATACGCTGACCTTCAGCGCATTGCAGAAACGCGATTCCCCTGCGGCGGGGAATCGCGTTTTTCATAAGGCATTAAGAATCAGCGGATTAGGCGGCAGGATTACTCGGCGCAATGGCCAGACGGCTTTGACGGAATGAGATTCAGGAACCTTGCAAGGATGGCATCTGCCTGCTGCTTGGTGACTGAAAGGTAGCGGCGGTTTCCATCCGGGCATGGAGTAAATCTTGTG
>SUYY01000037.1 GCA_015060205.1 Bacteroidales bacterium
TGTTACCAGGAAAGAAGATCCGGATGCCGGTAAGGGCGGTTGGTCCTGGGGACAACTCAGAAAGATCAATACTATGCTTGGAAATATCCATCAGTGCCCTGATGCTGATGTGGTAAAAGAATATACTGCACTTGCCAAATTCTTCCGTGCCCGCTTTTATTTTGAGAAGGTCAAGAGGTTTGGTGATGTCCCATGGTATGATAAGGAACTGGGATCTACGGACCCTGAACTTTATAAGGCAAGAGATTCCAGGGAGTTTATCATGACAAAGATGATAGAAGATATCGACGAGGCAATTGAAGGACTTCCTGACGCTGTAAGTACATATAGAGTCAACAAATGGGCTGCCCTTATGTTGAAGGCTCAGTTCTGTCTGTATGAGGGTACCTTTAGAAAATACCATGGCATATCATATCCGGACGGCAATTCATACGATTATTATCTCGAACTTGCCTATAAGGCGGCAAAGGAGGTGATGGACTGCCCACATTACTCTCTTGTGGATGATTACGGTGCTCTGTTCCGTAATGTAGATGCGGATCCGAAGGAATATATACTAGCCATCAGGATGGATCAGGGTATCGGATGTTGCCACAATGCTACCGGATATGTCATAAGTGACACAGGTGGTTCACCAGGATTTTCAAAGAAGTTTGTGGACAGTTTCCTTATGAGTGACGGCTCGTTCTATTCGGCTCAGGAAGGTTGGGAAACCAAGCCTTTCGTTGAGCAGGTTGCAGGAAGAGACCCTCGACTTGGAATGATTCTCCGCCTTCCTGAATATAAAAGAGTGACTTCGAAAGGATCCTCTTTCGGCCCTGATCTTCTTGCTACATGTACAGGCTACCAACTTGATAAATTTGTCATGGCTCCAGAACATGAAACCGCCGAGAGAAAGGGTATGTCTTTTAATGATATACCTGTATATCGTTTCGCTGAGGCGCATCTGATCTATGCAGAGGCGAAGGCTGAACACTCAAGTGCGAATATTACGCAGGATGACCTGGATATTTCGATTAATCTGATCAGATCCCGTAAAAGTGTCAATATGCCTCCTCTTAAACTGGGAGTCGCAGTGGATCCGTTTATGGTCTCTGAAAAGTATGGCTATCCGAATCTTGCAAAGGAAGGTCATGATAAACTTGCGCTTATTCTTGAGATCCGTCGTGAAAGAACTATAGAACTGGCTCTTGAAGCAAGTGACAGATGGGATGACCTGAGAAGGTGGAAGGAAGGAAAATGCTTTGAGCAGCCGTTGTATGGAATGTATTTCGCCGGACCTGGTGAGTATGACCTGACCGGAGACGGTGTTCCTGATGTGTGTCTTTACAAGACATCTGAGGCTCCTGAGACAAAAGCCGCTGTGCCAATTCAGATTCAGGAAATTGAGATTGACGGAGAATATGTTACTTATTCCGATGGTATCATACTCAGTGAGGGTGATCATGGCTTTGTCTACAAACATAAGAATACCGAGCGTTCTTTCAATGAGAAGAGAGATTACCTCTATCCGATACCTATCGGAGATATCATGCGTAATAAGAATCTGAAACAGAATCCGGGGTGGAACAGCGGTATATCTACCGGTGATTCGGAAACAGACGGTGAAGGCGAAGGTGACGGTGAAGGCGAAGAGGCATAGGAATATATCCGGTAATTAATTATAAAACGATTATGAAGATCTTTAATAATATATTTAAATACTGCATGGCAGTGGTGATGGCTCTCTCTGTCGCTGCCTGCCAGGAGGACGAAGGTCTGCTTAAGCCGCCTGCACTTTTGTCTGAATCCAGTCTGACATTTGAGGCGACAGGTAATGAACCTCAGCAGTTGATGATTGCATCTGATGCTGATTGGATGATCGATGTTCCGGTTGATTGGATCACCATTGATCCGATGGCTGGATCCAAAACAGTCTATGTATCTGTGTCCGTAGCAGATAACGTGACTGACGGTGTTCTCAATGCTCCAAGATCATGCAAGATAACCATTGCTGACAAGTCAGGATATTCAGTCTCTTCGATGATCTATCAGAAAGGAGACAACTACTTGGGAGTGTCAGAGATGAAGATATCGGAAATTATGGGACTGAAGGATGAGGCGTTTGCTAAAGTTGCTCAGGCTCAAGTTGTTGCTGTTGCAACAGAAGGGTTTGTTGCTGCTGATGACTCGGGTCTCATAGTGGTACTTCCTGGTGAGGATGTGCAACAGGATGTGCAACCTGGCGATATGGTATACATTGCTGGTCAGAAATTGACATATCTTGACAGACCTGTACTTGAGGCTGGCGAGATTGCCGTAATGTCCAGTGCCGAGGTTTCTTATCCTGCTGCTGCCGATATAACATCGCAGGTTGATTCATATCTTCCGGAGTCGATTGAATATGTAAAGATTGACGGAACTCTCGTAGGTAATTCATTGAAGAATATTCCGGGAATGCCGACAAAATCCGTTACAATTCTTCCTGCATCGGCATCTCTTGATCTGGAGGCTGTGTCTGTCCATAAGATTACCTTGTATGCATACCATATCGGTTTTGATGGCTCTGCTCACCAACTCGTGGCTGTGTCTTATAAGGATAATGGTGCAGATGAGACCATAGGTGTTCCGTTTCCTTTCAAGGATAACTTTGATTGGACTGCTCCGTTTATAGAGGCAGCAAATGCGGTCCTGCCTGAAGCGAGTAAGATTAATGATGCTGTCGCATTGCAGACATCTTCGTCAGATGGTGCTGCCAATATCTATACTACTTTGGCTCAAAAAGGATGTATGGTGCTTGATGAACTGCGCTCCAGAGGATATGTGGACCTTAATCCATCTTTCGAGACCATATATCTACAGGACGGATATTTCAAATTCAGCAAAGGTGGAAAACAGTCCGGTCTGACACTTCCGCTTATGCAGATGGCAGGAGAACAGGATATCGTGGTCCAGTTCAAATGGTGTGCTCATATAGGTGGTTCAGGTGCTGTCGACAAGACAGAACTCGTGGTTGCCATCGAAGGCCCGGGAACAATTGTAGGTTCTGGCGATAATCCGAAGATCAGTGCCCCTATAAAGTCTACCCAGCAACCTGGAAATATGTTCTGGCAGGATGTCATTGTAAATATCAACGGTGCTACATCAGGAACCTTCATCACCATCCGTCCTCAGGATGAGCAGTTCGGTGTTGCAGGCAATGAGGTGACCGGATATTTCAGATACCATCTGGATAATATCTCAGTCATGAGTGTGGATGACTTTGTCCCTGCGCATATGGAGGTTTCAGGAATCGAAGATGACATAATGACATTTGAAGGATCTCCTGAATCACCAGTCTCGTTTAAGGTTCTGTCTGATAAGGATTTCACAGTGGAGACTGACGTCAATTGGATTGATCTTAGTGTCACCGAAGGATCTGCTAATGTGGAGACGGATGTTGAAGTTACATGTCAGGAGAGTACGTTGAGTGAACTCCGCAAAGGTGTGATAAGAGTAAAATCAGGTACATCCGTTCATGAGATTCACGTCATACAAAGTGCTGCAGGTGTTGCACTTGAGCCATTCCTGAGCATTGTCGGCGGAAACAGCGGACAGGTAAGTTTTGAAGAGGGTATGTTCAATATCTCTGTTCAGAGCAATGTCGAATATGAAGTTTCCTCAGATGCCGGTTGGGTTACAGTAACGGAAGTTCCTCAGACCCGTGCTCTTGTGGATATCAAGCAGTATGAGGTCAGATATCAGGCTAATGCCGATCCTGCAGAAAGAACAGCGTATATCCGCGTGTTCAATACTGAAGAGAATCTCGAGAGCATATTTACCCTTGTTCAGGGTGCGTATGTCTCAGGTGTTATCTATCAGGATGATTTTACATGGGTACAGCCTTTCGTTGAAAAGGATAATCCGGAAAAGCAGGGCGACAGTATGCTTGACAACAAGCAATATACTCCTGGAACATCGTACAATCTTGAAGGATTTGAAACTAAGTTGACTGAACTTGGATATGAAGCTTTGTTCCCAGCTTCAAAGGCAATCTATGTAATGAAGGGCAATTACTTGAAGTTTAGTAAAGGAAAGAATATAAATGGTTTACGTCTGCCTAAGCTCGACTTTAACGGTGAGAATACAGTTGCCTTGTCGTTTGATTGGGGTATAAATGAAGGTGCAAACGGACCTGACCCTGTTCAACTTGAGGTAACAGTAGAAGGAAACGGAACAATCAATGGTCAGAAGAAGACAGATGCCCTTATTCATACTGCAGGAAGTTGGGAGTGGCAGACTGAAAAGATAGTGATTACGGGTGTTGATAATGACACAAGAATCACTATCAGGCCTACTACTTTTGTGGGAGCTGAAGATGCTACAGGAAAGTATTATCGTTGGTTCCTTGATAATATCATGATTGCCAAGGCAAGTCCGTTTGATGCTCCATCATGTACTTTAAGTACCTTCCCGTTCCCGGATGATCCGACCTTTACCGGAGAAGGCGAAGGAAACGGTACGAAGTGGAACGCTGCTCAGGGTTGGCTGCTTTCTGATGATGGCAAGTCTAAACTGTCGTCTCATCTTAAAGATGGCTCAGAACTTAAGTTCACATACAAGTATGAGGCAAAGAAAGACAGCGACGTAGAAGGTACCAAGAATCATGTCAGAGTGCTTGCCACAGGAATGTCAAAAGACGACTATTGGCTTTTTGAGGTTCCCGTAAAAGATGCTCCTGCCGGAACCTATAACATCACATACAAACAGTCTGCTTCTGCAACAGGTCCGAATTATTTCCTCATGGAGGTGTCTGTTGACGGTAAGAATTGGATGCCGGTAGAATCTCAGACAACTTCAGAGACTTTCAAAGACGGTTCATCACCTCGTGATGTGACTTGGACATATGCTCTGAATCGGGGAGGAAACAACGCTGCCAATGTGGCCTACGTCGTGGATGTGGATTATGACGCTCCGGCGATTGCTGGAAATAAGACTCTTTATGTCAGAGCGAAAGTTGCGGATGATATGGCTTATGGTTCGGAAAAAGCCTGTGGATCAAAAGGTACAAATCGCATCTGGGGTCCATGTGAGATTTCTTTCGAAAGAAAGTAACCTGTATAATCATATTCAAGCCGGCGTGGATTCTTCCATGCCGGCTTTTTGTATTTGATATCCGTCCCTCCAAAAAATCTGGCTTTTGGGAGGGACGGTTAGATATTATTAGGGAAAGGGTAGGGTCAGATGGACTTTTGTGAAAGTCTTTGAGGGACTTCAATATTTTGACTCGGGATTATAGAGCGGTGATGTCCTCAATGCTCAATCCGGTCAACTCGCTGATCTGAACTGCAGATATCCCGGATGCCAGCATCCTTCTGGCTGTTTCCGCCAATGCTTCTGCACGACCTTCAGCATGACCTTCAGCATGACCTTCAGCATGACCTTCAGCGCGACCTTCATTTCTGGCAGCGATCAGTTCTCCGTTACGTCTTTTCTCGTCGTACATGTCCTGATTATATTGTTTCCGTTTCTCCTTGCTGAAATCCTCGATTTCGAAGGCTTCGAGAATACTCTTGCATGGCTTCTCTGTACCCCATTTAGGCGGCATCTTCATCTGACGGAGTTCTTAAGCAGATACAGAAGCCGGTCCTGCTCGGTAACGCACTCATCCTCAGTCTTGTTAAATCTTGTCAGTTCTGCAAATATAATAACAATTGTCTCATCCAGCAAGTCATGACATTCCTTTTCTCGAAATGTGTACTCTGAAATATATCTTCCTGTCCAATGCTCCTTGTCCGGATGGTCTATTTCAACTCCCATCAGTCCGATGAGGTATACAGGCGGAACATCATAGTCGAATCCTGTCTTGTTTTGCCTGTCATAGGCACGGCTGGCATAACTTACGCAACGCTTGAACCACGATTCCTCCTTGTATCTCTGCATCTCAACGATGAACATCGTCCCTGATGTGTCCCGACACAAAAAATCGTACTGGAAGTCCTTGCTGTGACCTATGACCGGCCCTTGATGTTCTGTAGGACGGTATTCGATGTCCTTCACCTGTCTATGGGCTGGCAGTAGCGTATTAAGCAACGATATTACTTCCGCCTTGTTACTCTCATCCCCGAAAAATGCCTTGAAGCCTGCATTGCTGAGGATGTCAACATACCTTTGTTCGCTCTCACTTTTCATACGTATTATTGTTTAAGGTTTACAGTTGCAAAATTCAGAATGAAATCAGTAACAACGCATTAAAAACAGAAAAACTTTTTTTTGATTCCGGTGATTCGTCCCGGTATACGCTGTTTTCGTAACTATTTTCTTTTTCTTATTACCCTGCACTTTCCAAAATGGTCTTTTTGTCGGGAGACTGTCGTATGTGTGGAAAAATTCTTAATTTTGTAAGATGTCAGTAAATATGTTATTATGAAAAAGTTTCTGCTTTCTATTGCTTTGCTTTCGGCATCGATGATGTTGTCTCAGGCTCAGGATTATCTTCCGAAATGGAAGGAAGGGTATATGGATATCCATACGATTGCTACAGGACGAGGTGATGCGACGTTTATTGTCATGCCGGATGGCACCACCCTTATGATAGATGCCGGAGATAATGGAAAGACCAAGGACAAGCAGCATCCGGATACTACCAAAAGGGCAGGCGAATGGCAGGCTTTCTACATGCAGAAGGTTATGGAAGGACTTCCCGGCAACGGAAAGGTCGATTATGCCATGATAACCCATTTCCATGACGACCATATGGGGCATACTCGTCAGATGCTCGAGGGAAAGAACGGTTACGGACTCTCCGGTATCACACTTGTGGGAGAAATCATAGGATATAACAAACTTCTCGACAGAGGATGGCCGGATTATGATTTTCCGACAAAGAATGTAAATGGGGCGAACAGGAAGTTCATGCCGCATTATCATAAGTTCGTCAAGTATCAGATGTCTCAGGGAATGAAGATGGAACAGTTCAAGGCGGGTGCTCTGAATCAGATATCCATGGTACATAATCCGAAGAAGTACAGAAAGAATTTTGAGATAAGGAATCTTGCGGCAAACGCATGCGTATGGACAGGACAGGGTGAGAAGGTTATGAAGAATTACAAGGGAGACCTGAAACTTTTCGACGAGAACATGAACTCTTGTGCGCTCCGCATCACATACGGAAATTTCAGATATTTCAATGGAGGAGACCTGAGCGGAGGTAACTGGAAGGCATATAAGTCACTGGATCGCGATATGGAGACTCCGGTTTCCAAGGTATGCGGAAAGGTTGATGTTGCCAAGGCAAATCATCATGGCTATTATGATACATGTAACGGAGCCTTTCTGAACAATCTGTCTCCCGAAGTGATGATCATCGATGCGCGCAGCAACAACCATCCGGTTCCTTCCACCATGAAGAGAATGACTGATCCGTTTGTCTGGACTACTCCTGGTGAATTCTATATAACTGTCGATCAGTCAAGAGGAAAACTCGGGGAAGAACTCTGGAGTTATTTCAAGCCTTGGGGGCATATAGTAGTGCGTGTTTATGAAGGTGGAAAGGAATATCAGGTGTTTGTACTTGATGCAGATACTACAGACTATCCGATAATCTATTCTTCGGATATCAAGAAAGCAGGATTATAATAATTTTACGATATGAGAAAGATACTGTTGCCGCTTCTTGTATTGGGAGCGGTCTCCATGAGGGTTGATGCCAGGACGGTGAGCGGATCTGTATTCTGCGGAAAAGAAAAGTTGTCCGGTGTGATCGTGACTGACGGAACCAATTTCACACAGACTGCCAGAAACGGAAAGTTTACATTTGATATAGAGGATGATGCTGCATTTGTCTATATTGTGACTCCATCCGGTTACGTTGCGGACTGGTCTTCCGGAGTACCGGCATTCTATCAGAAGGCAGACAAGGACTATTATGAATTTTCGCTGACTGCAACTCAGAAGACTGACACATATAATATATTGGCGGTAGGTGACCCTCAGCCTCGTGAGGAGGAGCACTTCGAGGAGTTCGCCGACATACCTCTCAATGACCTTGCTTCCACTGCATCTTCTCTTGAAGGAGTGACCGTTGGGGTCGCTCTTGGTGATATCTGTTATGACAGACTTCATCTTCAGAAGCGGTGGAAGGAGGAAATCCCGCGTACAGGAATCCCGTTTTATCCTGCTGTCGGTAATCACGACCATGACATGAACAGCAGGGATCCCCAGGACGAGGACTGCATAAATGCTTATAGAGAGAATCTGGGACCGGAAAATTATGCTTTCTGTCTCGCCGGAGATTTCGTCCTTGTACTGGATGACATCATATACCGTAAAGGAAAGAACTATATCGAGGGATATACCGAAGATGTTCTGGACTGGGTCAGGGAGCTTATGGCATATGTTCCTGCAGAAGCCGACATATATGTGGCGCAGCATTCTCCTCTCAACGGAAGAAACAACAGGAAGATGATTGTGGGGCATGAAGTGATGCTTGATCTCCTGAAGGGGCACGATGTGTCATTCCTGTCTGGTCATAACCATATCAACGGTAATTTCGAATACGCAGAAGGTGTACGTGAACACAACATCGCTGCAATATGCGGTACCTGGTGGGATGCATACCACTGCACGGACGGAACACCTCGCGGCTACAAGGTCTTCACCAAAAAGGACGGATATCTGTCATGGTATTATAAGTCAATAAGCAGAGACAGGGATTTTCAGTTTGAGGTCTTCAGACCCGGCGAATGTCGCATCAACAGTGAATCCGTCGTGGTGAACGTGTGGGACTATGACCCTTGCTGGAGAGTGGAATGGTATGAGGACGGAGAATATATGGGAATAATGACTCAGGTATATGAGTATTCTCCTCTGCACGCTGCTGAACTGGAGGCGACATATAAGCCTCGCGGACGCAAGCCGTCAGACTACAAGAGGACAAGGGCGGCTCATCATTTCTTTGCAGAAAGACCATCCGGAAAAACAAGGACATTCACAGTCAAGGTGACTGACAGGTTCGGAAATGTCTTCAAGGAGACGATATCACTCAAATAGATTTCTTGCGGGGAGTATGTCACTGTACAACTCCCTGCATTGTCTGAAGAGGTCATTGGTGTATCTCGCCTGACCAGGACCTTTCCATGTGCTGGTGTTTGTTATCAGTATCCAGCATTCTCCATCAGGAAAATGGCGGACAAGAGCGCACGTGCCGGACAATGTGCCCGAGCGGCTCCAGCCCTTGTCAGGATGGGTGTCATTCCATCCGAGAGAGAATGTCTCATTGTCGAAATATTCAATCATCTGTCTGAAGGATTCTTCAGATATTATGTCCGGAACAGTGGGTTCGCCGTCGATGGAAGCCACCAGCCGGGCTATTTCTATTGGGGATCCGCACCAGGCACCTGCGCCGGAGAGAAGCGGAATGTTGTTGCCGCCGTAGCATCTTTCCACCATCACCCCGCTGTCGTTGTATTCTTCGATGAACTTTCCGTCTCCCTCGTGAGTGTAATACCTTACCTCATTATCGCGTCTGTCGCTGTAGTATGAACCAGCAATGTGCATGTCATGGCATCCTGCAGGGATCAGGACCTGCTCCCTCATGAACTTTTCATATGGCATTCCAGACACCTTTTCAATGATTTCAGAAAGAAGAAGGTAACCGAAATTGGAGTAGTCCTGCCATGTTCCCGGCTGGAATCTCAGTCGCCTGCTTAGCACCAGACGGTAGAAATCCTCTTTCTCGGGAGCATGGTCAAGTTGCATCTGATGCTTGACGTCCCTTGAAGAGAAAAGAGGGTCGCGGTGGAATCCTCCCTGATGTCTGAGAAGATGTTCCACAGTGATCCTGCTGTAGTTCCTGTCCTTGATGACCGTTGTGAAAAGGGTGTCATTCAGTATGCCGGAAGGTCCGAAAACGGTATCCTTTATATTCAGCATACCCTTGTCCTGAAGAACCATTATTCCTGTGGCTGTCAGCAGTTTGGATACGGATGCCATACGTAGTATATGACCCGGCTCCATGGGAATCTGCTTTTCCTCATCCGCCCAGCCGTATCCCTTGGCATACACCAGGGAATCGTTGCGTGTGATGGCAAGAGAGGCACCCTTGAACTGCCATTTCCTCATGTAGTACCTGACCTTCTTGTCCAGGCCTTCAAGTTCCGGAATGTCGGAATCGGCATTCTTTACCGTAAGATTGAGACGGATGTTGCTATGGGGGATAGGCTTTGCCTTCGGTACAGAACGTTCCTTCACGAAAGAGAATGCGGCGGCGATGAGAAGAACCGTCACCGCTGCCGAAACCACATATATCAGCCTTTTTATTTTCATAGACGTCCTCTGAGGATGGCCGGGTCATCACCGTCCTTTAATCTGTTGAACTTCCTGAAGGTGATGCGTATGAGTATGACAGTAAGGAGAGCGGATATTGAATCTGCAACAGTGAAACTGTACCATACACCATCTGTCCCGATGTATTTAGGCAATATGTATAGTGCCGGAAGCAGGAATATCAACTGCCTTGTAAGTGAGAGGAAAATGGATTTCCTGACCATTCCGAGACTCTGGAAGAAGTTCGTGCCTATCATCTGGAATCCGACAATAGGGAAGACAAGTGTCATTATCCTGAGGGCGTTGGCTCCCAAGGTCATGAGTTCGGCGTCATGGGTAAATATGCCCACGGCAGCCCTTGGTATGAATACTCCTATCACAAAACAAAGTGTGGTCACCACTGTCGCAAGTCCTGCTGTCTTCCGGAAGACATCCTTTACTCTGCTGTATTGTCTCGCTCCGTAGTTGTATCCGGCAATAGGTTGCATTCCCTGGTTCAGACCCATGCAGATCATGATGAACATGAATATGAACCTGTTGCAGATGCCGTATGCACCTATGCCGAGGTCACCGCTGTAGTCTCTGAGTTGCTGGTTGATGAAAAGCGTCACGATACATGCTGCTGCGTGCATCAGGAATGGGCCCATGCCGACAACAAGTGAGTTCTTGGCGACTTTCCAGTGAAGTCTGAGAATACCCCTGTCGAAATGTATCGCCCTGCTCTTGTTGTTGAAATGGTGCATCACCACGCACATGGCGATCGCCTGTGATATGACTGTCGCCCAAGCCGCACCCTTGATGCCCCATCCGAATCCGAAGATGAAGATAGGGTCGAGAATGGTGTTGAACACCACTGTAAATATGGTAAGGGCCATCGCCTTCTTAGGAAATCCGGTAGATCGCATGGCTGCGTTCAGACCGAAATAAAGATGTGTGATGATGTTTCCGTAGAGGATTATCTCGATATATTCCTTGGCATAAGGCATAGTGTTCTCGCTTGCCCCGAAAAAGTAAAGTATAGGCTCGAGGAATATCAGCGAGACCGCCATGAATATGAAACCGATGATGATGTTGAGACTCACCACGTTTCCAAGGACCTTGTTCGCGCCCTTGTAGTGCTGCTGTCCCAGAAGAACTGAAAGCATTGTCGCTGCACCGGCTCCGACAAGAGTGCCGAATGCGGTCGACAGGTTCATCAGGGGGAAGGTGATGGCAAGTCCTGAAATTGCAAGCGGACCGACTCCCTGACCGATGAATATACTGTCCACCATATTGTACAGGGATGAGGCTGTCTGGGCAATGATTGCCGGAAGGGCATATTGCTTCAGAAGTTTTCCAATGTTTTCGGTTCCGAGTTCTGTGGGGATTGAAGAGTTCGTCGTTGCCATTCTATTCCTCCGGTTCGTCAACTATTTCGATTTCGAAAATAAGCGGAGAGTAACCGGGGATGCTTGAACCGCTGCCTGAATATCCGTATCCGAGAGGGGAGTAGAATATTCCTGTCGCCTTGTCTTTCCAAACGGAATCGTCGGGATTGTATCTCATCTTCCAGAGAGTGTAGGCAAATCCTGCTATTACGCTTGAACCGTCAGTCCCCATCGTGAGTTCGCTGAATGATTCCGCCCAGTTGATCTTTACCGGACTGTATGTCCTGCCGGCGTCATAGATGTCATTGTCTTTCGCAACCCTTTCGGATGTAGTGTCGAATACGAGACCGTTGAGAAGTTTTCCGGTATAGTTGATATAGATGGACGTATCCTTAGGAAACTCTTCCGCCCCTTCTGGGACTGTCTCCCGGTGACGGATGTAGAATCCGGTTGTATCGTTGCTGAATGCCTTCTCGTCACCATATTCCTCCTTGATGTACTCCTTGATCTTATTGTTCTGCCATACATCGATCGAATCGGTGAAATCTGTGACAGTGAATTCATATATCGTATCTGAATAGTCGGAAGAGTGTTTCAGGTATTCTCCCACAGATCCGTATGATGAATAGGTCATGAGCCATGAAGGGATGAGAACTTTCTTCTTTCCGCCTACCTTCATTCCGTTGATGGCATTCTGGAGACCGGCCTGAATGGTTTCGTCTATGGTGAGCCAGACTGTAGGACCGTAGTATGTGGCAGGTGAATACTCTCCGAGTTGCTTTGCCGTTTCAGAATCAGTATATGACGTTATGTTTCCGTTGAGGTCATAGGTCCTGTACTCGACTATTGCATAGCCCTTGTCGTTCACTTCCTTTCCATCTCCTGCCACCTCGTCGAAGATGTATATACCGTTTCCGTCAGTCCTTTCCTCTCCGTTCCATGTCGCCTTGAGACCATTGTGGTTCACTTCTATCCATGCGTCAAGATAGCGTTTCTCGGCTACGTTGGTACCCTCGTTGACTGTTTTTGCACATGATGCTGCGGTAATCGCCGCTGCAATATAAATGATTGATTTATAAGTGTTTTTCATCTTAATGTTTGTATAGAACGGCAAAGATAGTAAAAATACCTGAAATTATTCGTTGGAAACTGCTTCAACCCATATCTCAAACAGCAGGGCGGTGTTCGCAGGAACTATGCCAAAAGGTCTTTTCCCGAAACCGTATTTCCCGGAGAAAAGAATCTCGCAGTGTTCTCCAGATCTGACTCCTGTAAGACCGTCCCGGAGTCCGTCAATAAGGTCTGCGCTGCTGATGTCCAGCGTCAGGAGTCCGTAGTCGGCATCCGCCAGTTCCCAGTTTGCCGCTGTTGCCGTCTCTTCGTGATTAGTGGTAAAGAGACCGGATGCGGATTTGCTTCCCGAGAACGTGTATCCCGCATAGTAGAATGATACTGTTCCTCCGCTTCTGAGTTCTTCTCCTGCTCCTTCCTTGAAAACTATCCTGTTGGCACCACCACGGTATACGACCTTCAAGGTGTCAGGACCGTCTTCTCCGTTTACATACATCTTGCCGGTGATGTACTGGTCGATCTTGCTTTCCTGATTAGTATAGATGGTCTCACGCTTTTCCTTTACGCATGACCCCGCCATAATGCACAATATGGCTGCAGGAATCATATATGTTAATCTTTTCATTTTCATTTCTTCATGAATTCTGCTGTGACTTTTTCAATATATTCCGCCGCGTCATTGATGTGGGCAATGTCCTCCGGAATGTACAGCCTGCCTCCTGCTGCATTTTCATGACCTCCTCCGTGGAAGTACATCCTTGCACATGTGTTGGCGGATGTCCCTTTCTTGGAGCGGACCGATATCCTCACATATCCGTTGTCTTCCTTTGCGAATATGCTCATGAGGACATTTCCGATGGAGAGAGGAATGTTGACAAAACCTTCTGTATCACCCTCCTGCACATTGTACTTTGCCATTGTCGCCTTGTCCAGGACCATATATGCCACACCTTCGGTGGTGATGCGCATGTTGTCCTTGAGCATGTGACCCTGCAGCCTTGTCCTGCTTTCCTTGAAGCGGTTGTACAGTTTCCCGAGTATCATGTCGCGGTCTACCCCTGCCGATATGAGTTCGGAGGCCATCGCGAATGTGGACGGGAATACGGAGTTTGCAAAGTTGTTGGTGTCGGTCGTCATGCCGGTCATGAGCGCAACCGCTGCGTCAGGAGGCAGATTGGAGGCGTCATGGGCGACCGGAGGAAGTTCCATCAGTATGTGGTAGAGAAGTTCGGATGCCGAGGATATGTCCTGCTTGGAAAACACAAGTGAGAAACTTCCGCTGTCAGGAGACAGATGGTGGTCAATAAGGACCTTCTGCGCTTTTGATGCCGAGAGCGGAGTCTCAAGGCTGTCTGTTCTGTGGAAGGCGTTGAAGTCGAGGCAGACCAGAAGGTCGCTGTGCTCTATTGCATCTTCTGCCTTCTGAGGGCATGAGGCATGGATGAATATGTCGCCTGACATATCTTCAGGAAGAAGGAAGTCCAGATTTGAAGGGGCGGGATCTGCAAGCACGACCTTGGGGCTTTTGCCGCATGACTTCATGTAATGATACATACCCATGCTGCTGCCGATGGCATCGCCGTCAGGCCTCATGTGGGTCACTATTACCGGGCGCTCGGCATTGGAAATGAGCGTATGCAGTTGCAGTATCTTATCTGAATCCTTGAAGGTCATATCTGTCTGAACTTTTTTCGGGTGCAAAAATACAAATTATATTGCATTTGATAAATCAATTTCATAACTTTGTCGGGATTTTTAAGATGAAATATTAAACTTAAAGATAATGAAATCAATACTCAAGAAGGTTTTGACCTATTTCATTCTGCCCCTCATCATTGCAGGGCTTACTTGGGCAATCGTAAGAAGTGTGATGGAACCTGTGAACTTCAACAAGCACAGGGCTTACCGTGAAAGCGTGGCTATCCAGAGACTTAAGGATATCCGTGACCTTCAGGTTGCATACAAGAATGTCAACGGAAGATATGCTTCGACCATTGACTCCCTCAAACTTTTCTATAACGAGGGTAAGATGAAGATCACCATGAACGTCGGTTCGAAGGATGACTCTCTCGCAATGGCTCACACAGACCAGATCAAGAAGAAGTTCCGTTATCTCAAGGGTGATAAACTCAATGCCAAGTTGAACGAACTCTATCTTGCAGGAGACCAGAACCTTGTGTTCCAGATCGTGACTGAGATTCCGGTGAAGGATACCATCTTCCGCAGCAGGACAGATTTCAATGTCGATGAACTTGCGCTGATTCCGTTCAGCGGTGACTCGGTGATCATGGAGTCAACCATCAAGACCGTTTCCGGTGTGAAGGTTCCTCTTTTCGAGGCTTCGATGCCTTTCAAATCTCTTCTCAAGGGACTTGAGCCTGAGCAACTTCGAATCAACCTTGATGCTGAACGCGAGGATCAGGGACGTTACAAAGGCCTTCAGGTGGGAAGCATCTCTGCTCCTAACAACAATGCAGGTAACTGGGAGTAATCAGATATGACTGAAATAAATGACAGGATATCCATTCAAGTAGGCTTGAGTGGATATTCTTTTAGGATAACATCCCCGGCGGGAACAGAATCTTCCCAATGGCTCGGAGCAGAGAGTATCTTCACTGTACCTCAGATGCAGAGACGGTACTCTGATGTTCATATTACCGTCTTTACACCCTATTGTACCCTGGTGCCTGAGAATTTCTTCATGGCTGAGAATGCAAGGGCTGTCCTTGAAGACGTGGTGGAACTTCCAGAAGGTGCAGTTGTGGACCATGTGAGGATCCCGGAGCAGAATGCCGTAATGGTCTTCTCCACATCGGTCGGCGGCACGCTTCATAAGGTCGTTTCAGAGTCTGTCATGAGGATGGACGGCAGCAAGGCCAGGCCTCTTCCTGAACTGTACGCCATGCTTAAGTCTCTGGACTCGCTTCAGGATTACAACAGGATAGTGGCGTCGCATATGGATGGCGTCCTTTATCTCGTGATTGCTCAAGGAAAGACTCTTCTGCTGTGCAATACCTACCCTGCACAGGATTTTACGACAGCGGAATATTTCATTTTCCTTGCAATGAAGCAACTTCAACTCAATCCTGAGATGTCTACCATCTTTTTCAGGACATCTCTGACCGAAGAACAGGAGATGTCATTGTACCGTTATTTCAAAAGTGTAGATAAGATATGAGAATAATAGGCGGCAGACTCAAAGGCAAGACTATACTTCCTCCTCAGGGATATAAGGCAAGACCGACTACAGATTTCGCCAAGGAAGGTCTTTTCAACATCCTGAACAACGAGTATGAAATGGAGGGACTCAAGGTTCTTGACCTGTTCGGAGGTACAGGAGCGATATCATACGAGTTCGCTTCGAGGGGAGCATCCATGGTATATTGTGTGGAAATGCTTCCTCTGCATGCCAATTTCATAAAATCCCAGGCGGCGAAGTTCTCTATGGACAATCTTACCGTAGTCCGCCACAATGTCTTCGAGTTTCTTGAAATATGCAGGGAAAAGTTCGATGTGATCTTTGCAGATCCTCCCTATGCTCTTGAGGATCTGGCGACATTGCCTGACAAGGTGTTTGCCCGCGACATCCTGCATCCCGGCGCCTATTTCATCCTGGAGCATCCGGAAGAATATAATTTCGAGTCTCATCCTAAATTTGTGAAGGAAAGGAAATACGGCAATGTCCATTTTTCGTTTTTCGAAATGTAGTGTATAATTAATAGTAGTGTATGAAATTTAACCTGAAAGAAGTGTTCCAGCCCAAACTGTTCGGGCTGTTCAAAGGAGGAAAGTACAATGGAAAGACTTTCACTTCCGACCTCATTGCCGGTATCATAGTCGGCATCATTGCTCTCCCATTGGCGATAGCGTTCGGTATCGCAAGCGGTGTTACCCCTCAGCAGGGTCTTATCACTGCCATTGTGGCAGGTTTTCTGATTTCGTTCTTCGGAGGATCGAACTTCCTGATCGGAGGTCCTACCGGTGCATTCATCGTCATTGTGGCCGGAATCGTAGCCCAATATGGAATGCAGGGTCTCATCATCGCGACCATAATGGCTGGTGTGTTCCTGGTTCTGATGGGAGTCTGCCAGATGGGTGTGATATTCAAGTTCATCCCTTACCCTATCGTCGTAGGCTTCACAAGCGGTATCGCTCTGACCATATTTACCACTCAGATGAAGGACTTTTTCGGTTTCCCTCTGGATCTGCAGGTACCGGCAGGCTTCATCCCTCAGTGGGCATGCTATTTCAAGAACATCGCTTCTGTGAACTGGATGGAAACACTCATGAGTGTGTTCTGTCTTATAATATGCTTCAGTTGGGGGCGCGTCACCAAGAAAGTTCCGGGATCTCTGATTGCTCTGATTGTCGGTACCTTGGCATCTGTCCTACTGAACAGGTTTGCCGGAGTGGAGTTCGCTACCATCGGTTCGAAATTCCCTGAACTTGCTCTCGGTCTTCCTATGCCGAAACCGGTCGCTCCTGAATTTGATTTCGAGACTGTCAAAGGACTGGTTTCACCTGCATTTACGATTGCAATCCTTTGTGCCATAGAGTCTCTGCTTGCTGCCATGGTGGCAGATGGCGCCACAGGAAAGAGGCATCACGCCAATACGGAACTCATCGGACAGGGTATAGCGAATATCGTTACTCCGCTTTTCGGTGGTATACCTGCAACAGGAGCGCTCGCCAGGACGATGGCAAGCATCAACAACGGCGGAAAGACACCTGTAACGGGTATAATTCATGCCGTGGTACTTCTCCTGATATATCTTTTCCTTATGCCATATGCCATATATATACCTCTGGGTTGCCTCGCGGCCATTCTTGTTCAGGTGGCATATAACATGAGCGAATGGAAGACATTCAAATATCTTCTCCGCGGAGACAGGTCGGATGTCGCTGTGCTTCTGATCACTTTCTTCCTTACAGTCATCGTGGATCTTACCGTTGCTATCGAGGTGGGTGTGGTACTCGCCATCGTGCTTTTTGTCAGACGTGTCATGCAGACTGCTACTATTTCCGTACTTGAAGGTCAGACACTTGCGGCAACGGAGGATGATGAGGCTGCAGCAATGGAAAATACCGACCGTCTTGACATTCCGGAAGGAGTGGAGGTGTATGAGATCGACGGTCCGTTCTTCTTCGGACTTGCCAGCCGTTTCGAGGAACTTGACAAGATGAAGAAGCCGGGAACAAAGGTCCGCATCATCCGTATGCGTAAGGTTCCTTTCATTGATTCGACTGGAATCAACAACCTTAGAAACCTTTGCGAACGTACACGCAAGAGGGGAGTGACCGTGATCCTTTCCGGAGTGACCGAAAAGGTTCAGGCATCTCTTGAGAAATTCGGCGTGGACAAGGAAATAGGCGCGGAAAATATATTCCCGCATATCATTCCGGCACTTGCAAAGGCATCGGAACTTGTCAGGAAGTGATCTTCTACATCAGAAGATCCGATACATCATCTCCTCTTGAGATCGCTTCCCGTATCTGAGAAGAGGACACTGTGACGAGAGGTGCTTCAAGCAACCTTATATTATAGGCAGGATTTTCATTGAGAAGATCCTGCTTTGTCTTTATGCAGTCGAAGCCTTCGCGAGGAAATACGGCGATGCCGAAATCGGTGAGAATCTCGCTGTATGATCTCCATCTGCGGATACCGGCCAGATTGTCTGCCCCCATTATCAGAGTGAATGAATTATGAGGTTCCCTTTCCTTCAGTGCCTTCAGTGTCCTGATGGTATAATGCGGCTCAGGCATGTTCAGTTCGATGTCGTCTGCTTTGACGACTGGATGGGGCGTATCGGTGAAATGGCGTCTTACTGCTTCGACTGCCGCATTGTAACGGTCTATGGCGGAATCACTTCTGATTGAGTCCTTCAAGGGATTCTTCGGCGAGACTATCAGATATACCATGTCGAAACCGGACACCTGTACCAGATTCTTCATAATGGCCAGATGTCCGATATGCAATGGATTGAACGATCCGCTATATACCGCTATGTTCATTTGTTCAAGAAGGTTTCAATTACTTCTTCCGCTTCCTTCTTTGCAGTCGCAAGGTCATCATTTATAAGTACATGATCGAATTTTCCATCAGCAAATTCCATTTCGGAAGCCGCTTTTGCGACACGTCTCTCTAT
This sequence comes from Bacteroidales bacterium, assembly GCA_015060205.1. Classification (GTDB taxonomy): domain Bacteria; phylum Bacteroidota; class Bacteroidia; order Bacteroidales; family UBA932; genus Cryptobacteroides. Next base: position 18,869 of record SUYY01000037.1, read on the forward strand.
TGCTTCCTCAGTGTCGGTGGCACGACCTATGAGACGCTCCCTAAGGACTTCCACTGATGGTGCCTGAATGAAGATGGATAGAGCCTGCTCCCCGAATATCTTCTTCAGGTTGACTCCGCCCTGGACATCTATGTCAAAGATTATGACATGTCCTTTTGCCCATATGCGTTCCACTTCAGACCTGAGAGTACCGTAGAATGATCCGGAATATACCTCTTCGTATTCTACGAACTTGTCCTCGGCAATCATCTGCCTGAATTCATCGGCTGTAAAGAAGTAATATTCCACACCGTGCCTTTCCTGACCTCTTGGAGAGCGGGAGGTTGCGGAAATGGAAAATTCAAGTTCCGGATGAAGTTGCAGCAGGTGATTCACAATTGTGCTTTTGCCTGCGCCTGACGGGGCAGAGAAGATTATGACCTTATTATTCATTGATAATTGCTTAATATTTTCAAATCTCGACAAAAATAGTTAATTTTGCCAAGATTTACGATAAGAAACGATTTTTAATAAATTATACAGTTATGATTTCTTACAAGGAACTTGGTCTTGTGAACACAAGAGAAATGTTCGCTAAGGCTATCGAAGGTGGCTATGCCATCCCAGCATTCAACTTCAACAACATGGAGCAACTTCAGGCTATCATCTCTGCAGCAGCAGAGACAAAGTCTCCAGTTATCCTTCAGGTTTCAAAGGGCGCACGTCAGTATGCAAACCAGACTCTTCTCCGTTATATGGCTGAAGGTGCTGTAGAGTATGCTAAGGAACTTGGTTGGGAGAACCCTCAGATCGTTCTTCACCTTGACCATGGTGATTCTTTCGAGACTTGCAAGAGTTGTATCGATATGGGATTCTCTTCAGTTATGATCGACGGTTCACACCTTCCATATGAGGAGAATGTCGCTCTTACAAAGAAGGTAGTTGAGTACGCACACCAGTTCGACGTTACAGTTGAGGGTGAACTCGGAGTACTCGCCGGTGTTGAGGATGAGGTTTCATCAGACCACCACACATACACTAAGCCAGAGGAGGTTGTAGACTTCGTTTCACGCACAGGCTGCGACTCTCTCGCTATCTCAATCGGAACTTCACACGGTGCTTACAAGTTCACTCCAGAGCAGTGCACTACAGATCCTGAGACAGGTCTCCTTGTTCCACCTATGCTTGCATTCGACGTTCTCGAGGGTGTAGAGAAGGAACTTCCAGGATTCCCTATCGTTCTCCACGGTTCTTCATCAGTTCCTCAGGACGAGGTTGCTACTATCAACAAGTATGGCGGTGCGCTCAAGGCTGCTATCGGTATTCCTGAGCCATGGCTTCGTAAGGCTGCTGAGTCTGCAGTCTGCAAGATTAACATCGACTCTGACTCACGTCTTGCAATGACAGCAGCAATCCGCGAGGTATTCGCTAACAAGCCTGCAGAGTTCGACCCACGTAAGTATCTCGGTCCTGCTCGTGACAACATGAAGAAACTTTACATCCACAAGATTGTAAACGTTCTCGGTTCTGACGGAAAGGCAGAGTAACAGAAATGAATAAATAAAAATCGTCGCAGAAAATCTTCTGCGACGATTTTTTTATTTGTTTGCGATGTAGTCCTGATAGTCTTCCATTGAACGGGTGATGACGTCTTTGGCAACGTCCGGACCGTAGATGCTGATGAACTGCATCCTGCTTGTGTGCTCACCAGGAATATCCTTGTAAGTGCTGAAATAGTGTATCAGACGGCGGATGATATCTGCAGGTACCTGCTCGATGTCAGTCATCATTCCATATACGGCATCATTTTTCAGTACCGCGATGATCTTGTCATCTGCCTGATTATGGTCGAGAAGACGAAGTCCTCCGATAGGTCGTGCGTTTACGATGATGTCTCCGTGTGTAACGTCCTTTTCAGTAAGGATGCAGATATCCAGAGGGTCACCGTCACCTTCGATGTCAAAGCGGACAAGAGCCTTGTTGGTCAGTTCCGCCATCTTAGGTCCGCAATACGATTTAGGCAGAAAACCGTACAGTGAAGGGACGATGTTGGAGAATTTCTGGGGACGGTCCAGTGACAGATATCCCGATTCCTTGTCCACTTCGTATTTTACTGTGTCTGTAGGTACGATTTCAATGAAAGCCCTAACTTCATCCGGTACATTGGGTCCAAGGCTTATGCCATGCCAAGGATGGGCTTTATGCGCTTTAGAAAAATCCATTTGAATAGTTTTATTACCATCCGCAAAGTTAAAAAGATTTCTCGACTTCGCTCGAATTGACAGATAAAAGTTTGATTTTTTCTCCTATTATTCTCGCAGCAATGCCAACGAGTTCCTCACAAGGGCGTTTTTTATAGTATTCAGCCGTGCGTTCAGATGGGACCGGAGATTCCGGAATGCCATGAATGGAGTCTGCCGCGGGAGCAGAGCATGATTTCAGTCCAAGGAGTTCCTTACAGACTATAGAACCGTTCATGTCCCTGAATTCCCCTGCAATTTCCTGAACCAGAGCATAATTGGCAGTGCGTGCCGCTTTGTCTGACGGATCGGTGGCCGGCTTTAGGAGTCCTGCGAGCAGTACCATACCGCTTACACTTCCACACACCTCCCGCATACGTCCCATACCTCCTCCGAAACCGGAGGACAGTGCAGCCGCAGTCCGGTCGTCAATTCCGAAGATGTCGTTATATGCCAGCACCACAGCCTGGCAGCAGTTGTAGCCGTTTTCCTTGAAAAGACGTTTCGCCTTCTGAACTCTTTCTTCTAAATCCTGCATGCTTATATTCTGTTTATCTTTATCACATTCCTCAGATTGCGCAGTTGGGATATGACCTTATCCAGTTCGAGGTTGCTTGGAACAGCAATCTTCATGGTGATGTCGTATGTTCCCTGCCTGTTGTTTTCCGTTACGTTGAATGACCTGAGAGATGCCCTGTATGAATTGATTGTATCCATTATTTCATTTATGACGGAAGGCTCAAGAGCGGCAGTGACCCTCAATCCTGTCTGGAAGTTGCCGCTGCTCGGGTTTTCGCTCCACTTCACCCTTTGTATACGGTATGGATACATGTCCATCAGTCGACCAGCATTAGGACATGAAATCCTGTGGATTTTTATGCCTTCGGTCCTGGTCACGAATCCGAACACGTCGTCTCCGAAGACTGGGTTGCAGCACTTTGCCATCCTATAGTCTATGCCCCGGACATTCTTGGCGTCAATCACAAGAATATCATCGCTTCCTTTCTCCTGTACGACAGACTTCGACCCGCTTCTGTTCTCCTGCTGAGGCATCTGGCTTGAACCTCCTTCGGAAATTTCGACAATAAGGTTCTTGACCTCGGCCACATCCAGTTCCCCTTCGCCTATTGCAGCGTAGAAGGCATTGACAGTCTTGTACTTGCGCTTCTTCAGGATCTCCGCCATCACATCGTCGGACAGTTCCATCTTCCAGTTCTTCAATCGTCTTCCAAGCAATTCCTTGCCGTCTGACGCTTTCTGGAACTCAGCCTCGCTCAATTTCTGGCGTATCTTGGTCTTGGCCTTGCTGGTGACAACGATGTTGAGCCAGTCCGATGAGGGCTTCTGGTTCTTGCCGGACATGATGTCGACTACATCTCCGGTCTTGAGTTTTTCGTTGATACGCACCGCCTTGCCGTTTACCTTGCCTCCTGTGCATTTGATACCAAGATTAGAGTGTATGTCGAACGCAAAATCGAGTACGGTGGCCCCTGCAGGCAGCCTTCGCAGTTCTCCCGATGGTGTGAATACGAAGATTTCCTTGGTCGGCATTTCCAGAAGTTCGTCTTCATAATATGCTCCCATCGGGTCACCTTCGGATCCGAGCGGACTTTCCAGCGCTCTTCTTACGGCAGCGAGCCATTTATCGAGGGTCGCCTCATGGCGTATTCCCTTGTATGACCAGTGTGAAGCCAGACCGCTCTCGGCCATGTCGTCCATTCTCTTTGTCCTTATCTGTACCTCCAGGTAACTGCCCTCCTTGTTCTTTACGGTGATATGAAGGGACTCGTATCCGTTTGGCTTCGGGTTGGATATCCAGTTACGGAGCCTCTTGGTGTCGGATTCGTACTCTTCGGTCACGTAGGAGAAGACCTTCCAGCACAGAGCATGTTCAAGTTCCCTGTCAGGCTCGCAGTCGATGATGAATCTGATGGCAAATACGTCATATACGCCTTCAAATCCCACTTTCTGCTTCTGCATCTTCTTATATATGGACAGCGCGGTCTTGGTACGTACCTTCAGTTTATACTGTATTCCCTCGTCGGAGAGTTTCTGCTTGAGAGGTTCGATGAACTGCGTCATCAGTTTCTGGCGGTCGCGTTCGGTGCTTTTCAGTTTATTTGTTATTGACCTGTACTGCTCGGGTTCGGCGTGACGGAAATATATGTCTTCCATCTCGCTCTTTATGTTGTACAGTCCCAACTGGTGGGCAAGTGGTATGTAGAGCATCATCGTCTCCAGTACCTTTCTTTCCCTTGATGATTTCGGAAATATGTCGAGCGAACGCATCACTTCGAGACGGTCAGCGATCTTAAGGACGGTGACACGTGGGTCACGGGAATATGATACGATAAGTTTCTTGTAGTTCTCCGCCTCCAGGCGTGTGTCCTTCGGTTTTATGGTGGAAATCTTGTTCAGACCGTCTACTATGGTATATATGTCCTTCCCGAAGCCTTCATTCATTATGTCTGTTTCAGGAAAGAACCTTGTAGCCTCATGCAGGAACACGGCAGCGATACATTCCGCTGACAGGCCGATTTCGTCGCAGGCGATTCTTGCTACAGCCATGGGATGTTCTATAAATGGAACTCCATTGCTTCTCGTCTGATCTTTCATAGCATCTTCTGCGATCTTGAAGGCCTTGTATATCAGTGCTTTGCCTTCTTTGTCGTATCTGGGGAAGAGTTGCTCTATATGTTCCATGACCGTGCGTGTTTAATGGTTCATCTTACAAAAATACAAAAGTTTTACCGAAAATGGCAGTGTCTGTCTCCCTTTATTTTGTGTGTATCATTTACGGCAATTCCGGTTTTGGCGCGCACTTTGCCTTGTGTTGTTTTGAATTATTAAAAATTAGTATGGTATGAAGAAAGTTATACTGACCTTGACGGTCATTGTCGCAGGACTCTCGGTGACAGCCCTCGACATAAATGCCCAGAACCAATCCCGTCCGAGCAGGCTTCAGCAGGATAAGGAGAAGTGGCACCAGGAAATGGAAGAGTTCAAGGCCCGTTCAGCCGAAAGAAGGGAAATCAATGAACTGACAGACTCCATTGCAGGAGTGCAGGCGTCAGCCGCAGTCCAGAACCGTGATTTCGTACTTGAGGCGGATCAGGTCACGTTCAAGAACGGCAATACCGTATTCGTCAACTCCAGCACGACATTCATCTCGGTGAAAGGCGACAGGGCTGTGGTGCAGATATCTCCAAGCAATTTTGCTGCCGGTCCTAACGGCGTGGGAGGTGTGACCGTGGACGGAATGATATCAGGAATGCAGAAAATGGTTGACAAGAAAGGAAGGACGACTGTATCCTTCAATGTCACAGGCATAGGAATCAATGCTCAGATCGAAATCTATATGGTTCCGGGAACAAACAGGGCTTCCGCTACGATTTATCCTAACTTCAACTCGAACACTGTGTGGGTGAGTGGGGACATCGTGCCGTATGAAAACTCTGACGTATTTGAAGGAACATCATTATAAAACGAACAATAAATATTGAAATCATGAAAAGGATAATTTTTCTTTCGACATTGGCACTCCTGGCTCTAGCATGCCAGAAGGAACCTTATTCACAGGATGGAGACGGCGAATATCTCGTCTATACTTCTCCTGCAAAAGACGTGGATTTCTCCAAGTTCCGCACATTCGACATCGCGGACAGCGTGCTTGTCATCGGACAGACCAAGGAACCTTTCTATTCCAAGTCTGACAATGCCCTTGCACTTATCCAGGCCTACAGGACAAATATGGAGAAACTTGGTTATATCTATCTTCCGTCAAATCCTGATGCTCAACTGGGTCTGCAGGTGACATTTGCTGAAAACACCCAGAGATTTGTCAGGTATTATGACGATCCGTACTGGTGGCTTGACTATCCCGGCTATTGGCCTGCAGGCTATTGGGGCAACTGGACCGGATGGTATTACCCATATCCGGTGGTATATTCCTATACGACGAATGCTCTTATAACCGATATGGTTGACCTTACGGCAGGGGAGCAGGACGGTAAACTCAAGATCATATGGTCATGCTATATCGGTGGTCCGGCAAGTGCCAGCATAAATTATGACGTGAAGAGGATGTCAGCAGCGGTGGACCAGGCTTTTGTACAGTCTCCATATCTTAACCCGTCAAAGTAACAGATTAAAATTCAGGATAATATGAAAAAGATATTATATATAATGGCAGCATCTGCGGCAATGCTGATTGCAGCAGTGCAGGCCGACGCCCAGATGAGCAAGAAATACTATGTCAACGGCGGATGGCAGTTCAACGGCACGCTTGCCAATGATTTTGCCGAAAGTGCTCAAGGCTATGGTGCCTATATGGAAGGAGGATATTATGTGACTCCGATGTTCGCTGTGGGAGCATTTGCAAGTTTCAATACGAACAATGAATATGTTCCGAGGAAGACATATACGTTTTCAGATATGTCTGCCCTGACTACGGATCTTGACAGATCCATCTATCAGGTACCTTTCGGAGCGACTATGAGATACCGCTTCCTGAGGTCGATGTTCCAGCCTTACATAGAGGCAAAGATGGGAGCGGAATATTCCTCTCAGAACACCTACATGTCGACATTCGTCAACAAGCATGACAACTGGGGTTTCTACATCTCTCCGGAAATCGGTCTGACATTCTTCCCGTTCCAGAGGACTGACTTCGGTTTCCAGATCGCTGCATACTACAGTTATGCGACAAACAGAAACAAGGCTCTCGACCTGACGGGACTTAACAATCTCGGATTCAAACTCGGAATAGCCTTCTGATAGGATCCCGGCCTCCACTTTCCCTTCCATTCTGCCTTATCAACGCTCCGTTTGCAGTCACGAAGCGTGATGAAGGGAAAGTGGAGGCTTTTTTATTGCAAAAATTTAAAGAAAAATTTGCAGCGTCCGAAAAAATATGTACCTTTGCAGTCCCAATTCGGTAGGAGTTCAATAGAAACCCGAGAATGACCATGGATTGATTCGCTAGCTCAGTAGGTAGAGCACAACACTTTTAATGTTGGGGTCTTGGGTTCGAGCCCCAAGCGAATCACAAAAATACTGCTTCCCTAGCTCAGTTGGTAGAGCACGACACTCTTAATGTTGGGGTCCAGGGTTCGAGCCCCTGGGGGAGCACAAAGGCGAAAGCCCCCAAATCAAAATATTGAAGCAATGCTTCCCTAGCTCAGTTGGAAGAGCACGACACTCT
>SUYY01000038.1 GCA_015060205.1 Bacteroidales bacterium
TACTTGATACCAGCCTTCTTGAAACGGCAGTATTTCTTCTTTCTAACCTCTACTGTAGGAGGGTTGAGATAACGGATTTCATTGTTCTGTGCCATAATTCAGTCCTCCTTATTTAGCCTGTTTGTTTGCTCTTCTCTTCTCAGCATATGCTACTGCATGCTTGTCCATAGCGAAAGTGAGGAATCTCATGATTCTCTCGTCGCGACGATACTGAGTCTCGAGTCTTGCTACAACCTGAGTGTCAGCCTTGAACTCGATAAGATAATAGAATCCTGTAGTCTTCTTCTGGATTGGGTAAGCGAGTTGCTTGAGACCCCAGTCCTCTTCGTACACGATCTCACCGCCCTTTGATACGATGTAGTCGGTGTACTTCTTTACCGCTTCCTTCATCTGAGCCTCAGACAAAACGGGAGTTGCAATGAAAACGGTTTCGTACTGTTTGATCATTTTGTTTGTAATTAATTGTTTTATAATAATTTGCGCCCATTCGTAAGGGAAATTCTTACAAATGGGCTGCAAATATAGGAATAATTATTTAATTATCAAAATGTTTTAGATCCTCACGTCGTCACTTCGTTCCTCCTCAGGATGACAGGGAAAGCAACGGGAAGGTCCGAATCACTTCTGAGGAATATTGGCGAGAACGGCCTTCAGGAAGTCCCAGCATTTAGCCACTGAAGGAATGTTTGCACGCTCATCCGGGCTATGAGGACTCATAAGTGTAGGACCGCATGAGACCATATCCCAGTTCGGATAGATACCGCCGAGGATACCGCACTCGAGACCGGCATGAATTGCCATGACTGCAGGTTCCACTCCATACATGTCCTTATATACCTTCTTCATTGTCGCAAGGATTGCAGAATCTGGATTCGGCGCCCATCCTGAATATCCTCCGGCAAACGAAGTCTCTATGCCTGCAAGCGAGAATATAGCCTCAAACTTCTGCGCAAGAGCATCCTTTGCTGTATCGACAGAACTTCTCATGAGAGTCTTCACCGAGAACTGACCGCCTTCTATCCTGACCATTGCGAGATTGTTGGAAGTCTCCACAAGACCAGGCATCTCACTGCTCATTCTCTCTACTCCGTCAGGACAAGCAAGGATTGCCCTGATAAAACGTACTGCATCAGCATCAGGAACATACTTGCATTCATCCCCGCCACAGCAGCACTCACCTTCAGCACACTCATATGGCTTGAAGATGAATTCGGAATCAGGGTCGGTTCCTGCATACTCAGCCTTGATTTCAGATGCAACACGGTCAAACACCTTCTGAGCGTCAGAGAGTCTGTCTTCAGGAACATACACAGTGGCAAATGCCTCACGCGGAATCGCATTCCTAAGTGTACCTCCCTCGAAATCAAGGAGTTTCACTCCTGACTCTGTAAGAAGAGCGTACAGAATACGCGCTGCAAGCACGTTGGCATTACCTCTATATAATATAATGTCCATACCTGAGTGACCACCCTTGAATCCCTTGACAGCAAGAGAGTAGCAGAGCCAGTTCTTTTCATAGTCTGCAGGGACATATGTCGCGGATGCCGATGCATCGAGTCCTCCGGCACATCCCACATAAAGTTCGCCTTCAGTCTCAGAATCCAGATTGATGAGGATGTCTCCCTGCAGAAGTCCCGGCTTGAGAGCATTGGCGCCTGTCATTCCTGTCTCCTCATCGATGGTCACGAGAAGTTCGACGGGACCATGTTTGAGATCGGTAGACTCAAGGACTGCCATACCCATGGCAACTCCAAGTCCGTTGTCAGCGCCGAGAGTGGTTCCCTTCGCCTTAACCCATTCACCGTCAATCCAGGTCTGGATAGGATCCTTCTCGAAGTCATGAACGGTGTCGGCATTCTTCTGAGGAACCATATCGATATGTCCCTGAAGGATCACTCCTTTCATATTCTCACATCCAGGGGTAGCAGGCTTGCGGATGATGATATTGCCCACTTCATCCTTGATTGTCTCAAGGCCGTGAGAAAGGCCCCAGTTGTACATATATTCAACCGCAAGTTCCTCATGCTTGGAAGGACGTGGAATACGGGTGAGTTCGTAGAAGTTTTTCCACACTATCTGTGGATCGAGATTCTTGATCATATCTTATGTGTTTAATGTTATTTCAAAATTACGTTTACAGGGAGAGTGGAAACTGTTCCCAACTGATATACCGGCATGCGGGTCTGTATCAAGATATCCGCACCCTCGACCAATCTGACTGTGCATACCGCAGGAATACGGTAATATGCGAGCGTCGCAGGGGTCTTCTTGGAACCATTTGCGACTGCGCTTTCAACAGGAGCGATTTCCTGAGGTATGAGTTCAAGGACAATAGGCTTACCTGAAAGGTTATCCGCCGGAACAAGACCGGCAGTGTCTGAAAGTCTGAAAGCGATATATTTCTGGGTCTCACGGTCTGCATCAGGTATCACCTCGAAGTTCTTCTTCTGCACCTGAGTCTCCGAATAGCCCGTGAACAGGGTCATATATTCCTTTTCGAGACGTGTCAGTTCGTCTATCGCAGCAGCCATAGCCTCACCGCTGTAAGTGGCGTCAGTGTCTCCGGTAACAATCTGAAGGCGCTGACGACGGAGGTCAAGGATCATCTCGGCAGTTTCGGCAGCCTTCTTCTCAGGAGTCTTCGCCACAATCATGTTCTGCTGGACAGACACCTTGTTGTATTCGGACTCTTTACGGTCATTCTTATAAAGGACTGTAGCCTCGGACGTAAGGTTGGAAGATACACCCTTGTCAGAGAAATCGCCCACAGTCTGAGCCGGGAAACGCCACTGGGTCGACCCTGCTGCAACTGCATCAGAAAAAGACACCAGACCGGCGTTGGAAAGTTTCAGGAAGGAAGCATCGACCTTGCCCTTCTCGGAAAAGAGGATATATCTTTTCGACTGGTCAGCCTCGACACATGGAGCCATATCCACCTGAACAAGTTGATATGTCGTCTCATCCTTCTGGCGGACCTTGATACCAAGATATTTTTCAGCATATTTAGCATACGGACCGGCATAGAACTTTTCCTGTACAGCCTCCACTTCAAGAGTGATGACAGTCGAAGGAAGACTATATGCCAGACCTCCTTGAGGGTCTGATTTCTTTTGGGCGGAAACCAGCGAAGACACCAGCACAAGCGCGGTGGCTATAAATGTCTTTAGTAAACGCATAATATAGTCAATTATTTGATTTTCCATCTGTTATGAGTCCAGAGCCAGTTGCTTGGAGTCTCACGGATCTCCTGTTCGAGCAGGCTGTAATATTGTCTCATGATATCGTCAGGAGTCATCTTGGAGGCATCCTCGCAGATTGGGATGAACTCCCATTCATACCTGCCCCTCTCAATCCTCTTCATCTTCATATAGACCACCGAATGAGACAACTTGCATGCTACACCGACACCTCCTGTCATCGCATAGGTCTGCTGATTGAGGAATTGTCCCATATCGTGGCGTCCCATGCCCTTGTACGGTGTCTGGTCGGCCGGATATCCGTATATCCTCTTAGTCTTCCTGTTCTCGATCGAGAAGCGGAGTATGCTTTTCGACTCGATCACCGCATGTGGTGACGGAACTGCAAGAGCAGCCTTCCTGTTAAGAGCGAAGACCTCATCAGCAATATCGTTGGAAAGTTTCTTGTACACCACTGTAAGTTGGTCCTCCTCAAAAGGACAGGTGAATCCGTCCTTGGTGATGTAGGCATAGAAACCGCCGAGCAGTTCCCAGTTTCCGCAATGGCTGCAAAGGACAGTGACACTCGGACTCTCATTGTACAGTCCTGCGATCACCTCGGGATTGACAACAGTCACGATTCCGGCCTTCTGAAGTCTCTTATGGTCAGACCCGCCGAACCAGATCGACTCGGCGAATATCTCTCCGAAATGCTTGTAGAAGTCATTGTATATACGTTTCAACTGCCAGTACTTCATCTCCGGAAAGGCCCTGGAGATATTCATCCACACAATGCCGTTCCTGTATCTGACCACATTCTTCACCACCCACGAGAGAATATCCCCCATAAAGTAATGGAACTTCAAAGGGAGTTTTGCAAACAGCACCATCAGGCACCGTAATATACGGACAATAATATTCTTCATCACCTCACTATTTTCAAACAAGCAAATATACAGATTTTTTCTTATCTTTGCCCGCTGTGACTATATAAACAACCAAATAAAACCAAAAGACTATGTTTAAAGGACAACCAAAAGGACTTTTTGCCCTTGCCCTTGCCAACACAGGAGAGCGTTTCGGCTACTACACCATGCTTGCCGTCTTTGCACTCTTCCTTCGTGAAAACTTCGGACTCGAAGCAGGTACGGCAGGAGCCATCTACTCGACTTTCCTCGGACTCGTCTACTTCATGCCTCTGGTAGGAGGTATCATGGCAGACAAATTCGGATTTGGAAAGATGGTAACCATCGGTATCTCTGTCATGTTCATCGGATACCTTCTGCTTTCTGTTCCACTCGGCGGTGACACTCTTGCCATGATCGCGATGCTTGCGGCACTTCTTCTGATAAGCATCGGTACCGGTCTTTTCAAAGGAAACCTCCAGGTGATGGTAGGTAACCTCTACGACGACCCTAAGTATGCAGACAAGAGAGACGCGGCATTCAGCCTTTTCTACATGGCCATCAACATCGGCGCACTCTTCGCTCCGACTGCTGCAGTAAAGATCAAGGAATGGGCAGAACTCTCACTTGGATTCTCTTCAAGCGATGCTTACCACTTCTCTTTCGCCGTAGCATGTGCAGCACTCATTCTCTCGATCGCAATCTATTACATCTTCCGTCCTACTTTCCGTCATGTTGAAGGCGGCGAGCGCAAGAAGGGCGAGACTGTAGTGGAAGATACACTTACTCCTGCCGAGACCAAGTCAAGAATGACCGCTCTCTTCCTCGTGTTTGCCGTGGTCATCTTCTTCTGGATGGCATTCCACCAGAACGGTCTGACACTCACATATTTCGCAAACGAGTTTACACAGAAGACATCTGAGGGTCTTCAGAGCATGGCATTCAACGTATGGAACCTTGTGCTGATCATCGTTGCCGTATATGCAGGATTCTCCATCTTCCAGAGCGAGACCAGGAAGGCCAAGGTCATTTCCGCTGCCGTGGTACTCGGAGTCATCGGTATTCTTGTATACAAGTACATCAACGTCAGCGGCACAGTTGCAGTGAGCGCGCCTATCTTCCAGCAGTTCAACCCGTTCTATGTTGTAGCCCTCACTCCTGTTTCAATGGCAATATTCGGTTCACTCGCAGCAAAGGGCAAGGAGCCGTCTGCACCTCGCAAGATCGCCTACGGTATGATCGTGGCTGCTGCAGGTTTCGCAGTGATGGCGTTCGGTTCATTCGGTCTGCCTACTCCTGATGCACAGAAGGCTGCTCTTGAGGCTGGAGAGGCCGGAGTATTCTGCTCTGCAAACTGGCTTATCTCAACATATCTCGTGCTTACATTCGCGGAACTTCTCCTTTCACCTATGGGTATCTCATTCGTATCGAAGGTAGCACCTCCTAAGTACAAGGGTATGATGATGGGATGCTGGTTCGTGGCAACAGCAATCGGAAACATGCTCGTTTCAGTAGGCGGATTCCTTTGGGGCAACATTCCATTGTGGATCGTATGGTCCGTATTCCTCGGACTCTGCCTCCTTTCTGCCCTCTTCATGTTCATCATGATGAAGAAACTCGAAGCAGCAACCAAATAACATCCCGACAGGGATATTCCATAAAGCGAAGTGATAGACTGTCACTTCGCTTTATTTGTATTCTTCGGCGGATATTCAAAACAGTTTTGTATATTTGCGGGTTATGAATCAATCCATCAGAGAAACCCTGACAGGGTGGGCGCACGAATATAACGACCCTAAATATTTCGAGGAGGACCCTATCGCCTTTCCTCGCATTTTTGCGGAGCGTCTCGCCAAAGGAGAGGCATCTTTGCAGGATGTCGAGATTGCGGCCGTCCTCTCTTCGCATCTAGCATGGGGAAGAAGGGCTATGATCGTGCGGGACTGCGGGAAGATGTTCGACGAAATGGAATGGAAACCCTACGGATATGTGATGGCCGGTGATTACAGAAACGAGGACAAGAGTCTGCACAGAACCATAAAATGGAGTGACTTTGCCGGAATATGCAGTCGTCTTCGTGACATATATCTGACACAGGAGAGTATCGAGGGATTGTCCGACTCAGAGTTCAGGACAAGGATATTCGGGCAGAAGGAAGACCCCAAGGCCCCTAACAAGAAGATATGCATGATGCGCAGATGGATGGTCAGGGATGACGGCAAGGTGGATCTCGGGTTATGGAGAAATTCCGACAAAAGGAAGTTGATACTGCCTCTGGACGTACATGTATACACACAGGCTTCAGGGCTGGGACTGACTTCACGCAGACAGAAGGACATCATCACTGCGATGGAAATAACAGAGTCATTCCGGGAAATATTCCCTGACGACCCTTGTCTCGGCGATTTTGCCCTATTCGGATATGGAATAAACAATAAACGGAAGATATGCCAAGGTTGTATATAATATCAGGTTGCAACGGTGCAGGAAAGACCACCGCATCGTACTCACTTCTGCCGGAAATGCTTGACTGCAAGGAATTTGTCAATTCTGACGAATTCGCGAAGGGTCTGTCCCCTTTCGATCCGTCCAAAGCATCGATCCAGGCCAGCAGATACATGCTCCTGAAAATAAGGTATCTGCTCAAGAGAGGGCAGGACTTTGCCGTGGAGACGACCCTGGCCACAAGGACTCTTCTGAAGACCGCCAAGATGGCACAGTCGGCAGGATATACCGTCACCCTTCTGTATTTCTGGCTCAACTCCCCCGACCTTGCTGTGGAAAGGGTTCGTGCAAGGGTGGAGGCAGGCGGTCATAATATCCCTGAAGAGACCATCAGAAGAAGATACAATACCGGAATATACTATTTCTTCAACCTGTACGCACCGATATGTGAAAGGTGGATTCTGGCAGATAATTCGCAGATACCTTTCAGAGTGATTGCGGAAGGCTCAAGAAACGATGTGATAAACATCAGGGATGAGCAGACATATGCGAAGATCAAGGCTATTGCAGATGACAGGCAGAAGATAGAAGACGAGAATGGAAACATTCTTTCACTTTGAGACGATGAACACAAGACAATATTATCTCGATATATTCAAGGTCACCAGAGAGGAACTCGAAAAGGTGACATCACTTTCGCTCGGACGCGGAGGGGACTACTGTGACTTTTACTTTGAAAACACCACATTCTTCAACCTCCTGCTCAAGGACGGGACAGTGTCCTCAGGTGGATTCCACACTGACTATGGAGTAGGAATCAGGGTACTGAAAGGAGAAAGGACAGGATACGCATATACGGAAAGCACGGATATCAACGACATGATCCAGGCTGCCAAGGCTGCTTCTGCCATCGCATGCTCCGGAGGGGAATCCAGGTCGTACTCTCCTGTAAAGATAGAGTCACTTGACCTTTATCCTGTCAGAAGCAACTGGCGTGAAATTCCTGCTGACGCCTTCCTTCCTTTCCTGAAATTACTCGAAACAAAAGTGTTTCAAGCAGACAACAGAATTGTTAAAGTCATTGTAAGACTGTCCAATTCAGTAAGTGACGTCCTGATGTACAATTCATTGGGAGAACTGACATTCGACACACGCCCTATGGGTAGCGTGACCGTTACCGCTGTATTCAGCCAAGGTGGAAAGACAGAAAACAAGACTGCCGCAAGAAGTTTCAGGACAGGAGCGGAATTCATAGGAGAAGACCTTGCCGACGAACTCGCGAAAGAGGTGGTGAAAGGCATAGACGAAAGGTTCGAGGCCGTGCGTCCGAAAGGCGGACAGATGAGCGTGGTGATGGGAGCCGGAGCATCCGGAATACTTCTTCATGAAGCGATGGGCCACGCCTTCGAAGCGGACTTCAACAGAAAGGGACAATCGATATTTGCAGGAAAGATCGGACAGAGGGTATGTCCTGCAGGAATCAATGTCGTGGATGACGGAACTGTGATGTACAACAGGGGAAGCGGAAACTTCGATGACGAGGGAGTTCCTGGACAGAAGACCTACATGGTGACTGACGGAATCCTGACTTCATACCTGCATGACAGGATAAGCGCATCATGGTTCGGAACAGCCTCCACCGGCAACGGACGAAGAGAAAACTTCAGATACAACCCTATCCCCAGAATGAGAGCCACATACATGGAAAGCGGCAACAGCGAACCGGAGGCTATAATAGGTTCCGTGTCAAAGGGAATATTTGTAAATGAATTTTCCAACGGACAGGTAAAGATAGGTGAAGGAGACTTCACATTCTTCGTCAAGAGCGGTTTTCTGATTGAAAACGGAAGGCTTACCGCACCGGTAAAGGATATCAACATAATAGGAAACGGTCCTCAGGCACTGGCCGACATCGTGGCTGTTGGAAACGACCTGAAAATAGATAACGGCACATGGACCTGCGGAAAGGAGCAGAGCGTTCCTGTGTCCTGCGGAATGCCTACAGTGCTGGTAAGTAATCTTACGGTAGGAGGAGAATAAGCAATGATAAACGACAACGAAATACAGGTAGCAAGAGACTGCATCCGTATTGCACTACGCAATGGCGCTGATGCCGTAAGAGTGTCGCTGAACAAATGTGTGAGTGATTCCGTCTCCACACTGAACGGCGAGGTGGACAAGGTCTCTCACTCGGCAGACAGGTCGCTGTACATATATATATTCGCGGACGGCAGATACGGCACATTCTCCACTAACCGTCTTGAACTCGACGAGTTGGAGAATTTCATAGTAAATGCGGTGAAGATGGTGGGGATGCTCGGAGAAGACCCATGCCGAAGACTTCCTGACAGATCAAGAATGGAAGAAGGAGCCAGGACAGGAATGGAACTCGGACTGTTCGATGAAAGATATCTCTCGATAGACACCGACTCCAGGCTCGAGGCAGCGGCAAGACTGTCGATGTATGACAAAGCCACACCTGCAGGGTGCAGACTGATATCCGAGGAGTGCGAATACACAGACTCTTATGACGACACATTCCTCATTGATTCCCAGGGATTTGAAGGCAGGCATTGCGAAACCACATTTTCCGCGTTTGCCGAAATGACAATAGAAGACCCCGAAGGCAATAAATACAGCGGGTTCTGGTGGGAAAACACCCCGTTTTACGACAAATTGAACATAGAGAATATCGCAGCAACAGCACTCGACAATGCTATAAGGCAGATCGGCCCTAAACACCGCCGAGGAGGAAAATACCGTATGGTGGTGGACCGGAACTGCGCCACACGTCTTGTATCGCCTTTGTTTACAGCACTGAACGCATCATCTATACAGCAGAAGATGTCATTCCTCGATGGTAGCAGGGGACAACGGATATTTTCAGAAGGTCTCACGATAATGGACCTCGCACGCACACCCGGGAAAAGCGGTTCGCGCCTATACGACACCGAAGGCGTTGCGACCAAAGATGCCCCGGTCATTGAAAAGGGTATCGTCTGCAGATATTTTGTAAATACATGCATGTCCGGCAAGACAGGACTGGAACCGACGATCGAAGACATCTCAAGACCATGTCTGATGCCATATGTCAAAGGTGATGATTTGGCTTGTGCGGAAAAAGAAGTATCTTTGAAGGATATTTTGAAACTTTGCGGCAACGGCATATATGTCACAGGATTCAACGGAGGCAACTGCAATCCCGTCACCGGAGACTTCTCATATGGAGTGGAAGGATTCGCTTTCAGAGGAGGCAGAATCATTCATCCTGTAAGAGAGATGCTCATAACGGGCAATATGAAGGAACTTTGGAAGAATCTCGTCGCTGCAGGAAGTGATGCAAGGGAGTGCGCCAGATGGCAGATACCGACCCTGGCATTTGAAGACGTATCGTTTTCAGCGTAAATAAGGACAAACAATAAAACAGGATAAGATGAAGATTGAAAAGAACAAAGTGGTAGAGTTCGCATATGAACTCGAAGTGGATGGCAACATTGTGGACCACACTACAAAGGAAAAGCCGCTGGACTATATACACGGAACAGGAAGCCTGCTTCCTAAACTGGAAGAGCATATCGAAGGCCTTGAGGCGGGAGCGGAATTTGACGTTACACTCTCCCCTGCCGACGGATACGGAGAAATAGAGCAGGACCGTATAATCGATCTACCAAAGGCTGCTTTTGAAGTGAATGGAGAAGTAAGGGAAGACCTGCTTGTACCCGGCAATACCATCCCTATGATGAACAGTATGGGAGGTGTTATTCCAGGCGTTGTGCTTGAAGTGACACCTGATACAGTGAAAATGGACCTTAACCATCAGATGGCCGGCAAGACTCTTCATTTCACAGGAGTGATAGTCTCTGTACGCGAGGCGACTGAAAAGGAACTTACAGAAGGCCTTCACGGCGAATATGTACACACCTGCGGAGGATGCGGCGGAGGATGCCACGGACACGAAGGCGGATGCCATGGACACGGCGACGGAGAGTGCGGATGCGGTCACGGCGAAGGTGACTGCGGATGTGGTCACGGTGAAGGTGACTGCGGCTGCCACTAGAAATCATAGGTCAAAGGGATGAAGACCGCTATAGTCATATTGAACTGGAACACGGAAGATTTCCTGAGGAAATTCCTTCCGGGTCTTATCGGTTCCTGTCATGATGTGGAAGACACTGAGGTGATAGTGGCGGACAACGATTCATATGACGAAAGCATGATGGTCATGAAAGAGGTATTTCCTCAGGTCAGGACCATCCAGTTTGAAAAGAACCTTGGATTTACCGGAGGATACAACAGGGCATTCGAACAGATAGACTGCGAATATTTCGTACTGATCAACTCGGACATCGAAGTTACAGACGGTTGGCTGAAGCCTCTGGTCGGATGGATGGACTCGCATCCGGACTGCGGTGCCTGCGCTCCGAAACTTCACAGTTATCAGGACCGTGAAAAATTTGAATATGCAGGAGCGGCAGGAGGATATATAGACAAATACGGCTATCCATTCTGCAGAGGGCGTGTGATGAAGCGAGTTGAGACTGACAGAGGACAGTACGACAGTCCGAAAGACGTCTTCTGGGCTACAGGAGCGTGTCTGATGGTCAGAAGCAGCGTATACCGCCGACTAGGAGGACTGGACGAAAGGTTCTTTGCCCATATGGAGGAAATCGACCTTTGCTGGAGAATGCAGTTGGAGGGATGGAAGGTGACTGTTGTGCCTGAATCCGTTGTTTATCATGTGGGAGGCGGCACACTGCCGGCATCATCTCCGTTCAAACTGTTCCTGAACTACCGCAACAATCTCCTGATGCTCGAAAACAACCTCGCCAAGACTCTTGCCTTGGAAGAGTACCGCAAAGGACATCCATTCAGGAAGGCCTCACAAAGAGGTTGCAGAAGGGCCGCAAGGAGGATATTCATCCGCAAATGCATGGACGGTCTGTCTGCGGCAGTATATCTTCTGACTTTCAGATTCTCCCTTGCAAGGTCGGTATATAAGGCACACAAGGAATACCGGAACCTCAGACGGAAGACAGACAGAAAATCAGTCACACTATATCTTCAGAACTGGTGTACCGAAGCATCCGTGAACGGCATGTACAGCAGATGGATTGTTCTGGAGCAGATGCTCAAGGGCGAGAATATATTCGGATACATCATAGACGATGACTTTTATAAGATTTAAGTTATGAAAATTGTTATTGCAGGCGCGGGAGAGGTCGGTTCTCACCTTGCCAAGATGCTCAGCAACGAATCTAACGAGATTACCGTCATTGACATTGATGGCGACAGGCTTCAGAACCTTCGCAGCAGTGCAGATGTCATCACGGTGGAGGGTAATCCGTCGGCCATCCATGTACTCAAGGAGGCCGGAGCGGATAAGGCAGACCTGTTCATTGCAGTGAATCCGTCAGAGAGTCAGGACGTAAACATCGTGAGTGCCATGCTGGCAAAAAAACTCGGAAGCAAGAAGGCAACTGCACGTATCAACAATGAGGAATACCTCACATATGAAAACAAATACCTGTTTACAGAAATGGGTATCGACCTGATGTTCTATCCGGAAAAGATCGCCGCTTCAGAAATAATGGACCTCCTGAAAAGGACAGCATCATCTGATTCGCTCGAATTTGCCCGCGGAAAACTTCATATGTCGGTATTCAAACTGGAAGAGGACTCCCCTCTCATCGGTATGAACATGGTGGAGTTCAGCGAATTGGCTCAAAAGGAAGGCTTCCAGTTCAGAGTTGTCGCCATATCCAGAAAGAATGACACCATCATTCCTAAGTTCGACACAAAGTTCAAATATCATGACCTGGTGTTCATCATCTCGAAGAGAGAGGGAATGGATATGCTCCTGAAATATGTAGGCAAGCATAATATCGAAGTTGACAGCGTGATGATTCTCGGCGCAAGTCCGACAGGTGAAATGCTTGCAAGGCAACTTTCCAAACAGGTGGACAATATAAAACTCATAGAAAGGAACAAGGAGAAATGTCTCGACATGTCGGAGAAACTGCCTGACAATGTGGTGGTTGTGAACGGAGACGGTCGTAACTCTGATCTGCTTCTTGAAGAGTCCATTCGTGATTATGATGCATTCGTTGCTGTAACAAACAGCACAGAGACCAATATTCTGGCATGTGTGGCAGCAAAGGGATTCGGAGTTCAGAGAACGATTGCTGAAGTGGAGAACCTCGAATACATCAAACTGGCCGAGAGCATGGGAGTCGATGCTGTCATCAACAAGAAACTGATCACTGCCGGCAGGATATTCAAGTTCACACTCAGCAACAAGGTAAGGTTCATCAAATATATGAGCGGAACAAATGCGGAGGTTCTTGAATATATAGTCGCGCCGGACACAAAAATCACGAAGACTGCGCTGAAGGACATGAATTTCCCTCGCAACGCCATCATCGGAGGTGTGATCAGAGGAAATGAATCATATATAGCGGTGGGAGACACGAAAATAGAGGCTTATGACAGAGTGGCCGTATTCGCTCTTCCGGAAGCAGTAAAGGAAGTGGATAAATTCTTCAAATAGATCAGATGGCAAGTTATCTACAGATCGAAAACATATCGAAAAGTTACGGTCACAAAGTTCTTTTCGAAAAAATAGGATTCAATATCAATGAGGGCGACAAGATCGCTCTCATTGCACCTAATGGCACAGGAAAGACCTCCCTGATGAGGATTCTTGCCGGCAAGGACAAGTCTGATTCGGGCGGAAAGATCATGTTTCTGAAGGATATCAGGATAGCATTTCTGGAGCAGGAATATGAGTTTGACGGTGAGAAGAGCATTTTCGATCAGGTGATGACCGGGTCAGCAGAATTTACAAAAGGGCTAGATCAGGAGCATCTTTGGGAGTATGAGAGGCGTGTGGTGAAGTTTCTGACCAATTTCAATCTGAAGGATCCTGACCAGAAGATGAAGGAACTTTCCGGTGGCGAGGTGAAGAGGGTGGCACTGGCACAGATGCTTGCAAGCGAGGCTGAGTTTCTGATCATGGACGAGCCTACGAACCATCTTGATATTGATGCAATCGAATTTCTTGAGAACTATCTGAGCCGCTCAAGATGCACGCTTCTTATGGTGACACATGACAGGTATTTCCTTGACAGAGTGTGCAATACGATAATGGAGATGGATCATGGGGCGATATATACCTATAGGGGAAATTATCAGAATTATCTGGAAAAGAGGGAGGAGAGAATCGCAAATTACAATGCCGAGACCGACAAGGTGAGGAATATACTCAGAAGGGAACTTGAATGGATAAGGAGTACTCCGTGTGCACGAACAGGCAAGGCAAGATACAGGATAAATGCATTTTACGATCTGAAGGACCGTGCCGATCAGGTGTATACTCAGAAACAGGTGAGTATGGAGGCGATGAAAGGTGCGACAAGGCTCGGAACGAAGATCATAGATTGTAAGGATCTGAGTTTCTACTATGGGGATCAGTGCTATCTGGATAAGTTCACTTATAACTTTCAAAGGTATGAGAAGGTAGGAATCGTGGGGAGGAATGGTGCAGGAAAATCGACGTTTCTGAATATTCTGACTGGGAATTATACTGACGATATGGTGATGACGGTATCGGATGGCGATCCGACCGCTTCGCAAAAGAGTGGGGAAATGCTTCGATTGTCGGACCACCATCCGACACATCCAGACACCCCTGTCACTGCGAGCGTAGTCGAGAAATCTTCGTCAAGAGGCATCCTGACCGGAACCATCGAGAGGGGTGAATCATTGAAGATCGGATATTATCATCAGAGCGGAATGTCATTCAATCCGGAGGATACAGTGCTGGATATCGTGAACGACACCTGGCTTCTGAACCGTTTTCTCTTCCCTCATGAGATGCTGAACAACAAGGTGGAACGCCTCAGCGGAGGAGAGAAGCGCAGGCTATATCTGCTCACCATCCTGATGCAGAAACCAAACCTGCTGATTCTTGATGAGCCGACAAACGACCTTGACATCGTGACCTTGAACATCCTGGAAGAATATCTGAAGGAATTCAGCGGATCTCTTATCATCGTATCACACGACAGACATTTCCTCGATAAACTCTGCGACCACCTCTTCATATTCTGCGGAGACGGACTTGTGAAGGACTTTGTGGGCAGTTACAGCGAATATCGAGAATTCATAAAGGAATATGAGGCTGAGCAGAAATCAAAGGAAAGGGCTGCTGAGAAGACTATGAAGGCTGAAAAGGAGACCGTCGAGAAAAACCGCAAGGAAGAGCAGAAAAAGCGAAAACTGACATACAAGGAGCAGAAGGAACTGGAGCAGATAGAAAAGGATCTCGAGTCACTGGCACAGGAAAAGAAGGAACTTGAAGAGAAGATCAGCGGAGGGTCACTCGCCTTCGACCAACTGCAGGAAGCATCAGTGAGAATCGGCAAAATCATTGAGGAAACAGACGAAAAGGAATTCAGATGGCTTGAACTTACTGATTTTTAAACTTAGTGATTAATTTTGTGAAATTTTATTAGTACTTTTGTGGCTTACTAAAATTACAAAAGGGATGAAGATCAAAGAAGGATTCGTACTTCGGGAAATGTGCGGTGAAAATATCGTATCCGGAGAAGGTCTGCAACATATAAACTTTAATAAACTCATTTCACTGAATTCCTCTGCGGCATTCCTGTGGAGGTCACTTGAAGGAAAGGAGTTCAGCGTGCATGACATGGCTATTCTTCTTGTCAGGGAATATGCCATCAACATGGAACTTGCTATGAAGGATTCGGAGAATCTATGCAAGGCATGGATAGAAGCAGGACTGGCAGAGTAAAATTTTCCCAAACATATATCAAACAAAACGAGCGACCTTCCGGCCGCTCGTTTCTGTTATCTAGTATATCAGTTCGAAGGCATCAAGCCATAACTTGGAACTGCTGCATCCGGAGAAATAGTCTCCGAACTGGGAAGCGGCACATGAGATGATTATATGTGTCGGCTTGAGTTCCATATCATGATAGTTCAAAGGAATAGTATATTCTATCCATTTGTCAGTCATCTCCGTAACCTTTTCACCGGAATTGATCGAATAACCGTCATGATTGATGACAAGGTCTCCGTTTGCTATGGTGCTCTTGTCGGTATTGAAGTCTACGAATGTCTTTTCATCAGTAGTGTTGATCAGTACCGGGCTGTCCGGTGTTCCGCCATATTGACGATAAGACCACGTTCCGAGAGCGACCTTGATCTGGGCACGGTCATAGTCATCCTTTGTGAGTTTCACACCTGCCGGCGCCCTGTTGATGACATCCATCTTGCCTGTAGAGTACTTGCAATAGAGTTTCAGAGCCTTCGGACGGGTATCCCAAGGACGACCGAAATTCACCTTTCCGCCCTCAGTTCCTACAAGACCGGCAAACTGACCAGCAAAAAGGTTTCCTGCTGCGAGCATACCTACCATCTGACTGGTCTGCGCACATACGGACTGCTTGCCTTCAATCTTGTTGACCTGATCGATCGTGGTTATCACAATGCCGAGATTTGCAGAACCGTCAACACCTTCAGATCCTTCACCGTTACCAGATCCCCAGAACATATGAATTCCCTCCTCTACACCGCAATCAGGGTCATAGAACTTATAGTAGTTTGCACCCTTGACCTTGCTGACGTACTCGAATCCGCTGTTAGGCAACTGAGTGGCCGGGGCGGTTGTAAATTCGACAGGATCAGTCATGTCTTCGCCGCAATATGCCATCACTTCATAAGAAGTATCCGGCTCAAGACCTGTAATATGTGCCTCGAAACTACCTCCGTCGGCAGTAATATCTTCCTGATTGACATCAGTCCATGCTTCGGCACCTGACTTCCTGTACCTGAATCCGTTATCCATTCCTGCGACTCCGGTAGAGTTCACATAAGCCTCTGTGGTCCAGATATTGACCTTTCCGAGAGACACAGAAGATTCGACGACCTCCGCATAGACATACCAGTCTTCTACCTCATCAAACGCTGTCACCTTGATAAGATATTCCTCGGTCATGTCAATTTCAGCACCGATGAGATCATCCAGCATAGGCTCATAGATACTCAGACCGTCCTTAGGTCCGAGTTTAACCGAAGTGACCTTTATATTCTGAAGATCAGCATCCTTGCCAACATTGAGAATCACACGATGATTTACATCATCTATCCACGCACTTCCGATCTGACCGTTCACAGTGAAATATCTCTCCACATCGCGAACTGCAAGAATCCTCCAATCATAGTCATCATATGTTGTCAGGTCGAATAGCAGAGGCGACCTGGACAGATCATGAATACCGGTCACGGATTTTGACGAAGTTGTGATTTCATGCGCATATTCCACGGACTTTATATTCACCTTCCTCAAATCTGAAGTTTCAGTCATATGTACTATAACGCATCGGTTGGTATTGTCGATCTCGACATTGACTGCACCTTCTACGTCCAATGCTGTAATGCTCGGCTCCAATACAGGATATGGAATATCATTGCTGATACATCCTGCCAGAGAAATCAACGCAAAAATATATATCAGTATCTTCTTCATCCTAAAAATGTATTGTAAGTCCGAAATTCAGATCAAGGACATTGATGCTGGCCTGAGCCTTCCAAGCGTGACGGGTTCCTGTAACCTCGCCACCTTCATACGCCTGTACGTAATTATATGAAAGGTCTGCAAGACAGATGGATGCCTGAATCGAAACATTGTTCATAGGGAAATACACAAGACCGGGAGCAAATCCGAGATGAGCCTTCTGTGTCATGGTATATGCAGACGACGAATCTCCCGCAAAGAAACGTGTAGTCTTTCTGGTATATCCGAGAATATAGTCCCAGAACAGTCCCACACGACCTCTCTTGTCCAGTCCCCAGTATGTCCGCTGGAAAATGGAGGCGCCCCATGCACGTGAAGAAGCATTGATATCCTCGAGAGTCATGCTGAAATTTCCGAGAAGATCTGCTGTGGCAGTATCAACCATTCCGCTGAAATTCGTATACTGGAACTTCACGCCGACTGCGTGGTTATTCTTGAAAGTATAAGCAGCCTGAGGAGCAAGACGGAGCATGGAAGCATTGGCATCAACACCCTGCAGAAGCATCATATATTCCGAATTGTCGCTCGAAAAATCAGCATACATCACGTTTATTCCGCACTGCCACTCCCCTTTCGGCGCTATGAGATGGTTCTTGAAACGGCTCTTGCGTGTCGTATCCTTCGGCTGTATCTCCTCTCCCAGAACGATAGTAGACCTGCCTCCCCTCTCGGTCTGACCGAAAGAGGATGCGGCAGCAGACAACATCATGCATACCGCAAGTAATATATTTCTCGTTCTCATCATAGGAAGTAATAAGATAAACCGACTCCGATAGACAGGAGATTGACCATGAAACCTGCAGATGTCAGGTCAGTGTTTCCTGTTGACACCTGATTGCGCACCTGATTCTTCCAACTGTAACTTGCTCCGAATATTCCCACATTGAGTTCCATAGCGAGATTATTGGTCAGGAAGACCACAACGCCCGGATTCACAGCAAGTTCCAGAGCATATGACTGCTCATATGTTCCAAGGACATACTCACCTCCCGCATTGAATGCCTTGCCCTGCTTGAAAGATCCTCCGAGCATAAGATCGGCAAAGAGAGCGAACCTCTTTATATCCGCAAAAGGAATATATGCCCTGTAGATGGCGTGTGCGCTGAACTTATGATTGATCTGATAGCAGTCCTTGGCGCTCATGGAAATATCCGAGATGGACAGCCCGGCAGAGGCAAGGTCGAGCATACTCCTGTCATAGGAGAACTTCAGACCCACTCCCATATTGTCCTTCACCATATAAAGAACCTTCGGATTGGCAGAAATACTGTACCCTTTCGAATTTACATCGCTGATTATCAATATATTATGACTATCATTCAAGTGCTGCGAATATCTCAGAGTACCTCCAGCCACCCATGCACCCTTCTTCACAAAAGGAGAAGACGGAACAGCCTCATACCCACGGTCATAATGCTGAGCCTCGGCGCAGAGAGCACCGAGGAACAGCATGATAATTATAAGTAGATTCTTTCGCATCAATGGGATTATTCGTAGATAAGTTCAAAGTCATCAAGCCAGAGTTTGGAATCAGAACTACCGGTGAAATAGTCACCATACTGCGAAGCAGCACAAGAGATCACGATATGTGTAGGCTTGATATCAAGTTTATCATCCCTATAGTTCAATGGAATGATAATCTCCATCCATGAACTGCTGGATTTGCTGACTTCCTTCGTCTGATTGATGACATGTCTATCCTCGAAAATCACTACGTCACCATTAGCAATCGTATTTCCATCAGTATTGAAATCAACATGAGTAGAAACATCTGATGTAATGACCTGAACAGGCGAATCGGCTGTTCCACCATAGCCTCCACGATCTCTTGAGCCTGATTTCCAAGTACCAATGGCAATCTTGATCTGAGCACGGTCCTTTGTTGTTCCTTTAATAAACGTCTCGTCAGTAGGAAGACCTGAATCTGCGACAAAGTCCATAGTTCCTGTAGTATATTTACACATAACTTTCAAAGCAGATGGTCTTGAAGTCCACTTGCGTCCAAAGTTAACAGTACCGGTCTGTGAACTGCCCTCAAGTTTAGCACTTACAAATTGACCTGTAAAAAGATTACCGGCTGCTAATGCCGCACCCATTGCCGCTTGTGACTGTGCCCTAACTGAACATTTACCTGATCCCAACGTATTATAATCTTGAGTATCAATCGTAGTAATGACTGCGAAGTCACCTGGGAAGAGACTACCGGTGGACTCTTCATCACCATTACCCGATGCCCAGAATTTCTTATGTGCATCAGAATCATCACAAGAGCAATCCGGATTGTAGAATTTGTATACAATCTTATCTGCATTCGAATTATTTTTACCAGTAACGATACTGTAATGCTCAAAACCTGCATTAGGAAGATTTGGTGCATCATCCGTTGTAAATATCGCAGGGTCTCCGGCATCTTCTCCATCAATCACAAGTTTATATGTATATTCTGTTGAAGGGATCAATCCATTTACACCGAGATGATAGTTTCCATTATCAGTCGACTCATAAGAAGCATCCTTGTAAATCCACTCTCCATTACCAGTACGATAGGCAAATTGAACCTTCTTTCCTGCATTTTCTGTTTCGTCTACATCAGCATGAAGCGTAGCACGTGTTGCCCAGAACTCATACTCTTTCGATGGAGCGATTCCTGTTGAAACAGGTTCAAACTCAATTCTTTCATTAAAAATGGCAGAATATGAATCATCAACCATAAGAGTAAATCCTAGTTCTCCATCCTTCACGGTATAGATCAGATTCATCTTATATAGATTCCCCGCTACGAGATTGTTGATTGTTCCTGTCTTCAAGAAAGAACTGCCGTCCTTCTTGAGTGTACCAGCAAATGTCCATGAGAACTCTGGTTTTTTTATTCCATCAATGATAAAATATCCTTCCGCGCCAGAATTGCTTGCATTATACACTAGTTGAGTTGCTGAGTCATCTGCATCAAGACCGATGGTAAATGTATATCCATCCTGAAAGTTTTCACTAACAGTAGGTCCAAAAGAAATCTGTGTTACCGCATTGCTTACAGTAGCATCCACCTTTACGGTATTGACCTGATTTGCAGTAATGGTAAACAATTCGGATCCCTTGTAACTTTTCTGCTCAAAAGAAGCCTTTGCCGGATTCTGTTTTACAACCTCACCAGCCTCGACATCAACACGATAATTGTAGTTTCCTGCCGCAAGGTAAAGTGGTGAAGGCATGGTCTCCATTGTATATGAACGTACAAGACCCTTTTTATCGCGATATATCTTTACAGATGCTGTTTTGAGGAGTTCATCCTGACTCATCGATGCTTTAGTGAGAGGAGCATCAACACTCATATTCATACTAAGGATTCCAAACCCTGAATCTTTCTCGTCAATTTCAGCCTTGTTACAAGAGGCAACAGATATTGCAAGGCATAAAACTGCATATGATAATATTTTTTTCATAACAATCCCTCCTTATTCTAATATCATTGTTATCTCATATACCTTTTCCTTTCCATCCAGATCAACAACTGTCATTGTGAAAAGATGTGTTCCTTTGAAACCTCCGCTTACAATAGCGTACTGAGCACGTGACAGATCAAATGCTATGCTATTCTTGCCATAAATCTGATCGGCTCCGTGTGGGAATGGTACAACATTGAAGATAATCTCCGAACATGTCGGGTTCACGAGATCTATGGCCATTGTGCCGTTAGTGGCTTCACCTACAGAAGCGAGGAACGT
This sequence comes from Bacteroidales bacterium, assembly GCA_015060205.1. Taxonomy (GTDB): domain Bacteria; phylum Bacteroidota; class Bacteroidia; order Bacteroidales; family UBA932; genus Cryptobacteroides. The sequence continues at coordinate 20,846 of SUYY01000038.1, forward strand.
ATTATTATCTGATTCTATAGTCACATTAAGTTCTGCCAATCCTTTAGGAATTTCAGCATTGAACTTTATGGCCATTGTTGGCTGTGGGTTCTTCGGATCAGTATAATCCAATTCACTACTGAGAGGAATAGTAATAAGACCCTTGCTGTTAATCTGCTTACCATCAGCATCCAAAACGATATCAGTTTCATCTGCTGTAATTGTAGCATCACAATCATCTGCAAGCAGGAATCTTATACCACCGTCATCCTTTGGTGCATTCGGATCTGGACCGAGAATAACTTCTTCCGCTGTCAATCCTTCATTCAGAGTTGCATCAGAAATCAGATTCTCTATCTCAATATCAAAGATAACATTACCCTGCACAATAGTCTTTGTCACAAACTTTATCTGATATTTCTGTCTTGGAGCAACTCCTGTAAATGTCTTTGCTGGCATTGTTGCTGTCTTACCATCAATACTTCCCTTGAACCTGACTGTCATGGTATTGCCGTTGACAGCAAAATATCCGGAACTCTGATCATAAGTCTTGTCGGCATTCAGTTTATATTCAAGGCCCTGCCCTTGAGTCACTTCAACATAGGTAGCACCTGCTCCTGTAACAGCAGCCAGAAACTCATCACTATATGAAATAGTGACTTCGCATTGCAAAAGTGTACATGTAAGTTCTCCAATCTTTGTCTCAAGACCTGCTGCAATCTGAAAGTCATGAGTCACGCCATATACAGGCTTTTTGAAAGCAGCAGTAGGGACTTCCGCTTCTGTTGTTCTTGCAACAAGTCTGTAATTACCGGCAGGAAGGGAAATCTTGTTACCACTCTTGATTTCTGAATAAGATCTCCTCAAGACTTCATTCTCATCCTGATCGTAAATAAATACATATGCACTTCCATCAGCCTCCTCAGCCTTGGTTATCACCTCTTCATCCAGACCAAGAGAAAATTCACTGAATGAAAGGTAACCGTTCCCCTTAATATTATTGACAGCGGTCTTTTGGCATGACGATGCCAATACCAGAAGCGCAGAAACCGCAATTATAAAATTTCTTTTCATATTCATATCCTCCATTAGTCGTTAAGTTCGATATCCTTAAGATCAACGGTATCTGCAAAGCCTTCTTTTATTGAGATCGTAATAGACGTTCCGCCCACATTGCTCAAATCAAAATTGATGGCATAAGCAGTTCTCTCATTAAGGCTGGTATACTCCTTTTCAAATGTATAAGTCTTTGTCTCAGCAGTAAGAGTTCCGGACAAAGTAAACTTATAACCATCTACGAATGCTGCCTTGTTTTCGTTCTTCAGGAATTTTACAATCTCTTTTCCATCACGTGAGAGTGTGAATGAATAATCCGAGTAGTACTTCTTGAAGTTTTCCGAAAAGTTCAATTTAACTACTGTATTTCCAAGGGTCACCGTGATAGAAACAGTAACAGGCTGTCCTCCTGTGACAGAGAATGACTTCTCACCGTAAAAATACGGCTTGTCAAAGCCCTCCTCTTCGAGGGAGCCATAAGTCGCCACAACTTTATAATCACCTGCATAAAGTTGTGTAGACGAATCCCATTCAGAAATCTTTCCTGTCCACGAATAATCCACAGTCACACCTGTGATGGTGATTGTAAAATCATTCTTGGAAGGAAGAGTCGATGTGTAATCAGATACATTACTTTTGGTCATGTCTGCAATCTGCTGATTGCTTGAGACCTCAAAGATCACCTGACCACTTCCTGCTGTAGGAGTCTTCGCGCATGAAACTGCAACGAGGACTGCCAGCGCACCCATGATTGTTTTCAAGTGTTTCATTTTTTTAAGGTTTTGAATCTTATGTTAAACATTACTTTGCTATCTGCACCTTGATATTGTCAATATATACGTTGAATTCAGCATTGGTTATTCCATCAGCCGTAAAGGCAGTAGATGGGTAGAAACACAATCTTGTAGCGTTTGTTGCCTCCACTCCCTCAACGACATGATTAGGGAACTTGTTTCCGAAGTCTTCTGGTCCGAACGCATTCGGCATAAACTGAGAATTATAAACAGTTTCTCCAAAATCTGCCATATCCCCATCCTGACCTGTTCCTATTCCTACACCATCAATAGGATTTGAAGAATTGGTATGGGTCGCTAATGAAATACGGGTCATATTGCCTGACTCAGCATTATCATTACTGCTTGTATGAACATTGGCACCAGCATCAAACGCTACTCTAACCTTAACATTCTTACCGGGTTTAATACCGGACAACGGAGGTGTGTCAAGACGTCCATAGTGAGTAGACGTAAATGAGATGATAATTTTCACCATCTGCCATCGGACATTTAATCTGAAAGAGCCGCCATCTTTCTTTACCCAGAATCGTGCTGCATTCCATCCATTAACAGGCATTATTTCATCTAGTGAATTACCTGGTTGCTTTCTGTCTTCACCGTCATAAGTATTATTACCATATGACTCACCATCAGACTTAAGAGATGAGAAGTCCTCATAAAGCAGATATGGAATCGTCATATCTACTGATGTCTTACCTTGTCCTGGTATAGAAGGTATTGTCAATTTCTGAGTTGTGATGGTATTCTCAGAGTCATAAGTAATAGTAATCTCCTTCTCGCTTAAATTCATGTAGGATTGAAGATCAGTCTCAAACTTGAATTCAATCTTCTCTCCCACTTTAATCTCTCTTCCCGGACTATATACAAATTCTCTTGAACCACCATCACCCAAAATACAACCTGCCGGCGCAGTAATCTTGATGCTTGTAGGATTCTCACCTACATTGTTTTCTGTTAAATTGAATGTAATTATTCCAGCAAATTCCTTCAGTTTCGTAACATTAAGTTTAACCGGAGTAGAGTGTCCTGATTCGAAAGTTCTTGCGCAAAGGTCCACTTCCTCGATATCTGCAATCCGGTCACTTGTATAAGCCTTTACTGTCATCTTCTGACCTTCTACAAACTTCTGAGGGACAAAAGCAAAACATGCATACTGGATCTCCGGATTAGAAATACCGAGAGGATCCGTTAATTTCAGTTCCACAACATTGCCAGGTGAGGATACCAGTTCAGGTGACGCATCAGGATCTTCAAGATCACACGTTACATTTCCGACTACACCAGTAGGAAATGTAAGTAGGATGCGCTCAAGTTTTTCATCACCTATAACTTCATTATCTCCAGGTATAAAAAATCTGAACTGGTGCAACATATGCTTCATAGAAACACGTAAACCAGACAAATCGTCAGGATCAGGTATATCCCTCAGTGGCCCATAAGAGACCGGACGTGCAAGCATTATGTCTGCTCCGCCACCAACCTTGCCGTCCTGAACGGATGAGAGGTTGAATGTAACTTCTGTTCCATTGATAGAAAGTGGTACAGGATAACAACAGAGGTACGTATAGGTATCATCTGCCATCGGATCGATCGTAGATTTGAATGACGCCCATCCGCTATCCAAGCCGTAGGTTTGAAATATCTGATTTGAAAGAGTGTAGGAACCTGATGAGTTCCTAGCCCATAGGGAGACCTCATCACCTTCTTCCCAAGCGGTAGACAAACCGTCAGAAAGCATGGTTGTGCGTGTCTGACCTCCACCGGCATAGAAGCCGACTGTGTGTGCATGTTGCTGAACTGTAATCGATTCCTCCTGACACGAGGTAAACAAAGCAGCAGCAATTAAGGCAGAGAACGCACGGACATATACAGTCCTGTTTCTTCTCATATATATTTTGGTTAAGAATAAAATTCGTGCAAAGGTAAAAATTCTTGGTGAAAAAACAAAACCGATGGTTTGAGATGTCTCGGCTGCGCTCGACATTACAAGGAGGTGATGGCACGACTACGCTTGACATTACAAGGAGGTGATGGCACAACTACGCTCGACATGTCGGAGAGGAAGATGATGACTCGGGTATGGTTGATATGGCAAGGGAGGAGAAATCGCGGGTATGGCAGGTATGGTTGACATGACAAGGGTTTGTGGATGGGTCGACATGGCAGGTGTATGCAGATAATTCTTTTGGGTATGATATACTAGTTTACACCTATAATGAAAATGGTGTTCATGTGTCATGTCGAGCGACCAACGGGAGTCGAGACATCTGTATGAAGATATCTCCATTCGCTTCGCTCAGTAGACATGACAGCAAAGTGTAAACACGTATATCGTTCCCATTCTTTTTGAGTGACCGTTGTGTCGATTCATAGCCCTGTAGTGTCACACCGATATGGATAATCGTTCAAAAAAAACGGTTTTGGATGACATGTGTGCCGGTTTTCAGGCTAAAACTGTCACACCGGTCTATATCAGGCCCGATTGCGATAGAGCAACAGTCAAGCGCGAGGACGGCCTTCAGGTCGAGCCGCCCGGAGCGCTTGAACTGTAGTTGCCGGAGACCGTATATTCCGGCAACGGTGCTCGTCCAGTGACCTTCCCAGGCCACCTGTAACGATTTTACAATGAAAACGTTACAGGTACTATTCAATTTGGAGAGCACTGAAAAATGCTCCACTTCAACGAATGTCTGAGATTCTCTTATCCAAACAACCTTCTGAATAATTGGATTTCTTTACTGATATCCTATTCTCAGAAGGTTGTTTTCAATAGTGACGAGGAGATTTTCCTCTATTTTGTCGTTTTAACTCCCAAAAGTGTCAATATTCTCTTGAGATTAGATGCGAAGACGCACATCGCCCCCTGCATTTCCATACTTTCCAGTCCGTATGAAAGTGCTCTGGAGTAACCATACACATTCTTGAGTTCTGCATTCTTGGCTTCAATCATATATCGGAGCCTGTATTTTTCCGCAAAGAAGGCAGATTTCTCAAACTTCATATAGTTTTCGTGTGTGTCGTCCAATATTCGGATGC
>SUYY01000039.1 GCA_015060205.1 Bacteroidales bacterium
CTGTCTGAATCTGTATCAGCATCTGGGGCTGACGGTTGTCCTGTATTTTCCGACGGTTCTGTCTGTCCCGGTTCCGATTCGTCTTCGCATGCACAGATACCCAAAAGACAAGAACTGAAAAGCAATGCAGTCAAGACATTGCCAAGGCGCAGTTTTCGCATCATCATCAATATACGGTTAGTCCATTTATATACAGGTATACCTTACCTATACTGAACTATGACGAATCGAAAACTGCATTCCCCTAAAGAAAAGATGAATTTATCTACTTTCTGCAACCTGCCGCAGTATATCCGCGAGCCTTACAGAAGATTCCTTGAGAACAAACTCAGAAGTAACTTTGATTTTCTGGGATGCCCTGTACAGGTGTTCCTGAGACAGAAATAGTTATCTGATTCCGTACTTCCTGAGGATCTTCAGGATCTTCGGAGATATGCTCTCGAGCATGTACGTGAATCCCAGATCAGTAGGATGACAACCGTCTGCCGTTGCTATATGGTCATGTCCGAGATAATCCTCGGAAGTGATGAAATAGATGTGGCGGTCGGTTTTCATTCTTTCTTTGACCTGTTCCTCGGCAGCCTTCTGCTTTTCCGCCTCGGTCTTCTCTATGACCATATCAAAGTTACGGGTCTCCCGACGTTCTGTCTGAAGGAAGATAAGCGGAGTCTGAGGATGAGCGGCACGGATGATGTCGACAAATTCATCGAACCTCTCATTGATTTCGTCAGCGAGAGGATTTGAGAACGCATCGAGGATGAATGCATCCGCCTCAGTATCAGCAAGAATCCGCGCATACTCCTTCTGCAGTTTTGACTTGCCGCTGAAACCGAGATTACATACATAGAAATTATTGTCACGTCCGAAACGTGCCGGATAGGTCATGCCAGAACGGCTTGCAGATGCTCCATGAGTGACACTTGAACCCTTGAATACGATCTTATATCTGAACGGATTTTCCATCGGTACGATTGAAGCGTTCTCGTCAACACCTATCTCCAAGGCATCTACCTTGTCGAAGAGAGGAAGATACAGAAGACATTCCTTGGTTCCCTCAGGCATATTCCTGACGATTGTACCATTGTGATTGTCATATGGCGCCTTGCCCATCGAAGGTTTGCCGACTCCTGCAAAGACCCATTTCCCGTCCTGTCTGATATAAAGGTCGAGACCCTTGCATACGATTGAGTTCATATTGTAACCGGCATTGGCAGAAGATGTCTTCCACTTCGCTGCAATTGTCCTGCTGTCGGTAGAAAAAACCACCATAAGACCGGTGGAATAATTCGCATATCTCCGGATAGTCTTATCCTCAAAATGATATTTATCAGTATCGACACGCGTAAAAGGCTTCGGTGTCGGAAGTACCTTTCCGATAATGTTCAGTTCGGCAGCATCGACATACTTGAGTTGCTGTGCAGATACCATCGCCACGAATGACATCAGAAGAGCGAGGGTTACAATGAATCTTTTCATATGCATGGTGAATAAACGGGACAAATATAGATATTTTAATCTTCCGAACTATGAAATATATTAGAAGAAAACGGGCGACAGTCCGTTATGAAGAACTGCCGCCCGCTAGATCGATACAGAAAATACTATATTACATACCTTCTACCATGATATTCTCTTCCAGAAGAGTCGCTGTCACATCTGGCAGGGCAAGTATTTCAGTTTCGCATGAAAGGACAACCGATGACTTTGTAAGAGATGAATAGTTGATTACAAGTGCCAAGCCTGCAGGGTCCATCGGATCGACGATGCTGATTTTACCGGATGTAGCGTCCTTAGCCTCGACTGTATAATTACCAGCAGTAAGAGGCATATAGTCCTCACCTGTCATCTCAGGAAGATTCATAAGTACCATTGCAAAGCCTTCCATGTTTACTCCCAGATCAAGAACTCCGGTAGCGTCATACATTCCGCCATACTTGAAAGAGAATGAATACTGCTTGCCTTCCATAGAAATGGAATCATTTTCCTTCTCTTTTGAGGCTTTCTCACATGAAACACACATTGCAATCATTGTTGCTGCCATAGCAGCGAATCTAATAATTCTTTTCATAATACGTTTAATTAAGTTGTTTTATAAAATGTCATTCATATTGAAACAATATCGAAGATGCACCTGCCTCCCAAGACATCTTGACGACATAACCGTCATCATCGAACTCGTAGGTAAGACTCTTCTTTTCCAATTCACCCATCATGCCTGTCGGTTCAAGCACTGCGGACGGTAAATGGGCAGAAACATACGGGTGTTCTCCAATAAGATATGGAAAGAACAGGAAAGGTTCATCCGTCATCCCCATCATATCATAACCCATGGCCACGTCGCTCCCGAAAGGATTGTTCTTCAATGTCTCATCTTCATATGCAAATACCGAATTCATGGTCTCGACAAGGTTGTCACCTTCATAGAAATAAACCTGAAGCGACCTGGTCACGTCATTCAGGACGTATGTCACCTTTTCAGGTCTCCCGAAATCATCATAGACATATGAAAAAGTGCGCATCGTCCCATCTGGATTATTCCTGCTGAATCTGAGTACATCCGCTGAAGACACATAGCCGTCAGCATTACTGTTGTAGCCGAAATTTATATTCAAAGAACTGCTGGACCCACCTTCCGCACGGAACACTCCGTCAGTCCCAAGGACATATCTGTCAAAAGCCTCTTCCACAAGTCCGGATTCCGGTTCGACAAGAACTGCTTTAAATTTTATAGCCTCGACCTCATCCTCCTCATATTCAACCCAATAGCCCGTCACTCGTCTTACGTCGCCGTCATATTTTACGTCCTTGCTGACTGAATACAGTTTCTTGCGGACAGCGACTGAAAGATGGTCTGAAAGCAACCATTTGTCCGTTCCAGCCGACAAATATAACGAATATTCTCCACATTTTACACTTTGCGGAATCATAACCTCCACTCCGGACGAGACTGTTTCATGCTTCAACACAACACTTTCGCCATCTCTGACCAGAGAAATGATATGGTCCGCATCAAATCCCGCCCCTTCAATTGCAAACTGTTTACCCGGCTCCACAACAGACGGTATCTTCAGTCCAGTGACAGGGAGTTCCGCTTCAAGAATCTCGATAGTGCCAAGCTCCTGTCTTCCACCGGACTGTTCGACAATCACGGTGTATTTACCGGCCACAAGACCCTCAGGAACACGGAAGATCAGACCGGAAGCGGTAACCACCGTAACTTCCGCGCCATAGACCTTTCCATCTTCTCCCCTCAGATACAGGGATGCGGAAGCATCGAAGCCGTTCCACTGGACTACGGACTCCATGCCCGGCAGCACACTTTCCGAGATCACGCACTTGTCCAGAGGATTCACTCCGCCACCATCGAGATATCCTTTCTCCTGACACGAAACCGCCAGAAAAACCGTCAAGACCAATATGAATAATCTTATCATGACACTATCTTATTCCTTCAAGAGACTCCAGAACAGAAACAGTTTCATCAGCAGACGGTCTTGACATATCGTTGCTTATGATCTTACCCTCTTTGTCGAGAAGTATGAAACGAGGGATGCCGTCGATGTTATATGCACGCTGGAAACTGCTTCTTGGTCCCAGATACAGTTGGGTTCCGCACATGGCACCGCTTCTGACCATATTTTCCCAATTTTCCTTCACTCCGTCGGTAGAAAGTCCGACGAATACGATCTGCGCATCCCTGAACTTCTCTTCAAGCGCCTTGAGATATGGAAGTTCCTTCTTGCATGGTCCGCACCAGGTGGCCCACATGTCGATATACACATACTTGCCTCTGAAATCCGCTACAGACCATTTCTTTCCGTCTATATCGACAGCATCAAAGTCCGGTGACGGTTTGCCTGGCTTGGAAATATTCCATTTATCATATTTTACAGCATAATCGGCAAGCAGAGACTCATCCTTGACATAAGTCCTGTACACACTCTCCATTTCTTCGATTCCGTCAATGCCGAAGGTATCGACATAGGAAGAAGCCAGATAATGCAGCAGTTTCTCAATGACTACAGGATTTTTGAAATTGTCTGCGATATAACGCATCTGAGCCACCGTCTTAGGATTTATCTCCTTCAGATTTCTGTTGTCGGCATCCAGTACATGGGCAGCCTCAATGATGAAGTTACGATATTCGCTGAGATTGACAAGATCCTGATCGTCCGTAAAATACTGTCTTATATAGTCATAATACTCACCATCCGGCTGATATTCAGGATTCTGGCTCATCAGCATATGACCGACAGGATACATCAGAAGCGGAGTGGCATATGAATATCGGATTCGACCTTCTTCCATATCCGGAAAATTTCCTGCGCCCTTTATAGAATTGGCTTTCAGCAGTTTGACTGCATCATTCTCCTTTGCCTTGAGTTTAGATGCATATTCATTGAACGGAAGTGCATAGGTCTCATCAGGCAGCGGGGTCAGGACCACGTTCCTGAGATATTCCACAGCGGATGCCTTTGCTCCATCAAAACGGAAAGTACCCTCAAAATCCCCGGCATCAAATGATATGGATGCATGGTCGCCTCCTTCAACATATATAGTCCTCTCGTTCCTTCCATAAAACATCCTTGCATAAATCGCATCGACATCCTCCAGGACTGCCTCACAATGTCCTGATTCATCCAGAGGGAATGTCCTGATATCTGTATTGCATATCAGCACGATCTCCTTTGCTGTCGGCGATGTGACATCAAACGTCAGCACGGCATCAGCCGGTGCAGAAGCACATCCTGCTGCAATCAGCGCCACAAGCGCTCCAAGAATAAAATTCTTCATAATCTAATATATACTTTCTTTATATGTTACATCTTTGATTTCCTTGAATCCCCTGTAGATGACAGGTGTCACAGTGCTGAAGTCTCCGTCGGACTGCCTTCCGTCGTATATCCTAAGGACTCCGTCTCCGCTGCTGTCCAGACTGCCTACAATAAGATCGTATGACTTCTGCATATTCTCCGACTTCTGATACAGGTTGAACTTCAGACAGGTTATCTTTTCTCCGGTCAGACTGAACTGGAGTTCTTCCTTGAGAGGAGTCACGGAAAGGTCGACACGATACAGGTCCCCTCCGACAGCATAATACATATAGTTCTTGAGCGAACTGAATGCATACAGAGTTTCTTCATCGAGTATATTCCTGCATTGGGACAGATCGCCGTAATAGCCCTTGCCCAAAACGTATGTGCAGTCTGCATAACAGAGGATATCGCCGAGTTGTACACCATAAAGATGACAGTCGGATCCACCGGTGAGAAGGATGTAAGTCATTCCCATCTTTCCGTTTCCCGGATCATATCGGGTATTCTCCATATAACGGCAGTCGAATCCTTCCGGCCATGTGTTGAAGGCATTCCCGAGTACACCTGCACCCGGATTCATACCATCTGCAATACCGGTGAATTCATCCATATCGCAGAGGGGGTTCAGAGCACCCAGGTCTCCGGATGCGAGAAGAGGGCAATATGCTACCATCTTCTTGTTGTCAACATCATACAGAAGATAGACTGCGGCATAGACCTGAGTCGCGAGGACATTTGCTCCGACATATTCCGATACCCTGAAATCCTTGTTGACAGCACTTCCGTAAAGCCCGTCAAAGCCCATTATCTCGCAGTAATATGCCCTGCCATCACTTACAGTCACCTTTCCGAAACCTGCCGGGACGATACTATGCGGAGTGAGTTTGTCCTGCTGTGCCAGTTCGTATGAAAAATCATATTCAGGTTTCCATTCGAAAGAGTCCTTGCCGAGTCTGGTTGCTCCGTCGTCGGTCAGCAGATAGTATGGAGAGGAAGCGTCCGTCTTGTCTGAAAGCCATTGGATCTTTCTTGGACCATGCATTTCGGGCATTCCATTGGAAGCAAGTATGTCCCGTGAAATCTGCCCTGTGACATCAGAGATAAAATCGAGTCTTGCACGTGAATCATCCGAGCAAAGCACCATCCAGCCCTGTGAAGTGGACGAATTGACGGTAAGGGTTGTTTCCTTCTGCCAATATATGCCGCTTTCCTTTTCCGTAACTGTAAAATAAAGCGAGTACAGACCTGGAGACAGAGACACATGATAATCCAGAGTGCAATCATTTCCAAGAGGCGTCTGAGTCATGGTACCATTACGGTCAATCACTTTCCACTCATACAGATACCTGTTCCTGTCAAAGCCATCTGCAAATGACGGTGATATCTTGAGGTCTGTGAACGTAAGCACACTGCAATCCTCGAATCCGGATATGCCCGGATCCTCAAGGTCTGTGTATGTGTAATTGCCCAAGTCCCGGCTGCAGGCACTCACAGCAGCAACAGCCAGAATCCATATAACCAGTCTCTTCATATCATCCGTTCTTTGTAAAGATCAAAGGGCTTCCGTCTTCGGAGAATGCCTCCGAATCATATTCCTCACCTGCTGCCTTCCTTCTTATCTGCTCGTTGACATAATCTGTCATTTCCTTGCTTATGAAAAGTTGCTTTGCAAGTGTTATGACAGACACATCGTTGAAATCGTCGGGGTCGATAGCCAGCACCCGGCATGCAAGATTGAATTTCTCCTGGGAAAACACACCAAGAAGATTGCTGTCCCATGCCACAGGGGCCTTTGTAAACATATCCGAGAAATATATCCTGCATACCAATGTCGATACCGTGTCACCGGTCTGGACCATTTCCGTTACCGGAAGTGAGAAGAATTCATTCTCGCGTATTTCCAGACGTATCATCTTTCTCTCAGTCTTCAGGGCAGGAGTACGTTTCAGTGTCACCACATAGTCGGTCCATGACTTCCCTGCAGGAAGAATGGATGTTTCAGGCAATATATAATCTGTCCCTTCCACTGCATTGTCCGAATCCACAGCGATTGACAGGACACGGTCCTTGTCCGAAGGTCTGCCGACCAGTTGAACCTTTACAGGCACTTCCATTTCATTCCCTTCTTCATAGACGAAAGTATAGTCAAGACTGTCCGTAACCGACATCGTCCCTGAAAGATTATTGAAATATACTCCGCAGATATCATCAAAGAACGAGGGGTTCCGTTCCTGACAGGATACTGCTGAGATAAGAAGCAATATTATAAGCAATCTTTTCATAATCATCAGTTTTCTGTTTCCGAATCCGGCAATGGCACGACAAACAGAGCATCGCTCGGCTGAGGATTCTCCTTTTCATTGACGGAACGCAGGATTCTGGAGAACATCCTTTTGTACATAAAGAATATCTGTCCTTCCGAATACAGTTCACGTATGTATTCATACTGCAGATTCTCCTGAGTCAGCGATGGCAATGCTGCCACTCCTCTTGCTGCGCGAAGTTTGTTCACGTAGTACAGACCTCCGTCCAGGTCGTCCGAAACGCTCTCAGCAGCAATAAGATACATCTCTCCAAGCCTAATCATAGGTATCATCGTATTTACGATGCTTCCCGTATCGTTCATGTCAGCATATTTGTAATAATATCTGTTGCTGCCGGTCGCGACCCAGTTCACCCTGTACCTGTAATCATCCTGATTTCCTCCTGTCATTGCCCCTCCTCCAAAGATGAGGTTGCTCATAAGGCTGTTGTCCATCCTGAACACATAGTTCGGAATACGGCTCGGGTCATAGTAGTTCTTGAAAAGAGTATTTCTCTGGGAATGTGACAGGGCGAATATCACTTCAGAAGAGAATATCCTGTCCGGATCTTCAGGAGAGCCTGTCACCAGAGACCTGTCAACAAACGGGAAGACTCCCTCGTCCGCAGCACGTATCACTTCAGTCGAATAATAATATGCAGACTCCTTGTCACCGAAATACAGGTTCGTGCGGGCCAGAAGGGCTGCAACCGCATAATAATTCAGCCTGAGATTCCTGTTGCCGGTCACAGCACCCTCTCTTATCGGGTCGTTTGCAAGGAGGATCCTCGCCTCAAGGAGGTCATTGGTAATCTCTTGTGCAACCTCCGACGCTGCAAGCAGATCGTTTGGAGTCAACGTATATTCCTTATAGTAAGGTATACTCTTCTGATGCGGATTGCGCGAAATCACTGGGCCGAACAGTCGGAGCATGTCAAAATGAAGCATTGCCCTCAGTGCCAAGGCCTCTCCTTTTATAAGTTTATAGTTTTCACCGGTGAATCTGACAGATGTCTTTTCCAGATTTTCAAGCAGAAGGTTACAGTTGAGGATGAGCGAATATGCCTTGTTCCAGGTCTCGTTCATTCTGGCTCTCCAGTACTGAGTGCCGTAGTTGTATTCCGCAAGATCCTTGTAGTTTCCCCAGATGGAGTTGTCTGTACCTATCACATAGGATCCACCCATGATTTCGAGCATCTCCACAGTCAAGGTACTGCCATAGAGCATGTCGCGGTTGAGTTCGATATAGATACCGTTCAGATGCTTCAGGAATCCGTCTTCCTTTGAAAAAAGTTCATCTTCCGAAATCTTGTCGTACGGTTTTACATCCAGCCATGCCGTACATGAGAGGCTGATGAATATAATGAAGAATATTATGACGATTCTTTTCATGGTCCTCAGTTTAGAATGTGACACCGACTGCCAATGTTACACTTCGTGCAAAAGGATAGTCGATACCCCTTTCCACTCTTACCGTCGTGGCCCTGAACACGTCCGTCATCGTAAGTTGAACATTCAATGCACCCATATGCATCCTTCTGACTATCCTGTCGGGAAATTCATAGCCTATGTTGAATGACTCACCGATGACCGCATTGTCATCCATCACAAATCTCGATGATTTCTCAGTCTTCTGGACCATTGATATGCCCTTGAAATATGCTTCACGGTTAGTCTCTGACCATCTGTCATACAAGGCACGTCTATCCTGGTTGTTGTAGACATCTTCCGTTCCGATGTTCTCGACTTTCTGGAACAGTGAAGTATTGAACAACTGTCCGCCCCATCTGTAACGGAAATAGCAACTTACCGAAAGTCCCTTGAAATAAAGCATGGTGCCGAAGAGACCTTCTATCTTAGGCTGGGTATCACCTACCACCACCTCATCATCTATATCATATGTGAAAGAATATGTTCCGTCCTTCGTTATGAAGAGTTCCTTTCCTGTAGCAGGGTCTATGCCGGCAGAACGCACGGCCCATATTGCAGTAGGGCTTCCTCCGTCATAATATCGTGTGGTACCATACAGAGAGGTCTTGCCGGATTCATTCAACGCACTGAACGAATCACCAATGTCGGCATATCTCGACCTTACGCTCACTGCATTGACACTCAGATTCCAGTTGATTCCTTCCGACGGCCTGTATATCGGAGATATCCTCAACGCTGCCTCCCATCCTCTTGTCTTCTGGCTTCCGGCATTCATAGCAACGCTTGTCACTCCCATGGATCCGGGTGTGGTGATGACCGCAAGGAGAGGATCCGTATCCTTCCAATAATAGTCAGCCGTGATATTTATCCTTTCTCCCCAGAATGTGAGATCTACTCCCACGTCATAATTGGTGGTCTCCTGCCATGCCAGATCTGTATTGCCCAGGGCATTCAGAATGACACCGGCACCGAAGATGTTGGTCATCCAGCCGTTGAACTTGTAGGTCGAGAAGGCCTGATATGCGGAAAAATTCTGGTTTCCCGGATTTCCGACAGAACTTCTGAGTTTCAGGAGGGAGAAGAACTCATTGTCCTTCATGAACGGTTCCTTATGGATATTCCAGCCCAGTCCAACCGACCAGGTGTTCCTGAAACGGTTTCCTGTACCGAACATGGATGCTCCGTCGAGACGGTAGTTGAAATCCAGAAGATATCTGTCCGAATAGGCGTAACCCCCGTTGATATAGAAACTTGCAGCACGTTTGAGACTTTCGTTATAGTCCGGCTTATCTCCTGAAGGATAGCCGTTTGCAAAGGACGGGGCATCAAACTGGTCATCGGTGAACCCGTTTGCGGAATAGCCGTAGACCTGCATCTTGTCGCTGCTGAAATTGAAGCCTGCCACGGCATTTATCATATGCTTCTTCGCAATAAGTTTTCCATATGTGACAGAAACATCACCCTCATACGATAAATCCTTTATCTGAGTATGGGTATACAGTCCTTTTTCCGTCTCGCCCAGATCGTCAAACTGCGAATGCAGAGGCGAAAGTCTCGTCTGCTCGTCGTCATCCTGCTTGGTAATTCCGAATTTCGCCCTCATGCGCAACTCTTCCAGAACAAACCATTCAAAAATGAAATTGTTGGTAAATCCGAAGCCGCTCGACATATCCCAGTTGTTGAGATGGGCATTCCACAGAGGATTTGCCACAGGATAATCCTCAACACCCTCTTCCGGATAGTAAAGATATTTCTCTATGACGCCGTCCTTGCCATATTTCCTGTAATAAGGATTGGCATATGCATATTCTGCAAACGATACAGTCGGATTTGTGGTATCGAGCCAGTTGATGGTGAGTTTGTTGCTGAACTGGAACTTGCCTGTGCGGTATATCAGGTCGACATTGCCCTCAAGAGTCTGCCTGTCCGATTCCTTCATCACGCCGCCTACATTGCCATAACTCAGACCGATTCCGTACCGTATCTTATCCTCTCCTCCTTCTGCATAGATATTATGCTTGTGGGTGAAGCCCGGTCTGACAGGTTCGCTCAACCAATATGTATCGACGCCTCTTTCGATCTCCTTCAGACGTTCGTTACGAAGATTGTCCAGACGGACCTGGGCGAACGGATTTCCGCTCTTGTCCTTATACACACCAGCCAGAATCTCAAAGTCAAGTTTCTCTCTTGAATTCATCAGGTTGTAGTCCGAGAGGTCAGCAAGAGAAAGCCCGAAATCTCCTTTATATGAAAGTTGCAGACGGCCACGGGACGGAGCCTTCGTCTCCACCACCACAACACCGTTGGAAGCCTTGGATCCGTAGATTGCAGTCGAGGCGGCATCCTTAAGAATCGTAACCGAAGCCACACGGTTCATATTAAGATTCATGATAGTCTCCAACGTGGTCTCGAAACCGTCCAATATGAAGAGAGGCTGATTCGGATCGGTTCCATACTCCTCCTTGAGTCCGACAACGCTCGTCTTGCCTCGTATCTCTATATCAGGCATCATGTTAGGATTGGAGCCGAATTGGGTACTTTCCATCATCTTGAAAGACGGATCGAGTGTCTTCAGGCTCTGGAGTACATTGGCGGAACCGACAGATTTCAACTGGTCCGTCTTGAATGTGGCAGATGCACCGGTAAAACTTTCCTTCTTCCTCTCGTAGACTCCTGTCACCACCACGTCGTCCAACTGGGTGGCATTGACCTTCATCACTATTTTGGAGAATGCAGACTTGTTCTTTCCGTTGAAGAACATCACGACATCGTCGTATCCGATACATGAAACGAGTATTTCATACGGTTCTGCAGGTATACGGAGTTCAAAGACACCGTCCAGATCCGTAACCACACCATATTTTGAATCCTGAGTCATAACGGCTGCTCCTACAATGGGATAACCGTCAGCAGAATCTATCACCTTACCTGACAATACCGCCATATGATCCTGCGCCGTGAGCATCGGTCCAAGAAACAGGAATATTGTCAACAATATATATCTGAAGTTTAACATAGTCTACAAAAATACTGAATTATCATCATTTATCGATGATAAAACATATTTTAATACGACATCGGGAAATCCGTAGGGGCGATCAGGATAAAATCGGCACGTCCACGGTTCTCCTTATCGAGAGACTTGAGAGAATCCTGACGGGCAGAACAGATGGTCATTATTCTCTTTCCGGGGAGATATTTCTCCAGATACGGGATTATTCCGCCCCTGTTGTCCGAATGGAAGTTACCGTTGTAATGGATAAACTTCCTGTCAAAATTCTGTGCAATGAACCATGCCATGGTGGCGTCCTTGATTGCCTGAGCCTCAGCGAAATGAGAATTTCCTGCGCCTTTACCGCCCATCATCTGCATAAATCCGAACATTGCCTCATCCTGCTCCCGGGCGTCAAACGGTATAGGAAGAGGAGCCATCAGGGCCTTGGCCTGATCAGAAAGTGTCTGCAAGGCATCCAGACCGTTATCCTTGACAAATGATGCATATCTGCGCGGAACATTGGTGGCCACGAACTTCAGACCGTTCACGCGTGCCAGATAAAGCAGTTGGGAGTAGTCTGTCCAGTAATTGTCCCACAGTTTTGCCTCAGCCTCGAACTTATCGGACGAGATGATGCCGAGGGTATATTCGTCCACCAGAGTCTGATTGTCCGACTCGAACATTTCCGCACCAAGAACAAGACCCTTGGTGGATTTTCTGATCATGTCGGAGGTTATTTCATATTCCATCCAATGAGCCACAGGACAGTTATGTGTCTCACCTATGAATATGATATCGGCATCGTCCAATGCCCTGAGCATCCGGCCGTAGTCGGTCTGTGTGCCGTCTGATGTGAATATGGCATAGGCCTGCTTTGTCTGTGCCGACGAGAGAGAAGCCGTCAGGCACAGAATCAATATCATCAGTTTTCGCATGGGGTAAAGTCTCCTATTGAAAGTATAACCTGATTTTCCAGATTGACAAGGTCGCAGAATGCCTGCCTTATATCCTCCGGAGTTATCTCCTTGAGTACAGTCTCATAATTTTCAAGGTCTTCAAGAGATTCTCCGTTCCTGATCTGACCCACAAGATATGATTTCCATCCTGAAGTGGCATCGTTCTGGAGATAGTTTCTCTTGTTGACGATGAATATCTGCTTGAGGGTCTGAAGTTCCTTCTTGCTTACCTTCTTCTCCTGCAGGGATCTGACGATGTCGTCCAGATGACGATGGACTTCCGCAGTATTGTTGACGTCCACCGATGCATTGACATCAAAGAAGAACACATTATCGGGAACTGCATTGTAGAAGAGGGATATGTACGGAGAATAGACGAGGGAAAGTTCTTCCCTGAGTATGGAGATCAGACGATTACGGACAAGATTCTGCATAAGTTTGAGAATCAGACCGTTACGCAGGGATGGTTCATATTTGCCATATAGGAGGTAATCGAATGAAGACTGGGTTCCGTTCGCATTATGCCAGGTCTTCACCGTCAATCCTGCCGGCTGCGTATAATACGACACACCATACATGTTCGGTCCGTCAGAGGTCATGGTACCGAAAACAGGAACCGCCTCCTGAATGATCTGATCCGTACTGAAATCACCGCATACCACGCATACCATGCCATCAGGATTGCCGTACAACGATCTGTAGAAATCCGCCATGTCATCCAGACTCATATTCCGAATATCCTCTTTGGTCGCCTTCAGCCTCCTGCCATATGTGAGATTACCCATAAGGCTGTCCATCTGAGCAATGAGCATACGCTGATTGTCTGTCTTCATCATTTTTGACAGATAGGATTCTTCACCGAAATTTTCCAGTTCATATGCCCTCAACTCCTCGAATTCTTCATAATCAAGTTGAGGCCGGAGCATCTTCTCGGCCAGTAGCCGGATGAGGATACGGGATTTGTCTGACGGTGCAGAAGCGATCATGCCATGCCACCACTGTTCCATGGCCACCAGAAGTCCGATTCCGTTCTGAGAAACCAGAGAGTAATATTCGTCCTCTGTAAGTTTTTCAACACCACCAAGTTCCATGTAGCCTGCCGTATTCTCATACAGAGGATAGTCGTCATGAGGTGCTTTCGAAAGGCCTCCCGGAGCAAAAAGTTGAAGATATACCTTATGATCCTCGTCGTTGGTAGGACGAAGGACCAGACGGAAGCCGTTCTTCAGAAGGACATCGGTCACCCCGGTATGAGGATGGTCCGTCCTTGAAGCGACAAGAGAACTGTCAAAAGGCTTCTGCTCTGAAAGCCAGTCAGGAATCCGGAAAACAGGTTCCTCCGGTTCTTCTGGTTTTGGAGTATATACAAATTCTCCCATATCCGTGGACTTACCTTCATTCCAAAGCCCGTCAAGTTCAGCCTCCGTAAAGCCATCCGTCATCAGAGGATTGAAACTGAATGCGGCCAGACGGCTGTTCTCCGCGGCAAAAAGCCATCTGACGAGAATCTTCTGAAGGTCGTCGGACAGAGTGGAGGCGAGTTCCTCCTTTGCCCATTCAAACTGCTTCGGATCGGTTATGTCACGATCGCCGAACATGACGTCACTTGCGATGGACTCGCAGATATATGAAGAGTTTGACCTGCTGTGAGGGATGCTGAATGTATCCAGACATTTTTTCCTGACACTCACCATTTCCTCGGGAGCGAAGCCGTCACGTGCCACCCTGTAGAGTTCAGCGACAGCCATGACAATCTTCTGCGAAATCTCTTCCTTGTCCTTGCCGTCAACCGATATGGTAAAGTGGTCCTTATCTGCAAGATACCATGTGTTTGAAAGTGCCGCATCATTGTCCGTACAGTAGAATCTCCCGGACAAGGCTGAAATAAGCATATCCTTTCTCTCACTGTCCACTGCATCACCTACGGTACGTCTTGATGTACATTCGTGTGGAATCATGAACTCCAGGGTAGAACGCCTCAGGAGAGTATCCTGCGACTCGGCGTAATTCAGTCCAGGGTCATAGGTGTGGGGATATTCACGGTAGTCGGGAGACGATGTCGCCTTAAGGGAGCCGAATGTCTTTCTGACTCGCTCCCGCACATCGTCCTTGTCGAAATCTCCGACCAGAACTACCGTTGCCTGGGAAAGCGTATACCATTTGTCGTGAAACTCCTTGAGAATCTCAGGAGTGATCTTTCTGATATCCTCCTCACGACCAAGAGGAATACCTTTGCTGTAAAGTCCGCTGCCGATCTTCAGGTTATAGAACTCATCGCCCACATCGTATGCACGAAGTTCCTCGATGATGATACCCTTCTCCCCTTCAACCTTCTCGTCATCCATAGGGATATCCACAAGCCAGTCCTTGAGGATAAGGAGGGCATTGTCGATGTCCTTGGGATTGTCGGAAGGTACGGCGAGTTGGTATACAGTCCTGTCATAGCCTGTGTAGGCGTTTATTCCGATGCCATACTGTACACCCAGAGATTCGACATAGTCCACCAGTTTCTTGCCCGGGAAATGTCTTGTGCCACCGAAGGCCATGTGCTCCAGGAAGTGAGCGGCACCCCGGTTCTCTTCGGTCTCAAGAACCGATCCGGCTCTGAAGACAAGACGCATCTCTATCATCCGGTCCGGAGAATCGTTTTCCACGAGTATATATGTCAGACCATTGTCGAGTTTTTCCTCTATCACTCCGAGCGGGAGCATTATACGGTCATTCCAGGACACCGACTGCGCCCTGGAATTTACCGTAGTTATCAATATGACCGCCAGAAACGGCAGAAGTCTTTTCAGCATACTTAGTTATTTGGGGTATAGGTTGCTACAATCCTGGTGTAGTCGTAATCATTGTTGCACATGTACACGCAGAATGTGAAAATCATTGATTCGTCAGAAACCGATGCTGATGCCTCGACATAGTTTCCTTCTTCGCCATACTCACAATAGTCATATTCAATCGTGGTGTTGTTTACATGATATGCAGGATTTGCTGTGCAGTCGAATGCATATTCCTCCTGCTTTACGAAAGTTCCGTCGGCAACGGCTTTCTTTTCTCTTTCGAATGCAGTGAAATCATACTCGAACGGAACGATTACGATCTCATCACCATACTGGTCTGCACCTGCACCGAGGAATTCGATGGTCTTGTCTGAATTGACCTTGATGCCGTCCAATGACATGGAGAATACTTCCTGAGACTCGGCATTCCAGTTGATGGCGTTCATCAGACCTGTGTTGTCAGGATAATATTCAGCATCACACCAGTCTGAATTTTCCACGGTCATGGCACGAAGAGTAGCATACATCTTGTCCTGGATTCCCATAGGATTGCTGAGCATCTTCAGAACAGGGAGTTCGGAAGTAGATGACTCAGAAAGAGTGATAAGGGTCTTTCCGGTAAAAGTGACAGGATCGAGAGGCACCTCGTTCTCATTGTCGAAGCCTACATATTCTACGCTTACATTCACAGCACCGATATATTTTGCGAGGTCGACGCCTGACGCTGTCTTATATGCATCCAGGATAGCCTTCTGCTCATCTGTAAGAGCCTCGGATGTCATAGGGCTTACGACAAACTGAAGCGGTTCCTTGAGTTGTACACCTTCAGGGAGGAGGCTTGAGATGCCAATTCTATATGTTGCAGATGACTCAAGGACGTTTGCATTGAGAGATACGACTGAGAAAGATGCGGTCTTCTCTCCGGCCTTGATGGTAAGAGGGTTACCTGAGAGTTCCACAACGCCTTCAGGTCCGGCGAGTTCGAATGTGATCTGGAGATCCTCCTCGAGAGCCTTGGTAAGCATTACCTCGACTGTAAGAGGCTCTGAGTCTGTCTCGAACAATGTAGTCTTTCCATCTTTGGTTTCAAGATAGATGTAGTTTGTTCCGGTAAAATCGTTTCCGGTCTCTTCGCATCCCGCGAGAGAAAGGAGTGCTGCTGTGATGTAGCAGAATAAAAAGATTTTCTTCATGGTTGTTTTGTTTGTTTTATATAATTGGTTTTTAGATTCTTATCCTTCGACTTCGCTCAGGACAGGCTCTGCTTCGCTCCCCGGAATGACAGGGAGGTTCGCTCCTCGGACGCCTTTCTCTGTCATTGCGAGGCTTCGTGGAAGCCGTGGCAATCTCCGGTGTCAATCCGTCTTTATGAATGGCCATTGAGGATTGTTCTGAGTTATCTTGTCATTGTATTTATATTCCGACTGAGGAATCGGGAACAGCCACCGGTAATCGTCCGCATTCACCGTAACCGACGTCCCCACCCCGAAATTTCCTTTCTTGACCAGTTGTCTTCCCATTCTCTTCAGGTCGAACAGACGTACACCTTCTCCCGCAAATTCCTTATGCTTCTCATGCAATATCGCCTCGACCAGTTCTTCTCCTGAAAGTCCGTCCACCAAAGGTTCGGCGCCATAGGCATTCAGAAGCATATTCACAGTCTGCCTCGCCAGATCATATTGAAGGTCGCGTGCATAAGCCTCGGCTACGGTAAAACACACCCCACTGTACCTCATTGTGTTTATGTACCTTACGGTAGCATTCTCATAATACATCCTGTTGTATTTCCCGAGTGCCGTCACCTGCTTTCCGCCCATATTTATCATATGGACAGCCCAGTCCTTTCTTACATCGGAATCCGAGAACACCAGGGAATTGTCAAGCACGAAATAATCTCCCGACTCCCTGTCGTAGCAAAGGTCCGTATAGAAGGAATCAAATATATAAGGGGCAAAGAGGCGGTCTGCACTGGCATTGTCGGCCCAGAGATTCCTGTAGTCGGTCTGGTTCCATCGCGAGGACGCGTTTTCCAGCAACGGAAGTCCATATGATACGGCGGCGGAATAATTTCCACGATACAGTTCAAATTCAGCCTGGAGGGCTTTCACGGCAGACGTAGAAAGATAGAACACCTCGGCAGACGCATTGTCGGCAGTTGCCGCTTCCTTGAGGAGAGTCTCAATCTCGCTCGCGCAGTCCTCGATGGAAGATCGCGGAAGAAAATCCAGTTCCAGACGGTCCTTGAGGATGATTCCCTCCTTGGAGAGGTTTTCTTCGGAATATACCGGACCATACAGACGCAGAAGGTCGAAATAGCACAAAGCCTTCAATGCCTTGGCCTCACTGCATATATTCTCCAGGAGACGGGCATCCTCCTCATCTTTCGGCGTTATCCCATCCGCTCTGGCAAGAAGGGCGTTCACAATAGCGACTGTCATATAATATTCGCTCCAGACATTGTCGGAAAGGTCATCGATAGCCTTTTCCTGCCAAGCATACAGATTCTGCATCTCGGCATATTTTCCGGCAAGATTGGTCGGAACGAAATCATCACCAAGTACGGACAGTTCCATCTGGTAGCGCGGGAGTGAATTATATGCAGAAGCGAGCAGTTCGCGTGCTGTGGTCGTGTTGGAGATGGCATCAGGATCGGAATACTGGTCCTCCAACTTTATATTCAGACATCCGCTCATAAGCAGAAGTGACATTATGTAGAATATGTACTTTTTCATGTTTAGAACGAAAGACTGAGGTTAAACGTAAGAATAGGCTGCTGGGCACCGACAAACGATCCCGATTCGGGGTCCGACTCCTTGTAACGGGTCAAGGTGAAGAGGTTTGAAGCCTGAATGGCCACATTTCCATATTTGACGATTCCTCCAAGTTTCTTTATGAAAGAATGAGGGAAACGGTATCGTAGGGAGAGCATCGACAGACGAAGATAATCACTGCTTCCGACTGAGCGGCTGTTGGGCCACATGGTCAGATTCTCGATGGCGGCAGAAGAATAGAAAGGAGTGTGGTATATCTTGCCCTCGTCGCCTTTCTGGAACCACATGTTCTGCACCTGCCCCCTTACAGCATTCCTGTTTGCATCGTCATAATCCCTGACATATGCATAGGCATATGCCTTGATGCCGCCGAACACGTAGTAGAAGTCCGCATCGAACTCCAACTGTCTGTAGGTAAAACTGAGGTTGATGGTACCGTTGTATGGCGGAACCGAATGTCCCAGAGGCACCATGTCCTCGCGACGGAGTTTCTCTGTGGCCTGGATCTCCCGTCCATCCGCACCCTTGAATACAGGAAGTCCCGACATCGGGTCCAGTCCGAGAGATATCGGTCCATATATCATGTCATATGACTGTCCCACCTCATAGTCCGGAATCACCGTGTCCTCGCTGGTGTAGAGGCGGTCGCCGTCATACAGGTCAATGACCTTGTTCCTGTTGTATGCCAGTGACAGACGCAGATTCAGACGGAAATCGTTGCGGTCCACAATCTTCGTATTGACGCTTGCCTCAATTCCGGAATTGCTCAGGATTCCGATATTTCTCTTAAGGGTAGTGAAGCCGTTTGATGACGGAATCGGCACGTCCAGAAGGGCATCCTCTGTCCTGCGGTCATACCAGCCCACATCCAGGGTCACACGGTTGAACAATCCCATCGACATACCGACCTCTGTGGAGACGGTCTGCTCAGGCTTGAGGGAGTCGTTGTACAGGGCCATCAGTTCCAGAAGACGTATATCACCGTAACTGTCTTCCAGATATGAGAATGTTCCTACCGTCAGAGAGGGAGACACACCGGCAAGAGAGGCTGTACGGCCGTATGAAGCCTTGAACCTCAAGGTGGAAATCGGATCCCAGTCCTCCATGAAGGCATATCCCTTCATGTTCCAGCCGACACCCACCGCCCATGCGGCATTCCAGCGCTTGTCTTTCGGAAGGATGGATGAAGCGTCCGCCTTATATGTTCCGAATATATCGTATATGCCGTCGTAGCAATAGCCTCCGAGAAGGCCCACTCCCAGTTGGGCCGTTTTTTCGCGGAAGTTGGATGTGCTCACCTTGCGGTTGCCCTCGATGGACTGGTTGATGGCGGACATGCTCTTGAGTTTGCCCACTCCGTAGCCGGTCACGGACATATTGTCCATATTGTCAAGGTAGTAGTCGGTATTGGCACCGACTGTCACATCATGCTTTCCGAAGGTCCTGTTCCATGTCACACGGACATTTGTAGTGACATTCGCGTTGGTGTTCTTGGATTTGGATATCTTTCCCAGTTCGTTCTGCGGCGCACCGCTCCTCTGCTCCTCATAGGCCGTGGAAGGAGTAAACTCCAGAGACTCAGACAAGACGAAATCAAGTCCTGCCACCGCTCCTATCGTAAGTCCCTGCAGAGGCTCGAGATTGATGCTCGCAGTGGCTCCGAAGCGTTTTTCGGTGGAGGTACGGTCGAACTGGTAGACAAGGTCGTTGTATGTACGGTTCGGATAAGAAAAGAGTTCGCCGCTGGTCTTGCTCTCGTACGGGTTCAGTTCATATATGAGGGAGGTCGGCGAATAGGTGGAGCCGTTAGGACTGTTGGCCTTGGAATAGCCTCCGCTTACACTCAACGAGACATATCCTTTTGTACCAAGAGCCTGATCGAGACTCATACGTCCTGTGAACCGGTTCACATCATTGCCCGGAACCTGACCGCCCTGATAACTGTAATTGGCTGAAGCATAATAGGATGTCTTGCTGTTACCACCTCGGACACTAAGGTTATGACGCTGATAGAAATCATTTCGGAGCAGTTCCTTGAACCAGTCGGTATTGGTCTGACGCAACTTGTCAAGAAGAGCCTTTCCCTCTGCAATCATCTTGTCCAGATCCGGATCCTTCGCGAAATATCTCCTGTAGTAGTCCTCGCTGTATCTGTAGCCCGGAGCCTCCACATTCTTCAGACGGCGCTCGAGTTCCAGTTTCTCGTCGGTCTCCATCATCTGCACTCCCCTACGGCCTCTGAAGGTGACTCCTCCATTGAAGTCGTATGTGACCATCGTGTCCCCATTGGTTCCTCTGACTGAAGTTATTTCCAGCACACCGTTTGCTGCCTTTGTTCCATAAAGGGCGCAAGCCACAGCATCCTTGAGAATCTTGATATCGGCAATGTCCAGAGGATTCAGAGTCATGAAGGCGTCAGAAGAAATCACCTGACCATCAAGCACATATAGAGGTTCATTCGCAACGTCTCCTTTTCTGAACGACGAGTTTCCACGGATACGTATCTCCGGTTTGGTGCCGAGGTCTCCTCTGTTGGTGACCACAAGTCCGGGAGCGGAGCCTTGAAGAGAAAGCGAAAGGTCCATCACCGGGCGGTCCTGAAGACGGTCCATATCCACGGAATTTATGACACCCGCCTTGGCACGTATGTCAAGGTCATTGATGTTCTGCTTGCCCATCACGATGGCGCTTTCCATCATGTTTGCATCATCCTCCATCACTATAAGCACTTCCTTCTGTCCGGTGTATTCAAGTGTATAAGGCTTCATTCCCAGGAACGAAGCCTCAATGATAACCTTCTTTGAATCAGGAAGTTCAAGAGCGAAATAGCCGTTTGAGTCTGTGGATGTCCCGTCTTTGATATGACCCCGGACAAACACGGATGCCCCGGCCAGAGGTTCATTGTAACTGTCAGTCACCTGTCCTGACAGGACCCGCATACCGTTCGTCTGAGATCTCAGAAGAACAGGAAACGAGAGAAGAATTGAGATTAATGATATGAGTGCGGGGAGGCGCTTCATAAGTCAAGTCGTTTTCCCGGCAAAGATACGACTTATTTTCTCAATATTCAACCTTTGGGAACCCTTACCTGACTACAGCCTCATAGAGATATGAGCAGAGTCCACAGAAGATCTGAGTTATAGCCTGAGATGTGTGGGATATTGTAGCGTATATGATACCCGTCTCCATCGGTACTCCGTATATCGTCGAAAGCGCAAGAGATATGATGAAATGGAAAGCACCTATTCCGCCCGGAACGGGAACCGCAAAGCCCAGGCCTCCTGCCAGAGACAGGAAGAGCGCATCAACCAGATCAAGCCCGCTCAGGAACGGCGCCGCCCACACAGTGCATGCAGACATGAACCAATATGTGAGCCATATGAATGCCGTATAGGCAAAGAACATCCACTTCCTTTCCATGTGCAGACAACTTGAAAAGCCTTGGGCCAGACCTCGGAATATGCCCCACACCTTGCCGCAGAAGGCATTACTTTCCCTGTAACGCCATATAAGATAAAGCATCCCCGCTGTCAAGGCAAGCACAATTGTCATCACCCACCACATGTTGAATTTCCGGGACATCGGCATCCATATCTGGTCTATGAAGAAGGTACCGAAACGCCTGAAGCCGGCGACGACAACCACGGCAAGCATCATGAGCATCACGAGAAGTTCCCAACCGCGCTCAAGGACAACAGTTCCGAGAACCTTGTCATAAGTTACTGTGGTTCTTCTGGTTATGACGCCACATCTGACAAACTCGCCTATGCGGGGGAAGACGAAATTTGATATGTTGCCGATATTCACACCGTTGAAAGTGGTAATGAGAGATGTCTCGGGATCGATGGGAAGAAGCAGTTGTCTCCACCTGAGTGCCCTGAGAAAGAATGCAAAAGTACCTGCCAACATAGACAGAACTATGAACTCCCACCTGCAGGCCTTGAGGCTCTCCCAAAAATCCGCCCACTCCACATCACGGAACGAGAACCACAACAGGACCACCGCAAGGGATGCCGAGAGGATGTATCTGAATATTTTCTTCAATCGTTCTATAAACATATCTTTATCTGTAGCGGCGCAAAGTTACGCAAAAGTTGCTAACTTTGTACTTTTGATTTAAAAGGAACACAATGGCATCAATACTGGGAATCGGGAATGCACTTACCGACATACTCGCACTGCTCCCCGACGAATCGCTTCTGGGTGAGATGGGGTTGCCCAAAGGCAGCATGCAGCATGTCGACATGGAGACAGGCAACAGGATATGGAACATCCTGAAGCCGATGGGAGTGAGTGTAATTGCCGGTGGCTCTGCGGCAAACACGTTATGCGGCACAGCCATATTCGGAATGGAAAGCGGATTCATCGGAAAGGTGGGAGAAGACGACCTCGGCGAACTGTTCAGACAGGACCAGCAGAAGTACGGCATCAGGTCGGTACTTCTCAAGGGAGTCAATCCATCCGGAAAGGCAATGGTCCTCATCACTCCTCCTAATGCAGAAAGGACGTTTGCGGTATATCTGGGAGCAGCCCTTGAACTCGAACCCGAAGACCTTCGTCCGGAATGGTTCGAAGGATGGGACTATTTCCATATCGAAGGATATCTGGTTCAGAACCACGCCACCATACGCAGGGCGGTGGAACTGGCAAAACAGGCCGGATGCATGATATCCCTGGACATGGCCTCATACAATGTGGTGGAATCAAACCTCGATTTCCTACATGAGATCGTCGAAAAATATGTGGACATAGTTTTTGCGAATGAGACTGAAGCAGAGGCATTTACAGGACTTTCACCCCGCGAGGCGCTTGACAGGATCGCTCAATCATGCGAGATTGCGGTGGTCAAGGTCGGGAAGGACGGTTCGATGGTCAGACGTGGAGACCAATACCATGCGATAGAGGCCTGGCCGGCCGATCTGACGGACGCTACCGGAGCAGGCGACCTCTATGCGGCAGGATTCCTGTATGCCCATTCTCTCGGACTTCCGCTCAAGACCTGCGGTGAAATCGGGTCGGTGATAGCGGCAAAAGTAGTGGAAGTGGTCGGCACCAAGATTGATGAGCCGCGCTGGAATGCGGCAAAGAAAGAAATAAGCGAACTGATATGTTTGAATCAATAAAGAATTTTTTCCGCAGAAGGGCCGTACGCAAATACAGCAAGGCGGTTCCGACAGGCATTCTGCCGCTTTCCGATATTTCAAGCGCCAACATCGTCATTGATGTGGAAGAGGCGGAATGGGACGTACTGAAAGATGACATCCTCGCCTGGGGACGCGCCTCAGGCGTCAAGGTTGCGATATATTTCTTCGACTTCAGAAAACTCGGCAAGAACGAACTCCTTCTCACCAGCATTCAGACCACTGTAGCGCGCAAGGACCTCAACTGGTTCGGCATGCCCTCTTATGAAAAGGTATCCGGACTGATCAATGAGCCTTGCGACCTTTTCATATCCCTTGTGGACACATCGGATTTTGCAGTGGATTTCGTATCGAGATGCTCGGCCGCAAAATTCAAGATTGGAAGAAGAGCATATCCGGGACATTGTTTCGACCTCCTGCTTTCGGGCAAACAGTCTGAGGGTCTCAGGTCCGGAAGTTGTCAGGTATTTGCAGGAATTGTGGAATTTCTTGAGAAAATTGCGAAATGAGGAAACTGAAAGACTATCTTCTAGTCGGTGTAAAAGGTGCCTGCATGGGTGCTGCAGATGTCATTCCCGGCGTTTCCGGAGGTACAATCGCCTTCATAATGGGAATATATGACGAATTTGTCGGGTCGATTGCAAAGATTGACGCCACTGCCATGCGGTTGCTTCTGCACGGACAGTTCCGCGACTTCTGGAAACATATCAACGGAGGCTTCCTCCTATCCCTGTGTGCAGGTATCGGTTTCAGCGTGGTATCACTTGCCGGACTTATGCAGATACTTCTGTCCGACTACCCTATCCAGACATGGGCATTCTTCTTCGGACTGATAGTCGCCTCATCAATCTTCATCCTGCGCGGAATCTCCTGCTTGAAAATACGCGAGGGAGCATTCCTTGTACTCGGAACCGTACTTGGAGTTCTTGTATGCACTCTTTCACCGGTCAAGACACCGGATGCCCTGTGGTTCGTCTTCCTTAGCGGTGCCCTGGCCATCTGCGCCATGATCCTCCCCGGGATATCAGGCAGTTTCATCCTCCTGATCCTTGGGAAATACCAGTATATAATGGGAACGATCTCATCCCTCGTCGGAAACATTGGGGCACTCTGGGGAGCATCAGGGGCCTCATCTGACCTTTTCTGGGAATCCGTTCTCGTGCTGGCGGTATTCCTGACAGGAGCCGTCACAGGCATCCTCGGATTCAGCAAATTCCTCCACTGGCTGCTTGCAAGATGGCACAAGGAGACCCTCATCATCCTTGCAGGATTCATAGTCGGTTCACTTGTCAAAGTATGGCCATGGAGCAACCCCGAAGCCCTCGAACAGGCATCCCGCACAGGAGGAATGCAGATCGGATGGGCCATAACCTTCGCACTTGTAGGCTTCTTCCTGGTAAGCGGAATCGAAATTGCCGGAAAAATCGCAACGAAGAGCGCCCGACAAACACCTCAAAAATAAAATAAATCAAATTAATTCCCATCCAGCCCAACATACATTTTGAAATTTCAAAGAAAACCCCTATATTTGCACCCACTTTTGAAATCAGCCCGCTGATCCCTCAAAAGTCATAATACGGATCGGTTCGGTAGCTCAGCTGGATAGAGCAACAGCCTTCTAAGCTGTGGGTCTTGGGTTCGAATCCCAACCGAATCACGAAACTGGAGCAAATCGCGCAACCTTTGGTTGTGCGATTTTTTGTGGTACGGCGGAGCGTCGAAAGCTCGCTTTCGTAAGCGACGACGGAGCACAAAAAACGGCATCTGCGTCAGCAGAATGCCGATTTGCTTCAGTTTCGATGATGGCCCGCG
>SUYY01000040.1 GCA_015060205.1 Bacteroidales bacterium
GGGGGACTCACAATGAGAGGGGGGCTCACAATGAGAGGGGGGCTCACAATGACAACGGAGGGAGGACTCGCAATGACAGGGGGGTGGACTCGCAATGGCGGGAAGCGACGATGACGAGGAGGAGAAAAGGATAAAAAAGAAAAGGGGAAAATATATAGAGAGAGTCAGCAAAATTCATTAATTTTACCTTCTTGAAAAGAACTGACTTCGTATGAAGATAACATTACTGACTGTAGGAAAGACCGACAAGGACTGGGTAAAGCAGGGAATAGACATATATTCATCCCGGCTGAAACACTATATACCATTCAGTATCAACGAGATACCCGAACTCAAAAACGTTTCCTCCCTATCGAAGGAACAGATAAAGACGCGAGAAGGGGAACTCATTCTGAAGAATCTCAAACCGACAGATGACGTGATACTGATGGACGAACACGGCAAGGAATACACCTCCATGGACTTTGCATCCCTCCTTCAGAAGAAGATTTCATATGAAGGCAAGGATATCGTGTTCATAATCGGCGGTGCCTACGGATTCTCAGAAGAGGCCTACAGGAGAGCCAACTCGAAGATATCGCTTTCAAAGATGACCTTCTCTCACCAGATGGTCAGAGCGATTTTTGCAGAACAGTTATACCGGGCATTCACCATCATGAAGGGTGAGCCATATCACCACGAATAGCATATGCTTGACAAACGGAAAATATACGGGAATCTCACTCTTGGAACCTTCGTTCTTGCCATATTGATGTTCATCCTGTCAATGGCAGGAAACAGGAGTGCCGGAGATACAGAACGGATTGCAAAGGTCACCCGCATCAGGGTCGAGAAGAGGATCGAGATACTGGAAGAATACGTTCACCGCGCATTGGAAGAGGGTGAAGACGAGCACACATGCCTGGACGACCTGCCTTCGGAC
Source organism: Bacteroidales bacterium (assembly GCA_015060205.1). GTDB lineage: Bacteria > Bacteroidota > Bacteroidia > Bacteroidales > UBA932 > Cryptobacteroides. The sequence continues at coordinate 923 of SUYY01000040.1, forward strand.
ATGGTCATATACAAATACGTGAACGACTCCCTGAAGTCATGGTCCAACCAGTTTTCCGTCCTCAACGACGATATCAGCAACCGCATGGTGTTCCAGAGGCTCACCAACCTCAGGAACAGGATAATATCTCCGTTGACCGAGGTGACGGACGAATACTCCTACATGAACCTGGGTCCGAAATGGTACATTGTCAAGTTGACTGAAGGCGAATCAGGAGAGAAGGTCATTGCCGGAATAGAAATACAGAACACCCTCATCGATGACATAAGAAGGAACTCCAACGGCGTCAATCCTAACCTGAAGATTTCCGACAGATATTCGGTGTTTCCGCTCAGTTTCAGCGGAGGTTCGGCAGTCATGATTCATGGAAAACCCCTGTTCAAGATATTGGGAGACGGAAGTTCTGCCGCTCCGTTCCTGGACGATTCCCTGCTCAGATGGCTTGGTCTGCTGCTTTTCGCACTGTCGACGATACTTTTCCTTGCAGGTCACAGGACATTGAGGGTATATGCCTCAGTCGTGGCGATCATAACATTCCTCACCATCCTTTCCTTCATATGGGGGCTGAAAATGAACGGCCACGCAGATATATTCTCCCCTACCACATATGCTGACGGACAGATATTCTTCTCCCTGGGAGCACTGATTCTTCTCAACACATATATAACCATAACAGGATTGTGCACATATATGGCGAAAGACGCTCTTGAAGGCATAATACGGGAAGGGAAGAAGATAAGGAAGAAGAGTCTGGCGACATACGGGTTTGCAGTAATGGTTGCAATCGTGTTCACAGTCGTATATATACACCTTACACTGAAGAGCCTGCTGCTGAACTCCAACATATCTCTGGAACTCTACCGCTGGAACAACCATATACCATACACGGCACTCGTATATGTGTCCTATATCGGCTTACTATGCTGTATATTACTATATATCAAGATGATATGCCCCGTACTGCGAGGTCTGTGGGGCGTCCGTCTGGACATGTACTCAAAGAAGAATCTTGCGATATTCGCACTTATCTGTGCGGCATATTTCAGCATAACCGTCGGTATCCTCGGTTTTGAAAGGGAGCAGAAGAGGGTGTTCGTGTGGACCAACCGTCTTGCCGTGGAAAGGAACCTGAGTCTGGAAATCCGGCTCAAGGCCATAGAGGACGACATCGCATCCGACCAGATCATAGCCTCGCTGTCGCACCTGAACAACTCTGAAAACATCATACTCAACCGAATATCAGACAATTACCTTTCACGCATACGTCACAACTACAGCATGGGGCTCGTCATGTTGAGAGACAACGACCAGGCTCTTATAAGGCGATACAACGATGCCATGAGGACAGGCACAGCCATCTCGGAAGGATCAAGATTCATGTTCATATCTGACGGAGTGGGACACAGCAGATATCTCGGAGTGTTCATGTTCTACTCACAGGAGAGCGGCCTTGTGAGGATGCTTCTGGAAATCGAGCCGAACTCCGGACATGGAGACAGCGGCTACTACAGTCTTTTGGGAAGGGTCTCATCCTCAGGAGATGTAAATATCCCTCCGTACTATTCATACGCGAAATATGCGGACGGAAGGCTTACATCATATAAGGGCAACTTCCCTTTCCCTACCATCGCTCAGGAATTCGGCGGTCCGATGCCTGATGGAATGACATCAAAAGTGAGCAGATCGGAAGGATATACGCACTTCATCCATCAGGTCGGAGAAAACGAAACCATAATAATATCCCGTCCGAAACGGAACGGAATCGTATATTTCACTTCGTTCTCATATCTTTTCCTTGCCTTGCTTGCAGCGGTGACATTGCTCAGCGGAACAGGCAGGAAGAAGGTATTCAGAAGCAATTTCTTCAGGACCAGGATCAACACCATATTGTTCTCGACATCCACGCTCATCCTCGTAAGCCTCACTGTCGTGAGCGTATTCTTCGTATATAAAAGGAACGAGGAAAACATGAGAAACCTGATGTCCACACGCATCACCACCATACAGGCCCTGATAGAGACCCATTCCAAAGGAGTCTCCGGACTGAATGACATGATGACACCTGCATTCAGGGCTGTTCTCGAGAACATAAGCGCAACGACGAAATCCGATATAACCCTCTACACTCCGGAAGGCAAGGTCTTCTACTCATCCACCCCGGAAGTGTTCGACAAGATGATACTCGGCAACAGAATCGACCAGGAGGCGTTCCATAACATCAGACATCTGAACCAGAGGTTCTTCATCGGAAACGAATATATCACCGAACTTGAATATTGGGCCTTATATGCGCCGATCATGAACAGTAACAGGGACATTGTGGCGATAGTCAGTTCCCCATATACCGAAGGAGACTATGACTTCCGGCGCGAGGCATTCTTCCACGCTGCACTTCTGATAAACCTCTTCCTTCTCATGCTCATCATATCTCTCATTTTCAGCACCAGGTCGGTGAACGAGATGTTCGAGCCTCTGATTGAAATGGGTAAGAAGATGAGTGTTACAGACATACACAAACTCAAGCCTATCTCCTACCAGAGAGATGACGAGATATCATCACTTGTGGAGGCCTACAACCGCATGGTCAAGGAACTGGGAGACTCGACCGTAAGGCTGGCGCAGGCCGAAAGAGACAAGGCATGGAGTCAGATGGCGCGTCAGGTGGCACATGAGATCAAGAACCCTCTGACACCTATAAAACTTGAGATACAGCGTCTCATAAGACTGAAGGAAAACGGGAACCCGAAATGGGAGGAAAAATTTGACAAGGTCTCATCGGTAGTTCTGGAACATATCGACATCCTTACAGAAACGGCCAATGAGTTCTCCACATTCGCGAAACTTTACAGCGAAGAGCCTGTTCTGGTGGATCTGGACAAGACCCTGCGGGATCAGATACTGATATTTGACAACAAGGAAAACATCAGCATCGGGTATATAGGAATGGCCGAGGCTTATGTCATGGCACCGCGCCCGCAACTGATCCGCGTGTTCGTCAACCTGATAGCAAATGCCCTTCAGGCCGTGGAAATCCGTCAGAAGGAGATGGAGGAGAACGGAGAGGACGTCATGGAAGGAAAGGTGGTGATTGCCTTGAGACAAAGCAATATGGACGGATATTATGACATAGTGGTGGATGACAACGGTCCCGGAGTGAAGGACGAGAACCTCAACAGGCTGTTCACACCGAATTTCACGACTAAAAGCGGCGGCACCGGTCTGGGACTTGCGATATGCCGCAATATAATCGAGAAATGCGAAGGCAGCATTTCATACAGCAGGTCGTTCGGACTGGGTGGAGCGTCATTCACAGTCACACTTCCGAAACACATAGGATAATATAGAAGAAGCGAAGTGACTCATTGCCACTTCGCTTTCATGTATATAAATGTATGCTGTCTAGAACGGGAGATCGTCGTCGCTCTCTGAAGCGGGAAGATCATCCACAGAAGGCATCGGTGCACCTGTAGGAGCGGAATATACCGCTGCCGATTGTGTGTAATCATAACCCTGTGCAGGAGGTGCCTGCTGATATTGAGGAGCACCTGCCGGTTCGATTCTCCATGCCCTTACATCTGTATACCAGCGTCCGTTGAACTCACGGCTGCTGAGATTGAAGGAAACCTTCACCTTGTCGCCGACCTGATATTTGTCCAGATCCCTGACTTTGTCCTCACCCCAGACATTCATGCATATCTGAGTAGGGAAATTTCCTTCCTGATACTCGAGAATAAACTCCTGTTTAGACCAAGCACCTCTTGCCGAGGTGCCTGTCTGAACATTAAGTTTACGGGCGATTCTGCCCTCAAGTTCCAAAGCCATTATTATTTCTCAGCAGGAACGTACTTGCCAACCTTGAGAACCTCTACGTCAAAGATAAGAGTAGAGTTAGGAGCGATGTTGCGGTTTCCTCTTGCACCGTAAGCAAGGTCTGCAGGGATGTAGAGAGTAGCCTTACCGCCTTCACCGAGAAGACCGAGACCCTCTGTCCAACCCTTGATCACGCGGTTAGCGACGAACTGGGTAGAGTCGTTCTCATCGAATACTGTTCCATCGAGGAGAGTACCCTTGTAGTTAACCCATACAGTATCCTGAGGCTGAACCTTGTACTCAGCACCCTCAGAAATGATTGTGTACTGAAGACCGCTTGCAGTAGTGTCTACATTCTCCTTGAGAGCGTTCTTTGCAAGGAACTCCTCACCCTGAGCCTGGTTGAGGGCTGCCTTGTAAGTCTGCTTCTTAGAGATGAATCCGTTGAGGAGTTCACCCATTCTGTCGAGATTCACCTTGAACTGCTCGCCGAAAGTAGGATCGTAAGGATTACCCTCTGCCTTGAGGAAATCTTCCATACCCTTCTTCACCTCTGCCATGTTGATCTCCTTGAGGTCCTCTGCGAAGTTGTTGCCCTTGAGGAATGAACCGAAGTTAACACCGATGAGGTAACTTACTGTGTCGATCTCCGCTGCTGTAGGGAGTTCTGCGTCAACCTTTACATCAGGCTGAGAGTTGCAGGAAAGAGCGAGTGTAGCCACGAGCGCTGCTGCTGCGAAAAATTTGATTGTTTTCATTGTTTTAGTTTTTATTTAATTGTATTACAATAGTCGATACAACCTGCAAATATAACTATTTTTTTAATACCATATAATTTTATTGTCCCGACACATTTTCTTGTCGAAAAAATTTGAGTTGTAAAAATTTTTCAGTTAACTTTATAAACCAAATTTTCCGGTTATGAAAACAGATTCTTCGATTCTGCATGCAAAACTGAAAGAATTCTTTGGTTTCGACTCATTCAAGGCCGACCAGGAAAGGATAATCACGCACCTCACAGGAGGAGGCAATGCCTTTGTGCTCATGCCTACCGGAGGAGGAAAATCCCTATGCTACCAACTCCCCGCACTTGTCATGGAGGGCACAGCGATCGTGATATCCCCGCTGATTGCCCTTATGAAGAATCAGGTGGATGCCATCAGGGGCTTTGTGTCAGGCAACGAAGGTATAGCCCATTTTCTCAACTCATCACTCAGCAAGGCCCAGATTACAGATGTGAGGAAAGACCTTATGAGCGGTGCCACCAAACTTCTCTATGTGGCGCCGGAGTCTCTGACCAAGGCCGAGAACGTTGCTATGCTCAAGGAGATAAAGATTTCGTTCTATGCCGTGGACGAGGCTCACTGCATATCCGAATGGGGACATGACTTCAGACCGGAATACAGAAGGATCCGCAACATAATCGAAGAAATCGGCAATGCGCCTGTCATAGCGCTCACCGCCACAGCCACTCCTAAGGTACAGAGCGACATATTGAAGAACCTCGGCATACCTGATGCTACGGTGTTCAAATCTTCATTCAACCGCCCGAACCTGTATTACGAAATACGCGACAAATCCGATCCTAAGAGAGACATCATTAAATACATACGGCAGAACGCCGGCAAGTCAGGCATCATATATTGCCTCAGCCGCAAGAAGGTGGAAGAACTTGCAGAACTGCTGAACATCAACGGGATAAAGGCTGCGCCATATCATGCAGGTCTGGACGCGAAGACCCGTGCCGAGAATCAGGACAAGTTCCTGATGGAGGAAATCGACGTGATAGTGGCGACCATCGCCTTCGGAATGGGCATCGACAAGCCGGATGTCAGGTTTGTCATCCACTATGACATCCCGAAAAGCATCGAGGGATATTATCAGGAGACAGGCCGCGCCGGACGAGACGGCAAGGAGGGTCAATGCATCACATTCTACAGTTACAAGGATATTCAGAAACTGGAGAAATTCATGCAGGGCAAGCCTATAGCAGAGCAGGAAATAGGAAAGCAACTCCTGATGGAGACTGTGGCCTATGCCGAATCCAATTCATGCCGCCGCAAACTGCTTCTGAACTATTTCGGAGAAGATTTCCACGTGGAGAACTGCGGAGCCTGCGACAACTGCCTGCATCCTAAGAAGCAGTTCGACGGACGCGAAGAGATGGCTATGGTCATCGAACTTATAGAATCTCTGCCGGAGCATTTCAAGACAGAGCATCTCGCCAACATCCTTGCCGGAGAGGCGAACTCCATAATAAAGTCATACAAGCACGACAAACTCGAACTCTTCGGAGCAGGAAAGGACCACTCGGTAAGGTTCTGGAGTGCCGTAATACATCAGGGACTTGTCCTGCACCTTATATATAAGGATATAGAATCATACGGTCTGATATCCGTCACCCAGGCAGGTCTTGACTTCCTTGCCAAGCCTTATGAACTCATGCTGACAGAAGACAGGGAGTTTGCCGAGGGAGAGGAAGACGAAGAAGATGTAGCGGCAAATGCAGCGGCATCTCGCGGAGGCGGCGGAGACGCACAACTGCTGGCGATGCTCAAGGACCTTCGTAAATCGGTTGCCCGTAAACGCGGCCTTCAGCCATGGGTGATATTCGGAGATCCTTCTCTGGATGATATGGCGATCATGTATCCTATGACCTATGACGAACTCAAGAACTGCCAGGGAGTCGGAGAAGGAAAGGCCCGCAAGTTCGGAAAGGAGTTCATCGAACTTATTGCGAAATATGTGGAGGAGAACGAGATAGAGCGTCCTGACGATTTCGTGATGAAGTCGATAGTCAACAAATCTGTGAACAAGGTGTTCATCATCCAGAGCGTTGACCGCAAGATGCCTCTTGACGACATTGCAGATTCAAAAGGTCTGGATATGGAGGAACTGCTGGACGAGATCGAGACGATTGTGTTCTCCGGCACGAAACTCAATCTTGACTATTATATAGAGCAGACGCTCGATGAGGAAATCGTGGAAGAGATCTATGACTATTTCCGCGAGGAGGCTCAGTCTGATTCCCTTGAGGATGCCATGGCGGACCTTGGCGATGATTATGATGAGATGGAAGTCAGGCTGGTGCGTATCAAGTTCCTCTGCGAGGTGGCTAACTAAAAAGCGAAGTGACAGTCTGTCACAAGGCGGCATTGGCTCCCGAAAAGGGAGGGGCACCCACGTAGTGGGGAGGACCGCCGGTGACAGACTGTCACTTCGCTTTTCAGGGTTTATTTCAGGCACATGGACGGGTCGCTGACCAGGAGGTAGAACTGACCCTCCGCCATTTCTGTGCTGTGGTTCTGACCAGACCAGACTGCTGATGAGTTGTCGTACTGATACCACTTGTCCACTCCTTCAGGAAGTTGTACCCCGATGGTCTGCTTTCCTGTACCGTAGTTTCCGAAGAGGGCGAAATGCTTGCCTTCGCCAGATCTTGCAAACATATAACGTCCCTGCTGCTGGTCATAACCCACATACCAGCGGAAGTTGACATCACTGTCAAAGAATCTCGGATTATCCTTACGGAACTTGATGAGCATCGCGTAGGTGTCGTACAGGGCCTTACGCTCCTTGACCGCCATATACTCTGCGGTCTTGCATGGCTTCTTTCCTGTGTCGCCGTTTTCAAATTTGCTTATGTCGTAACCTATCTCTCCGAACTGCCATATCATCTTAGGTCCAGGCGACAGGAGGAAGAAGGCAGCATTAAGTTTCGCACGCTCTATGCGTGTAGCAAACGGAATCTCCGATCCGTCATAACTCCACTGGCCTTCATAATTGGTCCTCTCCTCGTCATGGCTTTCCTGGAAACCGACTAACATTCCAAATGCCAGATTATCATTCTGCATACCGGAATTACCGTCGAATGAGTTGGTGGTGCAGTAGAAATCAGCAACCGACATATCCCTCTTCATAGCCTTGGTGAACGGCTCGTTGGCCTTGCGCCATACCATGATGTCGTTATCGCCAAGAGCCTTGTTTTCAGAGTCGGCGAAATGCTCACATATCATGATGGCATTTGCATCCACAGAGCGGATATGGTTGCGGTACTCATTGAGTATGTCCACGCGGCTCTGGTCGTAATTTGAAGCCGAACCCTCATCGGACGGAGTCTGGGTGAATCCCTTGGTAAGGTCGAATCTGAATCCGTCTATCTTATACTCCTTTATGAGATAGGTGAGGTTTTCCTTGACATAATCGCGGACCATAGGGTTGCTGTGATTCCAGTCGTGGAAGACGTTGTAAGGATGCGGAGCGTATTCATTGAACCAAGGGTTGTTCGGTGCCGGACGAGAGTTATCTCCGTCATATATATAATACATCGAGCAATAAGGATGAGCACCGGTGGCATGGTTATAGACCACGTCGAGAATCACCGCCATACCGTTCTGGTGGCAGAGGTCGATGAAATCCTTATAGTCCTTGCGGGTACCATAGACCTTATCCATCGCGAAATACGCATGAGTACCGTATCCCCAACTGTCGTTGCCGTCAAATTCCTGAGTCGGCATGAGTTCAATCGCATTCACACCAAGACTCTTGAGGTAATCGAACTGACCTATCACATCCTTGAGGTTACCTTCCCTGTAGGAATTATCCGAGAAGTCGCGCACAAGAAGTTCGTATATCACAAGGTCCTTGCTGTCCTCGATCTTGTAGTCATCGACCTTCCAGTCATATATATCTTTGTTTATCTTGAAAGCGGAAACGAAACTGTTGTCTCTTCCCGAGTGCATATCACCATACTCTCCTGCAAGGTTCGGATAGGTATAGTCACTGATCCACAGGTCGTTCTGCTTGCCACCCTGAACATTTCTGTCATAAAGTATCTCGGTGTACGGATCGAAAGTCTGAACAGTCACATCGCTTCCGTATCCCAACTGGTACTGGAACTTGTACTGCTTGTCCGGATTCAGGTCTGTGAGGGTGATCCACCAGCATCCGCTTTCCGAATCATATGCAAGAGGCTTCTTTGGATTGCCCTCATATCTCCACCAGTTCTCATCCCAGAGAAGATTGCAGAAATCATGAGGCTTGCCATCCTTGTCGCGGTCATACAGCACGAGAGTCACAGTACTGTTGTCGATATAGTTGATTCCGTGCTTGAGTCCCTCCGGCATATAGACTCCGTATTTGCTGTCGTACGCCTCGATGAAATTATCCGCTGTCTGCTTACTTTTATCTGCGGTCCTGGCAACGATACCGATGTTCTGGACAGGGGTGGTTCCGATTGCTGACACCTCATCGAACCACTCACGCATGCTTGGTTCCATCTTCAAGGCCCATGTCTTCTCGCCGACAAGAGTCATCTTGTATTTGTCTGTATTGGTACCCCATGTCGGTCCATGGCTGTCTGACGTGCCGTTCTTGAGCCATATATGGGCGTACAGGTCACCTGTCTGCGAGTACAGGTCATCCCCCTCGGCAGGTCTGTAATATATGGTGCAAGGTTCATCGGCATCAGGCATGCCCGGGTCGGTGAAGAATCCTGTATCCTTGCCGGAAAAGAGGGTTCCGAGGTCATGGATGGTGTTACGCTTGAATGTCACCGGCTTCGATGTGCTCTTGACCTTATATTTATCGTAATCGCCGACATCGCTGAACTCCACGTTAAAATTCTTGAGCACAGTCGGAGCCACGGCAATGTAATATGTACGGCCTTTGATGAAGTCTCCGGTCATGGACACGTAGCCCTCGGACGCGCCTTCGATGACAGGCTTACCGTCATTGTAATAGACCTTTGCACCTGAACCGGCGATGCCGGCGGTGGTAGTTATCTTCCCTGCCGAGAAAGTGGCCCAGGAACCGGTGGCCTTATTTTCATTGGCGTCACTTCCCCATGGATTGGTAATCGTAAAATGGTTGCCGTCCGAGAGGGACAGGTCTACTGTCTGGTTCCATTTCGAATCCCATCCTGTGGCGCCGCTTGAGTTCATTCTACAGAATATGACACTTGTACGACCTGAAGGTATTGTGCATGTATACATATTGGTCTGACCAGCGACAGCGGTCATACTTTTCCATATTTCCCCGCTTCCGCCCCAGAAATAGGCAGAGATCCCTGCATTATCTGACAACCACTGCGGATCTACAGTCAGGTACACATTGCCCTCCTGATAGAAATCAGGCATTTCACCTTCGATCTCCACCTCGTTCATGTCTCCATATACGGTCACATTCTTGACTCCCTCGGAACCGATGGTGAACTTCAACAGCGCGCAGGCATTCTTGAAGTTCATCTTGTCGTTGGTAGTGTGGGCCATCGCTATTGCAGCCATCGGATCATATGAACCTACCACCGGGTTCTGCTTCGTCGGAATAGTGACATTGGTGACATACCTCTCGTCAAGATTTCCGGAATATGTTCCTGAGCCGTACGGATATACGGCCATCACTTCAGACTCGTTGTATGAGCCTGAACCGACATAGTTGAATTTTGCAGATTCGGCCTTGCCGTCAACATATGCCGAAAATTTATAGGTATTGGACTTTCCGATCACCTGAATGCTTTCATCGCCCTTCCATACGGAAACATTTCCGTCAAGGACAGACTTGGCATCAGGACCTTCAACATAGGCGGTGTAAGAAGTCACGCCGGCCTGAGGTCCCACGGTCTCGGGATTATGCATTTCATCGACACACGATGCGGCGAAGAAGACAGAGAACAGAACAGCAAGCGTCCTGCCTACATAATTTTTCATAAGGGTTACGGTTTTTAAATTTATTGGCAGCAACCCGAAGTTTCACCCTCGGGCTGCCGGAAAAGTATCTAAATGTTTGAAATTAGTTGAGTCTAGTTACAGTTGACCAACCATCTGTATAACCATCCCAACCTTTTACGGTGAACAAATTATTACCATCTTTAAAATCCTTCATATTCAGGTCTCCTGTCTGGTTCCATTTATTATCGAAATTATTTTCAGTAGTTGCGCCATTCAGACGGACAAAAATAAGGCTTGTATACGTGTCCATCTTATCAGAAATATTTGCTCCGTAAAGAGACGACGTACCTTCGACTTTTTCCATTGACACCCAAGTATCTCCATTACCAAAGAAGTAGATAGAGTATCTTGCATCGGAGTATCCCCAGTCGCTAGCATCAAGGTATACATATCCTTGTTGTGCATAAATAGCACCTGGTTCATATGCCTTTGCCTCAGCAACTGTAACCCACTGTGAAGTATAAGTATTATAGCAATTCTTATCATCAGAAGGGAGAGTCAAATTTGAGGTTCTAAACAACTCATTTGCCCAATTAGTAGCAGAACCCGCCTTCATACACAAGAATATTGCATTATCAACTGAAATCGGAACTGTTAGTTCATATATACCATCCGAATCAGAATCATTGAGATCATACCATGATCCTTCTGAATCTGTTTTCCAAGCCCAAGCCACATATTTTCCATTTTTCTCTTCCCAACTTGACATTGGTCTCAAATAATATGTTTTTGTCTCCTCAGGAGGAGTGACGCCTTCTTCCGGCATTTGCTCACCAGCCTTAACAATAACAAATTTTCTTGAGGTTGGATTTAAATATACATCATACTTTGTTGCAGAAGCAGCGCCAGTCACATAAATATTATCGCTTCCACCCAGAGCAGTCCATACTCCCGCCTCTACTGCAGGACCGCCAAGCCAGTTACCATTCTCAAGAATCTTGAAACCGTTCTCGATGCTATGAAGTTTTGTTACATCTTCTGCTACAAAATAGTCTCCGGACTTGACCATAGGAGCCGCTGTCCAATTATTGAAAGCACCTGCAATAGTCCATACAGCAGTAGCCATTTCAAGGGACTTCCACTCTCCTACTGACTTTGCACCTTCGCCTTCACCCCATCCTGTGATAACATAACAAAGATTATTATCTGATGCTTCTGGAATATCCAGATTATTGGTCTGATTCCATGTACTTTCCCAACTGAATGACTCAGAAGCAGAATCCATCCTGCAGAAAATCACTCTGCTATAATCAGATTCCGGAACCTCTGCCTCATATATTCCATCCGAATCGGTATCCTCCATCATAACACCTTCATTACCTGTCGAACTAAAGAAATATGCTGCAAACTTAGCACCATCTGAAGCCCATTCTCCTGGCTTGAGATACACAGTCTTTGCATATTCCGGAGCCTCATATGTCAAAGTTCCGAGGTCAAGAATCACATTACGCTTAAATGTGTACTCAGAATTATACTTCTTTATTTCCTTGCTGCCCAGATACATTTTAAAGTTCGCCACTGGACCAGGAGCAATTGCAATATAGTATGTAGCCTGCTCTGAAAGGAACTGCTCATCATTATGGAAATCAACCCATTGCTTTGCTTCTGTAGCAGTCATTGTCGGTTTACCACCATTATATGCAACGTCAAATACTCCTGAAATATCTCCTTCCGCATAAAAACAACCACGAGTGACATCGTCACCTGCCACCTTAAACTTCAAGAGTGCACAGGCATTCTTGAACTCCAAAATTTTCGTATCTGACGAATATGCGACTGCTACTGCTGCAGTAGCGGGATATGTACCGTCTACAAGTTGCTGCTTTTCAGGAACAACTACACCGGAAACTTTCTTATTTGCAATGTCAGCACTATAATTTCCAGAAGGATATACTGCCATTACATCAGTTGCAGTGAATGCAGGGTCTCCTTCACCCGGAGTGTAAGAAAAATCTATTGTCTCAACCGGTGTCTCGCCGGCATCTGCATGGAAATAAAATCCGTTACTTCCATCATGAAGGGTAATGTATTCATTCCCAGACCATTTAGAAACAAGTCCGTCAAGGACTGCCTTAGCCTCTGGCTCATCATTCTGGTCAACAGTCGCGGTGTAGACCACGGTCTGACCACCTGCAGGGATGTTCTCCTGTTCGAATTCCTTGTTGCAAGATACTGCTGCGACGAGGGCAACAGTTGCAACCATAAATGAATAGATTCTTTTCATTGTCTTTGATTCATTAACAGTTAAACATCATTCCCAGACAAGAGTTTCCTCTTCGTACGCTTCAAAAGACGCACAGAGTACGCCTTCTGTGTTGATTTTAACCACTTTGATCAGTGGTGTTTCGTAGTTGCCCCCCCCGAGTGGAGTTTGGGCATCGGTTTGTTTTGTTGTTTTCATTTGTGTTGGTATTTTGTTTGTTGATTTTTATTGGTATGAGATGGTCACGTCGGGACTTTGTCCCTCCTCACCATGACAGAGAAAAGGACTTGGTCCCTCCTCACCATGACAGTGAAAAGGACTTTGTCGTTCCTCACCATAACAGGAAAAGGACTTTGTCGTTCTTCACCATGACAGGGCGAGTTAAACGTGACAGGAAAAGGGTTATTTTTCCTGGAGGCTGATGGCGAAGCCGCCGCCGCGTGCCATTGACATAGGGAGGACGCTGTCGGATGTGACGGTCTCCTTCCATATCTTGTAGGCCTGCGGATTCTCCTTATAGTCAGCATCTTCCGCATCGGCATATATTGTAGCCTCGTAGGTCTTGCCCTCGTCGAGGAAGTTCATAGGAACGTCAAGTGTGCGCTTGTTGTCGTCTGTCACACCGCCGACGAACCATTGTCCGTTCTTCTTGCCCTGACGTGCCACGACCACATAGTCACCTGGCTCAGCGAGAAGATATTTCGACTGTATCCAGTCAATGTCCACATCCTTGATGAACTGGAATGCGTCCATGAACTGCTCATAGTGTTCAGGAAGGTCTGCAGCCATCTGAAGTGGTGATGACATGGTGACATAGAGACCGAGTTGGTTTGCGATTGTAGCATTTACCCATGAATTGTTTCTGCCTTCTGTCACTGACGCGAGGTCCTGGACGAATATACCCGGAGTATAGTCCATAGGACCGCCGTTGAGACGGGTGAACGGAAGGATGGTGACATGGTGCGGCATTGTACCGCCGAATGCCTGATACTCGGTACCGCGTGCCGCTTCTGCACCGATGAGGTTAGGATATGTGCGGCAAAGACCGGTAGGACGTACCATCTCGTGTCCGTTGATCATGACCTTGTGCTCGGCAGCCTTCTTGACCACGTGCATATAGTGGTTGATGAGGGACTGGCTGTAGTGGTGCTCTCCGATAGGGAGGATGTCGCCTACATATCCGCTCTTGATGGAGTTGTAGCCGTATTTGTCCATAAGGTCGAGGGCCTGGTCGAGATGACGCTCGTAGTTGCGTACCGATGATGATGTCTCGTGATGCATCATGAGTTTGACGCCCTTTGAATGTGCATATCTGTTGAGTGCCTCGATGTCGAAGTCAGGATATGGGGTCACGAAGTCGAAGACATAGTCCTTGTTGCAGTTTGCCCAGTCTTCCCAGCCTTCGTTCCAGCCTTCCACGAGAACCTGGTCGAAGCCATGTTCTGCAGCGAAGTCGATATAACGGCGGACGTTCTCGTTGTTTGCGGAGTGACGTCCGTTAGGGGTAGCACTCTTGTAATCGGTCTTTCCGAGTTGGACAGAAGCGAAGTCGTCGGTATATGCCCACGATCCCTTTCCTGAAATCATCTCCCACCATACTCCTATATATTTCACCGGCTTGATCCAGTCTGTAGACTCAAGGGCGCAAGGCTCGTTGAGATTGAGGATGAGGCGTGAGGCGAGTTGTGCGGTAGCGCTCGGTGCCACCTGAACTGTTCTCCAAGGAGAGGTGCAAGGTGTCTGGAGACGGCCTTTCCAGCCCTGAGCGTCAGGTGTCAGGTGCGAGGTGAAGGTCATGGTCTTAGGATCGAGTTCGAGGTGCATGCAAGGATATTCGAGAAGGGCAGCCTCGTGGATATTGATGTAAAGACCGCTGTCTGTGCGCATCTGGAGAGATGTCTGAACGCCGTTTGTCGAGAACGGTGTCTGAGAGTCGTTGCCGCAGATGGCCTGAGGCATCTTCTTGGATATTTCCGAAAGACGGCTCTCGGTGAAGTTGTACTCCTGGGTGTCATAGTCGCCTGGAAGCCACCACGCTGTGTGGTCGCCGGCAAGTGCGAACTGAGTCATCTCCTCCTTGATCACGAAGTAACTGAGGTTCTTCTGATAAGGGAACTCGTAACGGAAACCGAGTCCGTCGTCATAGAGACGGAAACGGATGGACATCTTCTTCTCTGAAGAGGTCTGCACGAGGTTCACAAGGAGTTCGTTATAGTTGTTGCGGATCTTTGATTCCTCACCCCATACAGGCTCCCATTTCTCGTCGAAGGATGCAGTCTCCACGCTCTCCACCTTGAATCCCTGGTAGAACTGCTGGATAGGCTCGCGGTCTTCCTTGGAGATGGTTCCGTCTGCATTGTATACAAGTTTCTGTGCCTTGAGGACACCACGGAACTCATAACCGAGGTCTGAAGGAAGTATCACCTTCTGTCCCTCATAGTCGAGGGTATACTGAGGTGTGCCTTCCGCTGTAAGACAGAAGGTCATTTCCATATTGCCTGACGGAGACTTGAGGGTCTGCAGGTCAGTGACAGGGCCTTTCTTCGGCGCGCATCCAGCCACGAGGACTAATGCTGCAATTGCTGTTATTATTCTATTCATATCTGGTTTATTTATTATTCTTCAGATTGCCACGCTCCGCTCGCAATGACATACACACTGTCATTCAGAGGAATGAATTCTCATTGTAATTCTGAGGAGCGGCAGCGACGTGAGAATCTCCTATTCCGCAACGATCTCGTAGGTCCAAGGAGCCTTGAGTTCAGCCTTTACTGTAACCTTGTTGTCAGGAAGTGTGCGGGTAAATACGAGAGTACTGTCTTCTGTCGAAACTACTTCGAAAACGCCTCCCTTGTCACCTGCTGCGAGTGCAGGGTTGTCATGACGGACAGAGATGAGCCATTTGTAGAAGTCGGTATACTCGTTCTCCTCCCATGCAGGGATAGGGTCCTTTTCGAAGAACTCGAACCTCTTGTTCCAGCCCATTTCCTGACCTGTGTAGATAAGAGGCTGACCGCCAGGGAGAGTGAATGTGAGCACAGCCATGAGTTTTGCAGCGTCGCCCATTCTCTCGAACTCGGTTCCAGCCCATGAGTTCTCATCGTGGTTTGATGTGAACATGAGACGGAAAGCGTCTGCAGGATGCCTCTGGGCGTCTTTCTGGATATATTCAAGAAGTTCAGGAACATTCTTCTCACCACGTGCAATGGAATTGAGAAGATGGTGGAGTTCCCATGCATATGAAGCATCAAAGTCGGAAAGACTATGAAGTTCAGGCTCTTCACCTTCTGCAAGCATGTACATTCCAGGATAGTCCTTGCGCAGACCTGCTATGGTCTCCTGCCAGAACTCAAGAGGAACTTCGCATGCCATGTCGCAACGGAAACCATCTATGCCCTTTTCCATCCAGAAACGCATTGCATCTGCCATTCCCTGCCATACGTCCTTGTTTTCGTAATTGAGGTTGGCTGTATCTGACCAGTCTGCTGTGAATGTGGTATTGCCCTCGGCATCCCTTTCATACCATTCAGGAGCACGCTCTGTTGTCCAGACTGCATCAGGAGATGTATGATTTGCCACGCAGTCTATCACCACGCGGAGTCCGAGACGGTGTGCCTCTGCGAGGAATGCCTCAAAGTCTGCCATTGTACCGTATTCAGGATTGATCTCGCAGTAGTTGCGGATAGCATAGTATGAACCGAGGGTTCCCTTGCGGCCTTCCACTCCGATAGGATGAATAGGCATGAGCCAGAGGATGTCGATTCCGAGGTCCTTAAGACGTGGAAGTTGCTGCTGGGCTGCCTGGAATGTTCCCTCAGGGGTGTATTGACGGACATTCATCTCGTATACCACTGAGTTTTCGAGCGGCTGCTGAGATGGCTTCTGAGTACATGAGACAGCGAGGATTGCTGTGCAGATGGCGAAAAGGATCTTCTTCATATTGGTTTTCGTTTTCTTGTATATATTTAGCAATTAGTTAATTTTCAATCACTTAGCGTTTTAAAGGTGCGGAAATCAGCGCACCTTTATTTGGATAACTGGCTCACTACCACCGACTTACATTTCAGGTATCTGTGCAAGGACAGTCGCTGACGTAGGTGCGGCACTGATATATGCACCCGAATATGCTCCGAGACCTTCGGCATCAGCGTTACCGTCTTTTGCCAGCACGGTATAGTCACCCAGAGGGATCTCCACCTTCACCGGTTTCTTGGAACCGTTCAGAAGGACTGTGAGCGACTTCGCTGAATCAATGCCTTCGAGACCTTCGATTCTGAATGCCACCACGCAAGGGTCATCCACCTGAATGAACTGAAGTTTCTCCCTTACAAGGTCAGCATCACCGAGACAGAATCCCGGATGAGCATGACGGATTGCAGCAAGAGCAGCATAATAGTCAACGAGGTCCTTGTACCTGGTCTTGTATGTCCAGTCGATTGCGTTTATGGAATCCGGCTGGTTGTAACTGTTCTTGACTCCCTGCTTGTGACGGTAAAGTTCCTCTCCATTGAAGATGAACGGAATACCCTGTGAGGTATATACTGCTGTCTGGGCGAGTTTCACCATCTTCAGGCGATCTTCTTCAGACGCCTTTGTAGCCTCTTCCAGACGGTCACGCAGACAGTGGTCATCGTGACAACTTACATAACTTACATGCTGGAGAGGATTGTTGGTCCAGCGTTCCACACTCACCTGAGGATGCTCCACGCCGCCTGCGATTCCGAACTCGACATTTGCCTTATTGCCAGCCACTCCGTCCATGAATCCGGCATTCTCGCATCCGAGTGGACCACGGAGTGCATCACGGATATTGTCACTGAAGGCTCCCACCTTGTCCATCATGTATGTATTGGCCTTGAGCGCGATCTGTTCTGCAGGATAGGCAGGAGACGATGCCGCCCAGCCTTCACCATATATCACCACATCAGGGTCGATGGCATGAAGACGCTCACTGATGAGGTTCATGGTCTCGATGTCGTGAATGGCCATGAGGTCGAATCGGAATCCGTCGATATGATATTCCTTCATCCACCACTCGAGGGACTCGACCATATATTTGCGGAACATCTCCCTCTCAGAAGCGGTCTCATTGCCGCAGCCTGAGCCGTCGAAGAAGGTACCGTCCTCACGCATGCGGTAGAAATATCCCGGCATAGTGCGTTCGAAACCGGTGTTCGAAGCATTTGTAGTGTGGTTGTAGACCACGTCAAGAATAACCCTGAAACCTGCATTGTGGAGAGCCTGCACCATCTGCTTGAACTCCTTGATACGGGTTACAGGATTGTATGGATCTGTAGAGAAGGAGCCTTCCACAGCGTTGTAGTTGAGAGGTTCATATCCCCAGTTGTACTGATTGTCCTCAAGACGGGTCTCGTCGATTGTGGCGAAGTCGGTGGACGGAAGGAGTTGCACATATGTCACTCCAAGTTCCTTGAGGTGATCGATTCCTGTGGAAAGTCCGTCAGGATTTTTAGTTCCCTCTTCGGTGAGCGCAAGATATTTACCCTTGTTTGACACGCCTGAATTGGCATGAATCGAGAAATCCCTGTGCTGAAGTTCGTAGACGATGATGTCAGACGGCTTAATTGCCGGACTCTTATCCTCGGTCCATCCTTCAGGATCGGTCTCGTTCCAGTCGATTACCGCTCCTCTCCAGCCGTTCACTCCCACAGCCTTTGCACTTATTCCTGCAGTTTCCTCAAGAAGTCTGCCGTCCTTTTCCACTTGGAAAGTGTAGAAGGCACCCTTGATGTCATCTTTTACCACTACCTTCCAAAGTCCGCCCTTGGCCTTCTTCATGTCGCATGTCAGGAATGCCGAAGTATCCTGAGCAGTGCGGTAAAGTCTGAGAGTAGCGGACTCCGCGTCCGGTGCCCATACGGAAAATTCCGTCTTGCCTTCGTCATATACACATTCCTCATAAACGGACTCCGGAACGGGAAGAGAGTCCTGTGAGGTACATGCCGCAAATACTGTCGCAGCGGGAATCATCGTTAAAAGTATTTTGTGAAACTTACTCATTTCTATCATTTTTTAGTCGTAAATCCCACAAATTTAATGATTTAGCCCTATTATACCATATATATGGAACGATAGGTCCGTTTTCCATGACGAATGGTCGGATTTTTCGGATAAGCGTTTTTCTAGTACCCCGGATTCTGTTTCAGTTCCGGATTTGCAGCAAGTTCCGTAGGCGGAAGGGCGAATATGCATTTATATTGCGGGAACGCCTGACCGGCAAAATCATCACCTCCTTTGTACGGCCAGAGGTAGGTGTCAGTATGGAAAAGTCCGAACCTTATCAGGTCGGTACGGCGGTGTGCCTCCCACATGAGTTCGCGTGCGCGCTCGGCCACAAGCCACTCTGTCGTGATCTCCTCCGGACCCGCCACTCCCGCACGCTGCGAAAGTCCGATGACATAAGGGAGAGCATCCGACGCCTGCCCCAGATGCAAGCACGCTTCCGCATATATCAGATATATCTCTGCAAGACGTATCATCGGGAAATCCACGTCGGCAAAGTCCTTCGTGGCGGACATTTCCAGGAAGGAGGCATCGGTCTGGTCATGAGGGATATTGTTGAATTTGAGGCAGGACCATCCGTGCATGTAATTATAAAGTTCTCCCTCCATGGACTCGCTTCTTCCCTTGATATAGAACAGTCTTCCGCGCAGGTCATCACATTGATAATCACCGCTTTGATAATCCTGGCCCTTCACTGCGAAATACCTTTCCACATATTCATACGGAACCCTCAGTCCTGCCCATCCGTGTCTTTGTCCGTTGGGACGGGTCTGGTCGGTGATGTCGGTCGAGGCGAGGGCTGCAGCGAGAAGATATGACGAGCCTCCATATGACTGAGTCCTGAAATCGTTGTAGTCAATTGCCCAGAGAAACTCTCCTCGGGCCGACATGTTCTGTCCGTTGTCACCTCTGAACAGGTCACTGTACTGCGGGCACAGGGCATATCCCATGTCAAATATCCGTTCACAGACGGACCTGGTCTCAGCCCACATCGGAGTCCCTGTATACACCTCCGCATTGAGGTACATGCGGGCCAGCAGACCTGCAGCCGAACCTCTGTCGGCACGGGGATAAAGGTGACGAGGCTGAGCGAGGCCGGAATCCTCGGAAAGCAGCGAATTGAGTTCGCCCACACAATAGTTGAAAATTGCCTTCCTGGATGCCTGTTTCGGATAGTAGGCACCTCCTATCGGTGAGTCCTCGGTGATGAAAGGAACACTTCCGAAGGTGTCGATGGCCATCCAGTAAAGATAGGCCCTGATGAATCTCGCTTCAGCGCGGAAACCCGCTATCTTTGCCGCCAGAACCTCGTCCACTCCCCTTTCCTGCAATTTTGCAGGTGTGGTCTGACGGAGGTATTCATTGACGTAGGATATTCCCTGCAATGTCCTGACATATACGGCATATACCGCATCATTCTGGGCATCGGACCAGGTATTGGTGTTCAGGGCACGCACCCATGCATCATTGCCCCAGGAACATTTTGCTCCGTCAGCAGTAGTCTCCTGGACAGACCAGAATGCACGTATGATTTCTGAGGCTCCGCCGTCCATGCTCTGCAGGTCCGTGAGGTCGTTGGTCACAAACTGGAAATACAGGCGGGTGAGTCCTGTGAGATAGGCTTCTTCCGAATTGCCGTAGACATATTCGGATATCGGGTCCGTCGCATTGAGCGGCAGGGTGTCGAGATCGCGGACGCAGGATGCGAGTGACAGCGATGCGACTATTATATATATGTACTTTTTCATATTGTCAGACTTTTCTTGTTTCGGTTTATTGTCGAGATCCTTCGCCACCCCATCCGCTTCGCTCAGGGCTAAAGGCTCAGGATGACAGGGGGATCAGAAATTGACTCCGAGACGGAGGGAATAAGTGCGGGGACGAGGCCAGATGGTGTTGTCTATGCCGTTTTCAGATATGACTTCCGGGTCCATGCCGCTGTATCCGGTGAGGATGAACACATTCTGCACTCCCAGAGCAAGACGGATGTCGGTCTCCCAGCGTCCGACACTTCTGAACGTATAGCCGAGATTTATGTCGTCCAGGCGGAAGAAGGAGGCATTTTCGATGAAATAGTCGGAATACCATTGTTCGCTGCTGTTAGGAGCGGTAAAGCCGGTCTTTTTCACCAACTTGGCCTGATTGGGCAGATTGCCGGCATTCAGATCGACGCTCGAGGTGGAATTGGCGGACATGAAGTCGTTGAACACCCATGTTCCCGCAGATCCGTGGCCGTTCAGACCGAAGTCCCAGGCCTTGTAGGTCAATTTGACATTAAGACCGTAGAAGAACTTAGGCATGGCGCTTTTCCCTGTCATATATCTGTCGGACTCCGATATGTGACCATCCTTGTTGCGGTCTACAAATTCATTCTGGAGAGGCTTGCCTTGAGAGTCATATTTCTGCTGATAGGCATAATAAGTATATGGAGAATAACCCACCATCTGTCGGCATAGGAAGTTGCCCGTACCGCGGGAAATATTGCCGGTCTCGATATAATATCCGGGATCGTCAGTGGCATTGAGGCGTGTGAACTTCGTGTCCTGAAATGTGCCGTTGAAGCCGATCTGGAGGTTCCAAGACGGGGTCTTCACAGGTATTCCGCTTACGGCGAACTCAAGTCCCTTGTTGCGGATGGAGCCGATGTTGGTCATCAGACGGTTTCCGAAATTGGATCCCATCGGAATCTGCACCGAATTCAGAAGATCCTTTGTATCACGCAGATATGCATCCACGCTTCCGGTCAGACGCTCGTCGAAGAATCCGAAGTCCACACCTATGTTATAGGTCGTGGTGGTCTCCCATCTTATGGCCGGGTCGTATGCCTGAGGGGTAAGCATATGGAAGAACTCCAGACCCATATTATACATCTTGAAAGGGTCGTTGGAGAGATTATAGCGGGCGAAATGCACATAATCTCCGATTCCGTCCTGCTGGCCGGTCTGCCCCACGGAGGCTCTGAACTTCAGGGTCGACACCTGAGTCACATCCTTCATGAAAGGCTCCTTGGCTATATTCCAGGCGAATGCTCCCGAAGGGAAGAAGCCCCATTTGTTGCCTTTGGCGAACTTAGAGGAGCCGTCACCACGTACGGTGAACGTGAATACATATCTTGAATCGACCGAGTAGTTGACACGTCCGTAGAACGACACCAGATAATTTTCGTTGCGATACCACAGATAGCGTGACTGAGGAGTCTCGCCGGGATTGAGTTTTATCTCGTTGGTGATGTTCAGATAGCCAACATCCCTGTTTGCCCAGTAGTTGTTCTGCCAGGAGTATCCTCCAAGAAGGTCGAGGGTGTGTATTCCCCATGTCCGGTTGTAGTTGGCATAAGCCTCGAATATCCTGCTCCTGCTCAGGTTGTATCCTTTGGTATAACTTCCGATTCCAAGATTGGACGTGTCGCCATATGCCTGGAAAGACCCGGGGCGGGAACCATTGTATGAGGATGTCTGTGCAATGTCCAGACCTGCGCTGACGTTGAATCTGAGGGCCTCAAGAGAGTGGACCTTATAATCCAGGGCAATGCGGCCGATGAAGCGGAGGCTCCCGGCATTGCTTATATCGTCGTAAAGTCGCGAAAGAGGGCTTGGACCGGCCAATGTGTTCGGAGAAAATTCCTTGCCTCGGCCGTTGCCGTAGTTCCAGTATCCGTTGGTGGTGGTATAGTCGATGGAGCCGTCGGGATTGCGCCAGTACGGGTCCTGGGTAGGATTGAAGAAGGCGGCCGTGGATATTACGCCGCTGTTTGTGTAGTTGGAATATGTATATACTCCTTTGGCATTTATATCGAGCGTGAGATGATTGTCAAGGAAATTCGGGGTCAGGCTCACGTCCGCAGTACCACGGTTGTAGTCGGAACGTTTGAGAGTTCCCTGCTGCCCGGTATAGGCCACTGATGCCCTGTAAGGCATTCTCGAGCGGTAATTTCCATATATGCTCACGTTGTGGGATGTGGCGAAGGCCGTACGGAATATAAGTGACTGCCAGTCGGTATCCGACCCTTTGAGAAGAGGGGCAATCAACTCGCCTGCGGACGTATCGGAGGGGTAAGTGACTGTATAGAAATCACGCAGTTCCGACGCTGACATCACAGGAACTCTCCTGCTGTTCTGCTGCACGCTGAAACTTCCGTTATATGAGACCTTGGGACGGTTGCCGAAGCCTTTCTTTGTGGTGATGAGGATGACTCCGTTGGATGCCCTGGAACCGTATATGGCAGCGGCAGAGGCATCTTTCAGCACCGAGAAACTCTCTATGTCATCCGGATTGAGAAGATCCAGAGGGTTGGACATTCCACCTGCCGCACCGCTTGCCACAGGAACTCCGTCTATGACAATCAGAGGGTCATTGGAGGCGTTCAGGGATGCCGAACCTCTGATCCTTATCCTGGAGCCGGAGCCTGGACCGCCGTCACCGGGAGTTATCAGAAGTCCTGCCACCTTGCCCTTGAGAAGGTCCTGAGTGTTGACCACGGCGCCTCTGTTCAGGTCCTCAGCCTTTATCGCCGATATGGACCCGGTCATATCGTCCTTCTTCGCCGTACCGTATCCTATGACCACGACCTCGTCAAGATATTGGGTATCTTCCTTGAGGGTCACGGTCGGAGGAACCTGAGAGGCATCGTAGGTCACTGAAACATATCCGATGCAACTGAATTCGACCGGAGCATCGGGCGATGAGACCGTAAGCGTATAATCACCTTCCGGTCCGGTGGAGGTCCCGTTGGAGGTTCCCTGCTCTATCACGGCGGCTCCGGCTACAGGTCCGGATTCATCCGCTACCGTACCACTGAGAGTATATCCGCCTTGAGCAGATATCGATGCGCCGCTTGCCAGAAATGCTGTCAGAACAGCGCCTATGTATACATATCTATTCATAAGTTCGCTAATTGTAAATTTGAATTTCTCAAAAATACAATTAGCGGACCAGTATAGATGAAGAAGGATCTACTTCACAAGAAGTCTGAATTCGCCCTCTCAGACACAGTTTTGCAACAAGATGTATCGAAAGCGGATGCGACTGCAAGACAGTGAGCGTACTTCTTGGCCATTCCAACATCAGTACGACCCTGAATCTATATGTTCATCCCGGTCTCGAACAGA
>SUYY01000041.1 GCA_015060205.1 Bacteroidales bacterium
CCTCAAAAACAAACTTCGAAAACCCTTTCGAGTTTTGAGCCGATGGAGGGAATCGAACCCACGACCCCGAGATTACAAATCACGTGCTCTGGCCAACTGAGCTACATCGGCATTGTTGTTTCCCTTATCTTGAGAGAGGCTCTCTTGATTTGGGATTGCAAAGATAGATATAATTTTTATATCTCCAAAACTTTTTGAGGATTTTTCTGTAAATTTTCGGTGACTTCCATCAGGCGGTCATATATGCTTCTGCTTGTAAGTCCGCATTCCTCTCTGAGTTCTTCCTGTGTTCCCTGACTGATGTAGCGGTCGGGGATTCCTGCCGGCATGACCTTCACTGATGGATGGTGCTCGGAAACGTACTCCGCAACTGCTCCGTGCAGACCTCCTATGACGGTTCCGTCTTCAACTGTGATGATGATCCTGTGTTCCTTGCATATGGATTCGATAAGCGCGCAGTCCAGAGGTTTTATATACCTTATATTATATACGGATGTGCTCCAGCCCTGTTCTTCTCTGAACCTCAATGCCGCTTCCACTGCTCGGTAACTCAAAGGACCTGCGCATATCAGTGCGATGTCGCGTCCCTCCATCATGACCTCTCCCTTTCCTGATTCAAGCAGACTGAATTCCTTCCCCTTCCATTGTACTCCTTCCCCGTATCCGCGCGGATACCTTATTATATATGGACCGCTCTGGGCATGCAGGGCCGAATACATCATGTCTCTGAGTTCCGCTTCATCCTTAGGGGCGGCAATCACCGCTCCCGGAATGCTTCGGTATATCGACATGTCGTAGCATCCGTGGTGGGTGGCTCCGTCTTCTCCCACCAGACCTCCGCGGTCAAGGCACAGTACGACAGGAAGTCCCTGAAGGGCTACGTCATGGATTATCTGGTCGTATGCCCTCTGCGAGAAGGAAGAGTATATGTTGCAGAACGGCTTCATTCCTCCGGCAGCAAGACCTGCGGCAAATGTCACTGCGTGTTCCTCTTCGATGCCGACATCATAGAATCTTTCCGGCATTGCCTTGGAGAGAAGGTTCATGCCGCATCCTGATGCCATGGCAGGTGTGATACCTACGACTCTATTGTCTTTTCCGGCAAGTTCAAGGAGGGTCTCTCCGAATACGTCCTGGTATCTGCTGACGTCCTTTTTGCTGGTGATGCGTTCACCTGTCTCGGGATCGAATGCGCCCGGGGCGTGCCAGACTGTCTGATTTTCCTCGGCAGGAGCATAGCCCTTGCCTTTTTTTGTGAGCGTATGAAGCAGGAGAGGACCGCTTATGTCCTTTAGTTTCTTCAGAGTGTCGATGACCTGTGCGATGTCGTTGCCGTCGACAGGACCGAAATATCTGAATCCCATTGCCTGGAACAGATGACCTCCGCTGCCGCTTACAAGATGGGATTTCGTGGTGGTGACTATCTTCTGGATGGTCTTTCTGAACCAGTTGTCGCCAAGTCTGTCCCAGATCTTCTTCTTTGCCTTGTTGTATCTCGGGTCGGTCGTCATGCGGAGCAGGTAATTGTGTATCGCTCCTACGTTACGGTCGATGGAGATGTTGTTGTCGTTGAGTATGACGAGAATATCTGCCTTGCTGGCTCCGGCATTGTTGAGACCTTCGAATGCAAGTCCTCCCGTGAGCGAACCGTCACCTATCAGGGCGATGGATTTGTGGCTCTGCCCGAGCATCTTCGCTGCCTCTGCAAAACCGAGGGCCGCCGAAACGGAAGTGGAGGAGTGTCCGACTCCGAATGCGTCATATTCGCTTTCAGAACGTTTTGGGAAACCGCTTATGCCTTCCTTTGTGCGGTTTCGGGTGAATGCCTCCCTGCGGCCGGTTATTATCTTGTGTGCATAGGCCTGATGGCCGACGTCAAATACAATCTTGTCCTGAGGGGTGTCATATACATAATGGAGTCCGACTATCAGTTCCACGGCGCCGAGACTCGGACCGAGATGACCGGGATTGACGGCGCAGCATTCTATCATATATTGACGGATTTCCTGACATAGGGTGCGCAACTGGTCCATGTCCAGACCCTTGATGTCTGAAGGGGAGTTCACCTTGTCGAGGATAGTATATGCCGGACTGCTCATTTGTATCTGATGTTAAGGTTTGCAAAGGTACTGAAAAACGCTATCTTTGCAAAGATTTTTGGCTTTGCAGGTCAGCCGTGCAAATGCCGTCTGACAGAAACAATTATACAAAAAATATGACACAGACTATCAAAAAGTACCTGAATGACAGTTTCGCCGCAAGGTGGGCTGCCCTTATCCTCATTGCGCTTGCAATGTTTTTTGCGTATATGTTCGTTGACGTCATGTCTCCGCTTCAGTCCCTCATCGAGAAGGCGAGAGGCTGGAACGGCTCCGTTTTCGGAACATATGCGGCATCGGAATATATTCTCAACGTGTGCGGATTCCTCATCCTTGCAGGTATCATCCTTGACAAGATGGGTGTGCGTTTTACCGGTATCCTTTCCACTTCCCTCATGGTTGCGGGTGCTGCAATCAAGTTCGTGGGTATCACGGAATGGTTCCAATCCACTTCGTTCTGCCTCTGGCTCGACTCATGGTGGGTTGCGCTTCCCGGCAGTGCAAAGATGGCATCTCTTGGATTCATGATTTTCGGTTGCGGCTGCGAAATGGCCGGCATCACTGTTTCAAAGGCTATCGCCAAGTGGTTCAACGGCAAGGAGATGGCTCTTGCTATGGGTCTTGAGATGGCTATCGCGCGTCTTGGAGTGTTTGCGGTCCTTTCCGCTTCTCCACGTCTTGCCGCTCACTTCGGAAATATCGAGGCTCCTATCCTTTTCTGTTTGATCCTGCTTCTTATCGGACTGATCAACTTCATCGTCTTCTCTGTGATGGATGCGAAACTTGACAGGCAGATGGGTGTTACAGACGGAGGTGAGTCTGAGGAGGAGTTCAAGGTCAGCGACCTGGGCAAGATCTTCTCAAGCAAGATGTTCTGGCTTGTGGCTCTTCTGTGCGTACTTTACTATTCTGCGATTTTTCCGTTCCAGAGATATGCGACAAACTTCCTTGAAGTTACTCTGAATATTCCTAATACCGAGGCTGCTGACCTGTTCAGATGGTTCCCTATTCTGGCTATGGTCCTTACTCCGTTCCTCGGAGCCTTCCTTGACAACAAGGGCAAAGGTGCATCAATGCTTATGATCGGAGCGGTCATCATGATCGTATGTCACCTCAGTTTTGCATTCCTTCTTCCTGTATTCCCGCAGAAATGGTTTGCGCTTCTTCTTATCGTGGTGCTCGGAGTATCATTCTCCCTTGTGCCTGCGTCTCTTTGGCCTTCAGTGCCGAAGATCATCGATCCGCTCATTCTCGGAAGTGCATATTCACTTATCTTCTGGATTCAGAATGTAGGTCTCTGCTTCGTTCCTCTGATCATCGGAATCGCTTTCGAGAAGACAGGAGGATACGTTGTTCCGATGATCATCTTTGCATCTTTCGGAGTACTCGCATTCATCATGTCGTTCTTCCTCAAGATGGAGGACAGAAAGAAGGGTTACGGACTTGAACTTCCAAATATAAAGAAATAATGTCAGACCTGAATAAGACTCTCAGGGACAACAGATGGGCATGCTGGCTTGCGCTGGCGTGCCTTGTCGTTCCTATGTTCGCGTCATATTTCTTTGACGACATGTTCTCGTCCCTGTCGGAACTTTTCAAGAATCCTCAGAGTCTTGAACTGGGCTGGGATATGGCGGATTACGGCTTCTATTCGAGCGGATATTCATTCCTGTGCATATGGGGAGGACTCATTGTCTGCGGTGCCCTTCTGGACAAGTTCGGGGTCCGTCTCGTGGGAAGCATTTTTGTGGGACTTATGGTCTTTGGAGCAGGACTGGTGACTTTTGCCATATCTGCGGGTTTTGCTCCGTCGGTATCGCTGACCGTCGCATATGTCGGGTGCATGCTCTTCGGGCTGGGAAGCGAGATCGCGGGAGTTTCCGTGACCAGGTCCATAGCGAAATGGTTCAAGGGCAGGAATATGGCTCTCGCAATGGGTCTTCAACTGGCGATTGCCCGTTTCGGAACTGCCACAGCAATACTTGTGGCACCGATGATAGTGCGTCAGAAGGTGGCAGGGGAGATATATACCCTTGCTGAGACCAACCGTCCTGCATTGATAGGACTTGCTGTACTCGCTGTCGGAGCCATCCTTTGGGCTGTTTTCGTCGCAATGGATGCAAGATTCGACAGGCAGACAGGACTCAGTGACAGGGTGGAGACTGCTCAGGAGGACAAGTTCAGGTTTTCTGATATATGGAAAGTTCTGAGCAATCCTCGTTTTCTGATGATCGCGCTTCTGTGTGTGACGTTCTATTGCTGCGTGATAAGGTTCAAGAAGTTCGGAGTGTCGATCCTGCTGCCTCTCTTCGGCGTGGATCTGGATATTGCGACAGTGCTTCTGGCCATGATACCTTTCTTCACTATTCTTTTCACACCGCTTTTCGGCGCACTTGTGGACAAGGTGGGAAAGGCTACCGTGTGGTTGATAGTCGGATCCGCCATGGTGCTTGCATCGCATCTGATAATCACGTTCGCACCACAGGGAGTTCCGGTATATGCATATATTGCCATTGCGCTTCTTGGTATCGGCTATTCTCTGGTGCCTTCTGCGATGTGGCCGTCTGTACCGAAGATAATTCCGGAGAAGAATCTGGGTACTGCATATTCCCTGATATATTGGGTGCAGAACATGGGAATGTGGGCTGTTCCTATTTATGTCGGAAGAATATTCACGCGTGAAATCACCCAGACTGGCAATCATGCGCAGGAAGTGACCGCGGCGATTCATGCTGAATACGTATTCATCCTGCTTGGCTTGGTGGCTGTTGCGGTCGCTCTGATGCTTTTCCGGTCCTCACGCAGACATCCGGAACTTGATCTGGACGCACCCGTGAGTTGATGCGAAAATGTAATGCGTTGATTATCAGTGTTTAATGCAAACAAAGGTGCGTCAAATGGCGCACCTTTGTTTATGTAATATCCTGATTTATAGTTAATTATATTTTTGACTGATGCCGGATTTCGGTTTATGGGTGTGATAGACGATGATATTCCACAAGTCCGTCGACCGGGTCTTTCATGAAGCATGAGATGCGGATCCCTTCTTCCGAGGCAATGTGGCCGAATATGTCCTGAAGTGCATGCCCGAAGCCTCCTACGACGCCGACTTCATATGTGTCGGTGTCGTATTGTTTAAGGGAACGTCTTATGAATGCCCTGAAGTTCCCGTCCACGAGTTTCTTGATGTAAGGATGGTCATAATGTTCAAGTATGAACGGGGCGAATCCTCCCAGATATCCGGAAGGGGAGTCTTCCGAACGGTAAATGTTGGAGATTATGGTGCCGTAGTCGGAAGGGTAGCGTGAAGAAAATTCCGAGGAGATTGCCTCAGGGACCAGACCTTTCAGAAAGTCCGCTATGAACAGTTTTCCAAGAGTCGCTGCGCTTCCTTCGTCTCCGAGAATGAATCCGCTGGAATAGACTCTCTTGACAATCTTTTCTCCATCATACTGGCATGAATTGGAACCGGTTCCGAGTATTGCCGCGATTCCGGGACCGTGTCCGCAGACGGCACGAGCCGCCCCTGTCAGGTCGGTATTGATCTCGATTTTAGAGACGGGAATGTGTACGCTGAACAGGTCCTTGACCCTTCCGCTCAACTCATCGGAAGGTATTCCCGCCATATACAGATAAATCTCAGCGGCAGAACTGTCTGTCGCTGAGATTCTCTTACCGGTTTCGGCAATGATCGCCGCTATTGCATCTGCAGACATCGTGGACGCATTCATGCCTCCGGTCACAAGCCGGTCGGCAGTACCGTCGAGGTGGAGTATCCTCCATTCGCTCTTGGTCGCTCCGCAGTCTGCTATTATTTTCATCTCATTATAGTCGCTTCTCTGTCCGGACCTACAGAGATGATCTTGATCGGAACTTCGAGGAAATTCTCCATGAATGCGATATAGTCGCGGAATTCCTGTGGAAGTTCTTCCTCTGTACGGCAGTGGGTGAGGTCTGTCTTCCAGCCCTTGAACTCGGTGTATACAGGTTCGATGTTTGCGAATGTGTCGAACGGCCACTGGTCGCTAGGCTTTCCGTCAACGATATATGATGTGCAGACCTTGATGGTCTCGAATGTGTCAAGACAGTCTGATTTCATCATGATCAGGTCAGTCACACCGCTGATCATCACTGCATATTTGAGGGCAACCAGGTCGAGCCATCCGCAACGGCGAGGACGTCCTGTCACTGCTCCGAACTCATGTCCGATACGACGGAGTTCCTCACCTGTCTCGTCGAAGAGTTCAGTAGGGAACGGACCGCTTCCGACTCTTGTGCAGTATGCCTTGAATATACCGAATACGTGTCCGATCAGGTGCGGATTCACACCGAGACCTACGCATGCTCCCGAGCATGATGTGGTGGATGATGTCACGAACGGATATGAGCCGTAGTCGATGTCAAGCATTGAACCCTGTGCGCCTTCTGCCAGGATGTCCTGATTCTTCAGGATGTTGTTTACATAGTACTCGCAGTCAACGAGTTCGAACTTCTTGAGATATTCGACTGCTTCCATGAAGGCAGCATCTTCTGCGTGAGGGTCACACTCGAAGCCCATCTGCTTGAGGATAGTGATGTGCCTGTTCTGGAGTTTTGCATATCTTTCCTGGAAATCTGCCGCGAGGATATCTCCGACGCGAAGACCATAGCGGCCTATCTTGTCTGTATAAGTGGGACCGATACCCTTGAGGGTCGAACCGATCTTGCCCTTGCCCATGGCAGCCTCATTCGCTGCGTCGAGCAGGCGGTGGGTAGGAAGAATGAGGTGAGCCTTCTTTGCTATCACAATACGCTCAGTCACAGGAATGCCTGTCTTTGCGATATTGTCGCATTCTCCTTTGAATGTGATAGGGTCGAGAACGACACCGTTACCTACGATGTTCTTTGCGTCCTTTCTGAAAATTCCGGAAGGAACTGACCTGAGTACAAAACTCTTTCCTTCGAAATGAAGTGAGTGTCCTGCGTTCGGACCACCTTGAAAACGTGCCACGACAGGGTATCTTCCTGCAAGCACATCAACGATTTTTCCTTTGCCTTCGTCGCCCCACTGGAGACCGAGTACAACATCAAGTTTCATTTGGTATATTGTTCTTTAAGTTTATAATCCTCACATTAGAACGGCAGGTCATCCTCAGGACCGTTGTCCGCTATGTTCTGTGGTACAGGCTGCTGGACCGGAGCCTGCTGCTGAACCGGAGCGTATGCCTGCTGCTGGGCGTATGGCTGCTGCTGGTAGCCCTGCGGAGCATACGGCTGCTGGTAGTTCTGCTGCTGACCCTGGTATGGGTTAGGCTGGTAGCCTCCCTGCTGAGAATATCCGTTTCCTCCCTGATTATCCTGCTTCCTTCCGAGCAACTGCAGAGTGTCCGCCATGATTTCGGTAGTATATCTCTTGTTGCCGGTCTGGTCGTCCCAGGATCTTGTGCGGAGCCTTCCTTCAATGTAGAGTTGAGAGCCTTTTCTCACATATTTCTCGACAACGTCCGCAGTGTTTCTCCAGACAACCACACTATGCCATTCAGTATGCTCCTGAAGGTTCCCGTTCCTGTCTCTGTATCTCTCTGTTGTGGCAAGCCTGATGGTGGCCACTTTCGCACCGTTGGTTGCATCGCCGGTATAGCGGACCTCAGGGTCCTGACCTACGTTTCCGACAAGAATGACTTTATTGATCATATGTTCTTAATGTTTTATTCTTTCCGTTTCAAAAACTCTGCAAGGTAGTGATAATTTCTCATATAACGGCTATAAACTTTCCCTAATTTCAGAAAAAGTCTTACACCTTGCGCATCTTCTCCAGGTCGGGTTCTTCGCCGGTGAAGAGCCTGTATGCTCCTACAGCCTGATGCAGAAGCCACTCCTTTCCGCTGATATATCTGAAACGTGGGTTGACGGAACCGAGTCTTTCTATAAGTGCAGGTGTAAATGCCGGGTCCTTGTAGTTGGCCTCCAGCAGGATCTTGTTCCTGCATATCGGCAGTCTGCTTCCTCTGATTGCGCTCTTTCCCAGTTTCTCCAGTGCGGGGATTGCTGTCGGAAGGGTATATACGATGACTCCGGCCTTGCGGAACCATTCTTCGAACCTGTCCAGAGGCATGGCGCAGACATCGAACATGGGATTGTTTCCCAGAAGTCGTGCGAAGTCAAGAGCCTTTTCATAGTTGCGGTTGAGGATTACCGTGTGATAGCCGCAGCAGCACATGGCATATGCCGCCGCTTTTGCCGCACCGCCGCATCCGACGATGAGCGCTCTGGTATTGGTCTTTCCCGTTTTTTCCGTTCCTTCTGCCACTGCTTGGGCGACTCCCATCTGGTCGCTGTTGGCCGCCATTATGGTTCCGTCCTCCTGTCTGATGAGGATATTTGCCGCTCCTATCGCCTCACATTCGGTGCTGAGAACATCGGCCTTGCGTATTGCAAGTTCCTTGAAGGGGGCCGTCACATTGATGGCGTCGTATTCATTCAGGAATCTTTCATAGGCCTTTTCAAATTCGTCTTCCTCAATAAGGTCGTATGGATATTTCCCGTCGTATGCCGCCTTGAACAGGGCGGGGGAGAGAGAATGTGTGATCGGGTGTCCTATGAGTCCGAATCTTTTCATATTTCTGGCGTGTGTGATGTACTGAAGTTCTAATGGGTGTTTCTCTGGCGGACAGCCTCATACATGAGGATGGCGGCAGAGACCGACACGTTGAGTGAATCAAGACGTCCGAGCATCGGAATCCTGATATGGGCATCCGCCGCATTTCTCCAGATATCCGTGAGACCGGTCGCCTCGGTTCCCATGACGATGGCAGTACCCTTGGACATGTCGGTGTCGTAATACCACTCAGAGTCCTGGAGTTGGGCGGTATATATCTTTATTCCTCTGTCTTTCAGCCATCTGATGGTGTCTTCCGATGATGCGACAGCGGTGGGGACCGTAAATATTCCACCTATGCTGGAGCGTATAAGGTTGGGGTTGTACATGTCTGTCAACGGGTCGCATACGATCACGGCATCCACTCCTGCAGCATCTGCACTTCTGAGGACCGCTCCCAGGTTGCCCGGCTTCTCAACTGATTCAAGAACTACGACCAGGGGATTTGCGGCGAGCCTGAGGTCTTCCAGACTATGGCTTTTGCAGATCAGTTCAGCAATCACGCCCTCTGTACCGCCTCTGTAGGCCACTTTCTCATAAATATTCCTCGGAATAGAGAAGAAGTTGCACCTGTAACCTCCCGCGCTTATCGCAGAATCTACTTCCTGCAGAGCATCTTCCGGCAGGATGTCAGGGCATATGAATACCGTATGTACCTGATAGCCGGAATTTATGCAGTGCATCAGTTCCCTCAGGCCTTCCACGACGAAAAGCCCTTCGCGGCGCCTTGCCTTTGATTTCTCCTGCAGTTCGAGCAGAGTCTTTATCTTCTGGTTCTGGGGTGAGGTTATGGCTTCGATTCTCATGTCCTTATCTGAAATATCTGACAAATATAGCAAAAATCCTTACCTTTACTGACTCATATCCGATATATCATGAAACGAAGAGATTTTTTAAAGACAGCAATCGCAGGTGCCGCCACTGCAGGTCTCGGAATGGCTCTCCCGGGATGTTCCTCAAAGGGTCCTAGGCCTTTCGGCATCTGCAGTCCGGGAAAGGGAATGAAACTTACCTTCGCGCCATACGAACTGGAACTGAGGCATGTGTTCACTGTCTCATCATATTCCAGAAAGACGACCCCAGGTGTGCAGGTACGTATTGATTATGAGGGATATACGGGATATGGAGAAGCATCGATGCCGCCTTATCTGGGGCAGAGTGTGGAGAGCGTGACGGCCTTTCTGAAGAAGGTGGACCTGACTCAGTTCAATGATCCTTTCCAGTTGGAGAACATATTGGCTTATGTGGATTCGCTCTCTCCCGGAGACGGTGCCGCCAAGGCTGCGGTGGATATTGCCCTTCATGATCTGGTGGGTAAACTGATCGGGCTTCCTTGGTGGAGGATATGGGGTCTGGATGCGGCAAAGGCTCCTTCTACTACATTTACCATAGGTATTGATACTCCCGATGTCGTCAGGGAAAAGACCCGTGAATGTGCAGGTCGTTTCAATATACTGAAAGTCAAGGTGGGGCTTGACAATGACAAGGAGATGATCCGGACAATACGTGAGGTCACGGACCTGCCGCTTGCAGTGGATGCCAATCAGGGGTGGAAGGACCGCGAAAAGGCTCTTGATGAGATATATTGGCTGAAAGAGAACGGAGTGGTGATGGTGGAGCAGCCGATGGCTGTTACGCGCCCTGACGACAATGGCTGGATTACGGAAAGAAGTCCGCTGCCTATATTCGCTGATGAGGCGATACAGCGTCTTTCCGATGTCCCTTCGGTCAAGGGTCTGTATCATGGCATCAATATAAAACTGATGAAATGCACCGGAATGCGGGAGGCATGGAAGATGGTCAATTATGCGCGTGCCGAGGGCATGAAGGTGATGATAGGCTGTATGACGGAGACATCATGCGCCGTCTCTGCCGCAGCACAGTTGTCTCCTGCCGTGGATTTTGCCGACCTTGATGGCAACCTGTTGATAACCAACGATCTATTTAAAGGGATGGAGGTCGTGGACGGACGCATTTCGCTTTCTGACCTTCCGGGAATAGGACTGACTTTGCTGTAGGTCTGCCTGAGACAGCCTATTCGTACCACTTCTTGTATTCAAGATAGTGCTGTGCGTTGCCGTGAGCCATCGCCAGGATAGCGTCGGATGCATCTTTTACCTTCTTTGCGGGGACTCCGGCCCATATTCCAGGCTCAAGCCTTGTGTTTGCCAGGACAACTGCACCGGCAGCGACGACCGTTCCGTCCGGAACCACTGCATTGTCCATCACCACTGCACCCATGCCGATGAGCACGTCATTGCCGATGACTGCACCATGTACGATAGCGTTGTGACCCACAGACACATCGTTTCCTATGATTACCTCCGATACGTCGGTTGTGGCGTGAAGTACCGCACCGTCCTGGATGTTCACCCTGTCTCCCAAGGTGATCGGACCTACGTCGCCCCTGAGCACCGCGCCATACCATATGCTGCAGTCGTCTCCCATTTTCACGCTTCCTATGATTGCCGCGTTTTCAGCAAGGAAGGCGCGTTCTCCTATGACCGGAGTTGCACCTCTGAGTTCTTGTATTATAGCCATTTTGTCTCTATTTCAGGATTTTGCCGATAAGGCCTGTAAGTACCTTGCCGGGACCACATTCAATATATTCCGTCATTCCGTCTGCTGCCATGTTCCTTACGGAATCGGTCCATCTTACAGGTGAGGTCAGTTGGGAAAGAAGGTTTGCCTTGATCTCTTCCGGATCGGTGTGGCTTAAGGCGTCGACATTCTGATATATCGGGCATACAGGGGTGTGGAATGCGGTTTTCTCTATCATCTGAGCGAGTTCTGCCCTGGCCGGTTCCATAAGAGGAGAGTGGAATGCGCCTCCTACCTGCAGCGGCAGGACTCGTTTCGCACCTGCTTCCTTCAGACTTTCTCCCGCCTTCTGCACAGCCTCGGTCTCTCCGGAAATAACAACCTGTCCGGGGCAGTTGTAGTTCGCTGCAACCACCGTACCTTCCGTGGCGGAGCATATATCTTCGATCGTCCGGTCGGGAAGGGCAAGCACTGCTGCCATTGTCCCCGGCACCGTTTCACAGCATTTCTGCATTGCCATCGCTCTGGCATAGACAAGCCGCAGTCCGTCTTCGAAACTCAGGCAACCGCAGGCGGTAAGCGCGGAAAACTCGCCCAGAGAGTGTCCTGCAGCCATGTCCGGCTTGAACTGATCACCCATGCATAGGGCCGATATCACTGAATGAAGGAAGATGGCCGGCTGAGTGACCTTTGTCTGCTTCAATTCTTCTGCACTTCCTTCAAACATTATTCCGGTGATCCTGTATCCGAGGATCTCGTCCGCCCTGTCAAAAAGTTCCCTGGCGAGAGGATTGCTCTCATACAGGTCTTTGCCCATTCCTGTAAACTGTGCTCCCTGTCCGGGAAATACAAATGCTTTCATGTCCATATCCGATATTCACTGCAAACATAATGCATTGGGAGAAATTTACAAAAATGTTATATTTGCATTCCGTTATAATCGGTCCTTTCACTTATGCTGTTGAAATATGCCGTCATCTTCCTTTATTGCTTGTTGCTTCCTGGGCTTGTCTGTGAGGCAGGGGCATTGTGCGGCGGTGTATGTGTGGAGGACAGTACGGAGGTGATGGCCAGGCGGGATACGATTGCTGAGTCGAAAATCACCTCAGACAGAAAGAGGACAACCGCAAGGACTCAGACAGGACATAAGCGTCTGGACAATCTTGATTTCATATATGGAAATGTCGTTTTCAGTTCCCCGGATATAATCAAGTCTCTGCAGAATCTTCCCGGAGTGAGTGCAGGTACGGAACTGATGTCCGGACTCTATGTGCATGGCGGTGAAGGTTCCGACAACCTTTTTCTTCTGGATGGAGTCCCTATGTACCAGATAAGTCATCTTGGAGGCCTGTTTTCATCTTTCAATACCGATGTTGTGAAGGGACTCGATTTCTACAAGAGCGGGTTTCCTGCGAGGTATGGAGGAAGGATGAGTTCCGTGGTGGATGTGAGTACCGGGGACGGGGATTTTGAAGAATATCATGGCTCGTTCATGATAGGCCTGATAGACGGAAGACTCCAGTTTGAAGGACCGGTTGTGAAGGGCAGGACTTCGTTCAATGTGGCGTTGAGGAGAAGTTGGATGGACGCGGTGCTGGCTCCGACCATAGCATATATCAACAAGAAGAGCAAGGGCGAGGAGACAATAGGAGGAACATATGCGTTTGGCGACCTGAATGCTTCGTTGACCCATAAGTTCAGCGACAAGGACAAGTTGAGCGGAAAATTCTATTATGGTCGTGACAGACTCCGGCTCAGTCGAGAGGTTCCGGAGACTGCCTCTTTCATGGGCGTGGTGGACGGCAGGCCGGTGGATATGGAGGTTTCCGGTGAAGATGCGATAAGGACAGATATTGCGTGGGGCAATATACTCGCTTCGTTGAACTGGGAACACCGGATGAGTGATGACATGAGCCTGAAGACTGTGGCTTATTATTCCGGAAGTGACGCGGATGTATGGTATGAGTGGAAGGATTGGAGATTCGAGGCAATCGAGCAGTATGATGCCATTGACGAGAGCAATGTGTCCAAGGTAATGGATGTGGCTGCATTTTCCGATCTGAACTGGAGGATAAACCGGAATCACCATCTTAGAGCAGGACTGTCATACCAGCATCATATCTACAGACCTTCAAGGAAGTCGGTGGTGGACAATGACGGATCCCTGCTCGAGACTGTCTCCGGCAAGAAATATTCAGGTGAAGAATTTGCCGTCTATGCCGAAGATGAAGTCAGTATAGGAGATATGCTGAACCTGAATGCGGGTCTCAGATATGTGATATTCTCTGTTCCGGGCAAGTTCCGGCATCGACTTGAACCGAGGGTGGCGATGAGTCTGAACTGTTCGGACAATGTAAGCATCAGGGCTTCATATACGCATATGAACCAGTTTGCGCATCTTATATCCACCCATTATCTTGATGTGCCGACCAACTGCTGGCTACCTTCGACAAAAGATATCGAACCGATGCATTCCAAGCAGGTGGCCGCGGGTGTGTATTCTGTTCTTCCTCTTGGTTTTCATCTTAATGTGGAAGGATATTACAAGACAATGGACAACCTTCTGGAATATTCCGGAGCAAATTCTCTTTTTCCTCCTCTGGATTCCTGGGAGAGTGAATTCCACAAGGGAAAAGGTCGGGCATATGGTCTGGAGACGGAGTTGGGATGGAAGTCTTCAGGACTCTCGTTCAATATATATTACACTTTGTCCTGGAGCAAGAGGCGGTTTGACGGAATATGGCATGACTGGTATTCTCACAGGCATGACAACAGGCATAAACTCACCTTGATGGGGCTTTGGAAGATAAACGACCGGGTCGACCTGTATGCCAACTGGAACTACAACAGCGGCGGCTGGATGACTGTGCCTACGCATATATATAATCCGGGGGATGTGTTCGATAGGGTATATACGGCGCCGAACAATGTGAATCTTCCTGATTATCATCGCCTCGATGTCGGAGCAAACTTTCGCAGGGAAACCCGCCGAGGCAACGAAAGCATCTGGAATATAGGAATATACAATGCATATTGCAGGAAGAATGTGGTCTTTGTGGCGATTGGAGAAAGAGAGGACAAGAGCCTCTACGGCGAAGGACGGGCCATATTTCCTATAATTCCTTCATTCAGTTACACCTTGAAGTTTTAAGCCTATGAGACGGACCGGTCATATTTTCATGCTTCTGCTTCTTCTGCTTTCCGCAGGTTGCAAGGTGGATTTCGACTTGAGAGGACTCGACTCGAAGCCGATACTTTGTCTTGACATGCATCTCGCTTATGAGCCTGGAGAGCATGAGGCAGGGGAGGACTCGTATGTGGGTCTGAACGGATTTGTCTATGCCGTGCCTTCTGCGGCAGGGGAACGGGAGTTTCCGGAGGAACTCAGATGCCTGCTGGAGGTGTATCGGAATGCGGAACTTGTCTGGACGAGGGATGATATAATGCTTCATGAATTCGAAGGCCAGGTGAGCGCTCAGATATATGGCCTGACTCCGGGAGATGAACTGAAGGTGGTCGCGCGGGCAGAAGGGTTTCCTACGGCATATTCAGAGGTGACTGTACCGCAGAATCCTCCTCAGATGAGGGTTTCTCACACGAGGATAAACCAGTCCAGGTTCCGCCTCGGCATCACCATAGAGGACGATCCTAAGACGGAGGACCATTATGCCTTCTGGTTCCTCAAATGTTATTTTTACGAAGGCCATCTACAGCCGAGCGGGGTCGACCATCTTGAACCGTCGTTAGGAACGTCCGAGCAGACCACGTTCCTGGATACCGGTCCGTTTGAGGTCATATGGCAGGACGGTGAAAAATTCTACGGACTCTCGGACCGCGGATTCAACGGTCAGACAAAGACCATCGAAATCAATGTGGATTATCCGCTCTCGGACCTTACGTATGATGATAATGCATATTATAAGGTAGGCTTCTGCCGTATCTCGCAGGAGCGTCTCAGATACGAAACGGCCTGCCGGGACAAGGCCGGCAATGTCCTCGGCTTCATGGGACTCGCTCCCGCTACCTTCTCCTATACCAATGTCATCGGAGGTACAGGATGTGTCTCATGTGCAAACGGTTGCGAGACAGATTGGATCCTTGTGCCCTCTGTGGAGAATCTTATCTGATTCTTTGGTCTGTTTGTGGGATTATAGACCTGATAGTGATATTATTTTCTTTGTCTGCATGCCGGAATCTTGATAATTTTGCATGAAGACTATCAATGGTACGCATATGAAGAAAATGTTGTTACTGGCCGTTTTGACGGTTCTTTCATCCGTTTCCTGTCAGAAGAGTCAGGCGGATATTCCTCAGGACGTATATTCCCTTAAGGTCACTCTCCCGTCGGGCATGTCGTGGAAGAACGGAGACCTGTTGTCTGCAGGTGTGAACAATCTGTCTGCGACATTGTCAGGAATGTCGGGAGAGACGAATACAGCCCTGTTTGCATTCAAGAAACCCTTGAGTGAAGGGGCATTCGTGCGTTTTCCGGGAGTCTCCAACCCTGCCACTCTTTCCATTCCCGCTCAGCAGACTTCCTTTGACGGAGATTCTGACCGGAGTGCGGTCCATATGTACGGTGTGGTAGTCATGGATGGAAGCGCCTCGCCTTCCGTGGAACTGAAACGTGTGACTTCTGACTTGAAATTCTCTTTGAAGGGGGATGCCACTATTGTCAGAGCAGTTCTGGACGCGGTGGCGGAGGAGCCTTTAAGCGGTCTTTTCAATCTCGACGGTTCAGGCAGACTATCTTCAACCGAGGAGACGGAGAGTACTGTCAATGTGGTATTTGCTGATCCTCTTGAACTGAATCGTGATAAGGTTACGGATATTCATATTCCGGTTCCTCCTGCATCATATTCAAAAGGCTTCAGACTTACGCTCTATGATGATGAATATGACCGCATGGTGGTGATGGCCGGTGGTGAGGGACTGCAACTGTCCTCGGATGCTTTAGCAGGGTTCAATGTCGTCTATTCCGGAGGCTATATGGTCACATTGGAGGCGGACGGAGACTTCGGTGCGGGTGAAATGGAAGAACTTGAGGCTGAACCTGTCTTTGGAGAATACAGTGTCCAGGGTAAGGTGGTGTATGATGACGGAAAGCCTGCAGTCGGAGTGAGTGTCAGTGACGGATTCAATGTGGTGCAGACCAATGAAAAGGGAATGTATGCATTCAAGTGCGCAGGAGCGGATGTCAGATATATCTATATTACCTATCCTGCCGATGCAAAAGTCACTGTGTCTTCTGACGGATGCCCCGAGTTTTTCCAAAAGTACAGGAAGGACAGTCACGTCTACGATTTCACTCTTATCCGACAGCAGGTGGAAAAGGAATTTGCAATATTTGCCATGGCAGACCCTCAGACCCATTACGCACAGAGAGGCTCTCAGGTATATGCCGATACGGACAGATATGGCGCAGAGACTGTACCTGCTCTGAATGCTGAAATCGCAAGGCAGACCTTGCCATGTTACGGAATATCGCTTGGCGACATCTCATACTCTGAAGGCAGCCGCGACTCGACCCCATCGATGGAGATAATACGAAGACATTTTTCCAAGGTCAACATGCCGATATTCAATGTTATGGGCAACCATGACTATACCTATTATGCTCCGGATGCGTCCGTCAGCGTGTCAGAGGGAAGCAGCAGCATCAATCTTTTGTCGCAAAGGTCATATGAAGATGTCTTCGGACCTGTGAATTTTTCCTTCGACAGGGGAAATGTGCATTTTGTGTGCATGAAGGATGTGCATTTCAATTCTACTGTGAAATGGGATGCCGGTGCCTATTCCGGTGGCTTTACGGATGCGGAGTATGAGTGGCTTGTCCAGGATCTTGAGAACACTCCAAGAACCAGGAAGGTCGTTCTGTGCGTTCATATTCCGGTCTCCACAAACAATGGTCCGAATATGTCAAAGGTCAAGGACCTCATCAGTCAGTTTACAGATGCGGTAGTCTTCAGCGGTCATACCCACTATCAACGTACTATTTACGAAGGTGACAGACTATATGAGCAGATCCATTCTGCTGTATGCGGTCAATGGTGGTGGAGCAGGATCGAAGGTGACGGATGTCCTAACGGATATACTGTGCATTATTTTGAGGATACGAAAATCAAGGATGCATATTTCATCGGAGTGAATGAAGGTATGAACACAAGGGATTATCAGATGCGTATCTATAAGGGAAACATCCGTACAGGAGGTAAATTTGCATATTTCCAGATGTCCAACAAGGAAAACGAATATCTGATAAACGTGTTCAATGGTGACCAGAAATGGAAGATAAAGGTGTATGAGGACGATGTCTATATGGGACAGGCTGACATGATTTCTCCTTCCAAATATACGCTGGTGCCGGGTACTGACGGTCAGATACATTCCATCCCGACCACCTCAAGCCAGGACTGGTGGTCAATCGGTTACCATATAGGCTGCTGCAAGAGAGGAACTGGCGGCTCCGGCTATCAGACCGCGAACTACCATATGTGGAAATGGGCCGCCTCAGACCCATCCGCAAAGATCCGCGTAGAGGCCGAGGACCCTTACGGAAACATCTATACATGCGAGGATGTCATCACAGACGGCCTGGATTATCCGGATTATATCAAGGCTCCGCTTACGGTGCTCTGATGCGGCATGTTTATCTTTGTCGTCGCTGGATGGGTATGAGCAAAGTCTTACGGAAGGTCAGTCCCTAACTGCGATAGCGTCCTGGGATTATCTTCTGCTTACAATATATGTATTACCCTGCTTTGTAAAGCGGACGGAAGATATGCTCTCCAGATCATTCAGGACACTTTCCAAAGTTGATCCAGGGTGGGACTTCATGGAATAAGTGAATTCAGGCAGACTGGCATCTGTTATCTGGAACTTGACGTCATAGCGTCTTTCCAATGTTGCCAGTACCTCTGAAAGAGGTGTGTCGCGGAAGTATAGGATGTCATCAATCCATGATGTGATCCTTTCCGAGTCTCGGAACTTGCTGACTGTTATTGCCTTTGTCGTTCTATCGTATTTCAAATGCTCGTCAGCGCTCATGAGAATGGTCTGTCTCGGATCTTTGAACTCTATGCTTCCGTCAATCAGGGTTATATTGATTTCATTGCTTTCGTTATAGGCTGAAACATTGAATTGAGTACCGAGTACCCTGATTTCAGTTCCATCATTCATCTCTACAACAAATGGTCTCAACTTGTTGGATTCGATGTCGAAGTATGCCTCACCCTCCAATTCGATCCTTCTTTCAGCAAGACCGAACCTATGAGGGTATTTAATGGATGAGCATGAGTTCAGCACCACTGAAGAGCCGTCCTGGAATACAACCTCCTTCTTCTTCCCCTTATCAACCATAATGGACTCAAGGGATGAATCCGCCAGTAATGCTCCTCCAATTCGTTCGTTGAGATTCAGCCACAAGGCAACCATCAGGAAGCAAGGTATGAGGACGGCCGCATATGCCACTACCGTCCTACGAAACTGTCTTCTCCTGATCTTGTTCAGAATGATCTTGAGCATCTCTTCTGTAGGTATATTCTCCGTGGTCGGCAGAATATTCTTTTCTATCATCTCCGCGTCTGTGACGATGGCGATGGCAAGCCATTCCTGCCCTTCAGGTGTAGCCAGCCATTGAGCCACATCCTTCGCTTCTTTTGCGGTGCCCTGATTATTCAGCACTCGATATATGATCGTTTCATTTACTGGTTCCATAACGATATGATAAAAATAAGCACGAATTCGATTATGTATGATAAGTGTTTCTTCAGATTTTTCAGTCCGGCACGATAGTGCGAGTTGACCGTATTCAAAGAAAGATCCATCATCTTGGCTATTTCTTTATTTGAAAAACCTTCGCACCTGAACAAAGCCACCTTTCTCTGCTGTTCCGGGAGTTTGTCTATGGCTGACAGGAGTTCCTTGATCTCGCCATGTTTCTCGGCCTGTGCAAATATGTCATCTTCAATGTTTCCTCTTTGCTGAACAATCTGATAATTGTGCTGCAGCGCCGTGTTGTGGTCTCTTATGTAATTCAGGACAGTATTACGAGTCATGGCATACAGGAATCCTTTTATGGACATTGATGGATTCAGGTCCTTCCTTATGATCCATAACTTTTCAAATATGAACTGGAGGAGATCTTGAGAATCCTCGTGATTCTTCACATATCTCATGATCAGAGTATACAGCAGTCTGACATATCGTTCATATATGGAGGTGAAAGCATTTCTGTCCCCCTCCTTAAGTAACGACACGAGTTCAGAGTCCGATTTGTGACTATAGTCAACCTGACCTTCGACCATGATATTGATAGTGTTGGATTCCACAAATATAGTTAAATATTAATGAAACACATTAAAGGTGAAAAAATGTGACATGGTGCTAACATTTTTTTGACCGTTGCGTGTAATATTAAACCGATAACGACATATTCCATAAACCAATATAAACTAAAAACCAAAAACAAATGAAACTAATCAGAACTATTTTGGCACTGATTGTTTTTGCTGGGTTCAGTCTCTCAATGACTGCCCAGAATGTCACAATCAATAAAAGCCAAGTGACTCTTGAAACTGTTCTGGATGAAATTTCACAGCAGACCGGTTATGAGTTCCTTCACTCAAGACCGACTGTCAATCCAGACGAAATCGTTTCTTTGAATGTTTCCGACGTGTCTCTTGAAACAGCACTTCAGAAACTGTTCAACAACACATCTGTCGGGTATGAAATCAAGGACTTCAAGGTCTACCTTGTTGCCAAGGATAATGCGGCTGCCCAGAAGAAAGACGAAAAGATCGTGGTCAAGGGTACAGTTGTCGATGCAGCAGGACTTCCTGTCATAGGAGCGGGCGTTATCGTGAAAGGTACCACTCGTGGTGTGAGTGCCGGATTGGATGGTGACTTCGAAATTGAAGTCGATCCTTCTGAAACACTTATTTTCTCAAGCATCGGATATGATGACGTAGAAATCCTTGTCGGTAACCAGACAAACATCTCCGTCG
This sequence comes from Bacteroidales bacterium, assembly GCA_015060205.1. Classification (GTDB taxonomy): domain Bacteria; phylum Bacteroidota; class Bacteroidia; order Bacteroidales; family UBA932; genus Cryptobacteroides. Next base: position 20,283 of record SUYY01000041.1, read on the forward strand.
TAATGAACGAGAGTTCAATGATGCTTGCTGAGACCGTTGTCATCGGTTACGGTGCAGTGAAGAAGAGAGACGTATCAACAGCAATCTCGCAGATAAAGTCAGATGACATTGCCAATCATTCTATTTCAGACTTCCGTCAGGCAATGGTTGGTAAGATGGCCGGAGTATCTGTAATGCAGACTAGCGGTGATCCAGAAGGAAGCGTGATGGTACGTGTCCGTGGTATCGGTTCCGCGACTGCCGGAAATGATCCTCTCTATGTGATTGACGGAGTGCCTGTAGAGTCTGGACTTTCAAATATAAATGCGAACGACATCGAGTCAATGGAAGTCCTCAAGGATGCATCATCAGCAGTAATTTACGGATCAAGAGGTTCAAACGGTGTCATTCTCGTAACTACCAAGAAGGGAAGTTCAGAGACTCTGAGGGTAAGTTATGACGGCTACTATGCTCTCGATATGGTCTCTAAGAAACTTCCGATGATGGATGCATATGAGTACGCTCAGTTCGTAAAGGATGGACATGACAATGCATACTATGATGCGAACCCTGGCGGAACAGACCCTAACGGCTCACGTTCTGACTCATGGGCCAACTGGCCTGTAGAGATCATCCCTTACCTTGAAGGTCAGGAAGGGCTGACAAATACAGACTGGCAGGATGCCATCTTCAGGAACGCGCACACACATAGCCACAACCTATCATTCTCAGGAAAGACAAATACTGTAAACTACTTCATTTCAGGAAACGTTCTTTCTAAACAGGGTATTATCATCAACTCTGACTATACCAAGTATGCTCTCAGGTTCAACCTGGATGGCAAGAGAGGTAATTTTAAATATGGTGTAAACTTCGCTCCATCATATTCTAAGTCTAACAGAGTAAATGCATCAGGTGCTTACGGTAGCGGCGGTGTTGTTCAGTCTGCACTTGCATACAACCCTATGTGGCCAATCTACAACGAGGATGGAACATTCAACTTCCTCGGTAACGGATACTGGCGAATCGGAAACGACTACCAGCACAACGAGATTCTCAATCTGGTAGCGCTTGCTACATTGAAGAAGGATATTGTTGAGAGAGTTGCGATGACAGGAAGAGCATTCGCTTCTTATGAATTCTTCGAAGGCTTCTCTTTCCAGACTTCACTTGGAGGATCTTACTATGGAGCGTCAAACGACCAGTATACCTCACAGGATCTAGAGACTCTTGGAAAGGCAAACTATGGAATGAAGTCTAATCCTGTAGGATATGCTTCATCTGCATTCCATTACAACTGGATCTGGGAGAATCAGTTCACCTTCAACCGTACATTCAATGACAAGCATATGGTTAACGCCATCCTCGTTCATTCGATGCAGAAGGACACTCAGAAGAGCATGAATGTAAAGGCTACTGACTATCCTAACGACTACATTCAGACAATCGGCGGCGGTATCGTCAATAGCGGTAATTCTCAGACAGATCAATACTCGCTTGCATCATTCCTTGCCCGCATTCAGTATAGTTACAAGAGCAAGTATATGTTCTCTGCTGCTATTCGTGCCGATGGTTCGTCTAGATTCGGTAAGAATAACCGTTGGGGTTACTTCCCATCTGTTTCAGCAGCATGGAGAATTTCTGGTGAGGATTTCATGAGCGAGACACGAGGATGGCTCACCGACCTCAAGTTGAGAGCCAGTTACGGTATGACCGGTAACTTCCAGATCGGTAACTACACACACCTTTCAACAATGGATGCCGACAACTATATCCTCGGAAGCGGAAACGGCAGCGAGACCAGCGGTTACAAGCCTACCGGAGTCGAGAATCCGGATCTTACTTGGGAGAAGACAGGCATGGCCAATGTCGGAATCGATGCAAACTTCCTCAATGGATATATTACTTTGACAGCGGAGTATTATAACTCTATGACAACAGATATGCTCCTCAATGTTCCTATCCCTCATCTTACAGGATATAGCACAACGCTTATGAATATAGGTAAGGTAAACAACAGGGGTGTAGAGTTGCAGGTAGGTTCGTCGCATTCTTACGAAAATGGTTTTGGCTATTCATTCAACGCGAACTTTGCAAAGAACATCAACGAGGTCAAGGCTCTCGGAGCAAATGATACTCCAATTATCTCGACCGGCAGTGTAAATCACGCATACTACATCACCCAAGTAGGTTCTCCGATCGGATCATACTATCTCATGACTGTTGACGGCGTGTTCAAGAATCAGGCAGAACTCGATGCTTACCCTCACTTTGACAACACTCAGCCGGGAGATTTTCGCTTCGTGGATGTTGACGGCGACGGTGTCATCGACCTTGATAAGGACCGCTCAATCGTAGGTAACTACATGCCTGACTTCACTTACGGATTCGGCGGTAGCATTGATTATAAGGGTTTTGATCTTGAGGTTGCGTTCCAGGGTGTCTACGGAAATGAAATCCTTAACCTTAACAGACGTTATCTTGACAATATGGAGGGTAACGTAAACGGTACTATCGCTGCAAGAAACCGTTGGGTAAGCGAGGAGAATCCTGGTGACGGTCTCACAAACAGGGCTAACAGAAAACAGAAGGGTAACAACGGTAGAACATCTACATGGCATCTTGAGGATGGTTCATATCTCCGTCTCCAGAATCTGGCATTGGGATATACCCTTCCGTCAAAGATTACTGAGTCGTTCCATGTTCAGAAACTTCGCGTTTACGTTTCGGCTCAGAACCTCTTCACTTGGACAAACTATTCAGGATATAACCCTGAGGTCAGCAACCGTACGAGTGCGTTGACTCCGGGCGAGGACTATGGTACATATCCTCTTGCAAGAACTTTCATGGTAGGTCTTAATTTAACATTCTAGGAAAATGAAAAGATTCAATATACTTTTGATTGTACTGGCCCTCGGCGTGATGACTTCTTGCGAGAAGTTCTTTAGCCTGACGCCTAACTATGAGGTGCCGGTCGACAATCTTTATCAGACTGCACAGGACTTCGACATCGCTGTAGTAGGATGCTATGCAAAACTTCAGGGACAGGTTAACTACTATACTGAACTTTGCGAGTACAGAAGTGACAACATGTTTTTGAGTGCTCCGACTGCCGGTACTCAGGACAGATATGACATTGACCAGTTCAAGGATAATGCTTCCAATGGTATTCTGGAAGAGGCTTGGGCTAACTTTAACAATGGGGTTTACCGTTGCAACATGGTTCTTGACAGAATCGATGGGGCTGATTTCGATGAGGCTCTTAAGAATCAGTATAAAGGCGAGGCTATGTTCATCCGTGCCCTCACATACTTCAATATGTACAGGATATGGGGAGGAGTGCCGACAACGAGAAAAGTAGTTACAGTTGCGGAATCTCTTACAATCGGACGGTCTTCTGACGATGAGATGTACAACTTCATCGCAGGCGATCTTGAGGACATCGTAGAAGGTGCATGGCTCCCTGCATCTTACAGTGGCGCTGGTGTCGGCAGAGTTACTATTGGAGCAGCCAAGGCTCTCCTTGCAAAGGTTTACCTGACATTCGGAAAGCATCAGGAGGCAGTTTCCCTCCTCCAGTCGATGATTGGTTCCTATGAACTTCTTGACAATATCGCAGATGTATTCGATGTGGCAAACGAGAACAATAAGGAAATCATCTTCTCTGTTCGCTTCAACAAGGAAGTTCCAGGTGAAGGACACGGCGCATGGTTCAGCATCGCTAACCTTAGTGACGACTCAGGAAGAACAGATATCCTTGATAACCTCTATGAGAACAATGATGCCCGTAAGTCGCTTATTGAATATAAGAAGGTTGACGGTGTCAATGCATATCTCATGAAGAAGTTCTTCGACCAGAGAGATGCAACAAATAAGAACTATGGCAATGACCAGATAATCTTGCGATACGCTGACGTACTCTTGATGTACGCA
>SUYY01000042.1 GCA_015060205.1 Bacteroidales bacterium
GATTTTGAAATCCAGTTCTATTCAAATTACAACTGGGGAAGCATGTTGACAGACTGGACATCAGACGATGTGGAGAAGAAGACTGATGGAGTTACCTGGATGCAGGCAAAAGACAGAGCAGCATTCATGGAGGGAATCTACACAATCGAATATGATTCCTCAGCAAAGACCGTGAACCTTACACTTGTAAAGGCTATGGGTCAGGAACCCGAGCCTGAGACTCCTCCTGCAAGCCTCATCCTCAAGGACAATAATGAAAAACAATGGACAATGTCTCTTGTCAGCGGATCGCACTATGTGACAGATGGAGAGACTGGAGAAATAGGTACATCATTCAAGGTGATGGATCCTTCCGGCAAGGAATATGGTGAATATCAACTAGACGAGGCATACAGCCTCCATGGCGGCAAGAAGCCTTGGAAGGTGGGTTATGACCTGAACAAAAAGGAAGTCGTGTACCGCGTAGGTATCTGGAGAGGTGGCGAAGGTGCTGACGGCGACGGTGCTGCAATCATCGAATGGGTGACAAGGCTTCCTCAGAACAGTGAAGTGTTCTTCTTCGGTTTCGACAAGCCGGTTTCTCAGATCGTGAACACAGCAATCTTTACCGACATCGACGATGCAGCATCTTCAGCACGTTACATCGGAATCTCTGATTCATTCGAGACATGGTACAGACCTGAGCAGGGATGGCTTCTGTTCAATAATAATGACGTATTGAGCAGCGGCAAGCAGAACAACCATGTCATCATCGGAAGAGGTGCATCCTTCCCTCAGAGTCCGTACACCGATCTCCCTATCGCAGGAGACCTCTCTGTTGCAAAGACCGCCAAGACCATTCCTCTCTTCAAGATTTCAGAATCGGTATACAGGACCGACGTCTATCTGTCAAAGGATTTTGAAATCCAGATGTATGCCAACTACAGATGGGCAGATAACATTACCGACTGGACATCAGACGATGTCGAGAAGAAGTCCGAGAATGTCACCTGGATGCAGGCAAAAGACAGAGCGGCATTTGTGGAGGGAATCTATACAATCGAATATGACTCTTCAGCAAAGACTGTAAAACTGATCAAGAAGTAATGTTCAAGGCATTAAAATCTATATATGTATATCTCGCAGCCGTCATCCTTGTGGTGGCGGCTTGTGAGAAAAAGGCAGGAGATGGGACTTCTTCTGAAGGATGGGAATCTCCTTACGACCTGACGGGACTTACCGTTGACGGAGGTTTCCCGATAGTCGCATGGACCGGAATAACAGCCTCCGACAGCGGCACATGGCTCAAGGAAATGAAGGGCTGCGGCATCAATGTCTATCTTGGATGGTATGATACCATAGATGAAGTCATGACCGTTCTGGACAATGCTGAAGCGGCAGGGGTGAAGGCTATATTGAACTGCGACGAACTTTTCTCAGACACAGGGAATATAGTAGGAAGGATGAAGGACCATCCGGCCCTCTTCGCCTACCATATCGCTGACGAACCTTCGACAAGTGATTTCCCGATGCTGAAGGAGTCGGTCAACAGGATCCTTTCTTTCGACGACGCTCACCCGTGCTACATCAATCTATACCCGAACTGGGCTTGGGGTAAGATAGACGATTATCTTCAGAAGGTCAATGCTTTCCTCACCACTGTTCCGCAGCGCTTTGTCTCGTTCGACCATTATCCGATAATGGAGGTGGACGGAGTCAGCAGTTTCAGGCCGGAATGGTATAAGAATCTCGAAGACATCCGCAGAGTTGCCAGGGCAAAGAAACTGCCCATCTGGGCCTTTGCCTTGTCGCTTGCCCATTATCTTGAGGATGTCACATATCCGGTTCCTACCCTCGGACAACTTCGCCTGCAGCAGTTCAGCAACCTTGTATACGGAGCGCAGGGCTTCCAGTATTTCACTTTCCACGGCATATACAGGAACACTCCTACCCAGGTCTATGACAGGGTGAAGGATGTGAATGCTTCCCTCCAGGCACTTTCCAAGATATTCATGGGAGCCGAGATCGTGGATGTATGGCATACCGGAGCATCCTTGCCTTATGGTACGAAAGCGCTTTCTGCACTCCCTAAGGGTATCTCTTCCCTGAAGACGAGCGATGTAGGTGCCGTGATCTCTCAGGTGGTCAAGGACGGAAAGACATATATCTCCATTGTCAACAAGGACTTCAACAAGGATATGACCCTTGACATTGCATTCAGCAGGAAGGTCACCAAGATCGACAATATGGGATATAAGGCTCAGGCGCAATCGGAAAGCATCACGGTTTCGCCTGGAAACATAGTAATTTATCAGATACACTAATCAGAATGAAAAAGATAGCGATAATGATTTCACTTGCTCTTCTCGCTCTGGTTTCATGCAGACCGCAGGCCGGTCAGAGATGGACAGAGGAAAGGGCGGCAAGATGGTATGAGGACCATGGCTGGGTTTCAGGCTGCAACTTCATGCCGAGCAACTCCATCAATCAGTTGGAAATGTGGCAGGAGGAGACATTCGATCCTGAGACTATCGACAGGGAACTCGGATGGGCCGAAGAACTCGGATTCAACTGCATGCGTGTATTCCTGCACCATGTGGCCTGGGAACAGGACAAGGAAGGCTTCAAGAACAGAATGGAGAAGTATCTCGAGATTTCGGATTCACATGACATTTCCACGATGTTCGTATTCCTTGATGACTGCTGGAACGAGTCTTATGCTCCGGGTCAGCAGCCGGAGCCGACAAAGGGCGAGCACAACTCAGGATGGCTCAAGGATCCGGGCATGCTGTACTTCGGTCCTTGCGGAAGCGGCTGTGAATATGCGCAGGACACCACTGCAATCGTAACACTTCTCGAGGAATACGTGAAGGATGTGATGACCGCATTCAAGGATGATGACCGTATATTCGCATGGGACCTCTATAATGAGCCGGGTGGCGGACAGGATCCTCACAGATACTACCGGCGTACATTCCCTCTGCTCAAGAGCATCTTCGGGTGGGCACGCGAGGTGAATCCGTCACAACCTCTGACGGCAGGAATCTGGCATCCGGACCTCGGCGAGATGAATGTATGGCAGATTCAGAACTCAGACATCATCACCTATCATACATACGAGCCTCTTGATTCCCACCAGCATCTTGTGGATACCCTCAAGAAATACAACAGACCTATGGTCTGTACCGAATATATGGCAAGAACCCAGAACAGTACATTCCAGACCATCATGCCTATGCTCAGGAAGGAGAATGTCGGAGCGATAAACTGGGGTTTTGTCGCAGGTAAGATCCAGACTTACTTCTCCTGGGAGACCATCACAGTGCCTTGCCCTACAGAGGAGCCTGAACTGTGGTTCCATGACATACTCCGCAAGGACGGTACTCCTTACTGCGAAGAAGAGGTTTCTTGTATAAGGACAGTTAACGGAGTCGAATGATGAATGCACTTTTCAGATATGCCATTGCGGCATTGGCTCTTCTGACCCTGCATGCATGCGCGGACAAGGTCGAAAGCCTCTCCATAGTACCTTATCCCGAAAGTGTGGAGATCGGATGCGGATCATTTGACGCATTCGGAGCGGAATTGGTCTCCGAAGGGCTTTCGGAGAAAGAAGATGCTCTCGTGCAGGACCTGGACTCATTGGTCAGGATATGTTGCGGCGGCAAGACCGGTCCGTCCCGGATTGTGTTTCATCATAAGGAAGGACTGGCACCGGAGGAATATGAAATTGAAATAGGCAGGCGTCGTATCAACGTGTATTCCTCTGCATACAACGGTACTCTGTATGCCATCGCCACCCTCAAGCAACTTATGCCTGCAGAAGTCTATTCCGGTGTTTGTAATCCTGACGCTGACTGGAACATTCCATGTGCCGTCATCAAGGACAAGCCACGTTTTTCCCATAGGGGCATGCTTCTGGACTGCTCGCGCCATTTTTTTGAAATAGACCAGATCAAGAAGATTCTGGATGTGATGGCGGTATATAAACTCAACAGGTTCCACTGGCATCTTACCGACGACCATGGCTGGAGAGTGGAGATCAAGAAATATCCTCTGCTCACGCAGGTCGGGGCATGGCGCAACGGCACCATGATAGGCTGGGATGCAAAATCCAACGACGGCATCAGATATGGCGGATACTACACTCAGGAGCAACTTCGTGACGTGGTGGCCTACGCTTCCGAGAGGGGAATCGAAATAATTCCGGAGATAGACCTTCCGGCTCATATGGTTTCGGCTCTGACTGCCTATCCTCATCTTGGATGTACCGGTGGTCCGTATTCGCTAATGACAGTGTGGGATATAGCAAAGGATGTGCTTTGCGTAGGAAAGGATTCGTCTTTTGAGTTTATTGAAGATGTGCTCACGGAGGTCTGTGACATATTCCCTTACGAATATATCCACATCGGAGGAGACGAATGCCCTAAGATAAGATGGGAGAACTGCTCCCGTTGCCAGGCCCGCATCAGGGAACTCGGTCTGAAGGACAGCGACAAGTGGACGGCAGAGCATTATCTTCAGAATTATGTCACTGCAAGGGTTCAGAAGTTCCTCGCAGATAAAGGCAGGAAGGTGATCGGCTGGGATGAGATACTTGAGGGCGACCTTGAACCCGGTGCCACAATAATGTCGTGGAGAGGCGTACAGGGCGGAATCGAGGCTGCCAGCAACGGCTTTGACGCCATCATGACCCCTTGCGAATATTGCTATCTCAACTACTGCCAGTCGGACAAGCCTGAACTGGAGCCTGTGGGCTTCCACGAATATGTTCCTGTGGAGAAATGTTATGGCTACGATCCTCTGGATGGTATTCCGGAAGAAGCGCGCCATCATATTCTCGGCGTGCAATGTAACGTATGGACAGAGTTCATCGGCACTCCGGCTCATGTCCAGTACATGCTCCTTCCTCGAATGCTGGCGATAAGTGAAGTCCAGTGGACGACGCCGCAAAACAAGGATTACGACCGTTTCAGGGCAGATGTGATGGCTCATCAGTTCCCTCTCCTGAGGTCTTTGGGCTACATCTATTGCAACGAAATAGAGTTCTGATACCTGAATCTGTCTGATTTTCAGGGGACTGTGTCCGATTCGGCAAGAATCCGATACAGTCCTCTTGTTTTTTGCTGTTCAATATAAATTGATTATTTTTGTGGGATTTTTAGGAAATAATCAAACAATATATGTACAGAACACACACCTGCGGAGAACTCCGCATTGAAAACGTAGGCCAGAGCGTGACTTTGGCAGGATGGGTACAGAAGTCAAGAAAACTTGGCGGTATGACATTCGTGGACCTCAGAGACCGTTACGGCATCACTCAACTTGTTGTGGATGCTCATGCTGCATCGGAACTCGTCGAGACAGCATCGGGCCTTGGTCGTGAATGGGTGCTTCAGGTGACCGGCGAGGTCGTGGAGCGTCAGAGCAAGAACCCGAAGATGCCTACCGGAGACATCGAGATTGTCCTCAGCGACATCAAGGTCCTCAACAAGGCAAACACTCCTCCTTTCACAATCGAGGACGAGAGTGACGGAGGTGAGGAACTCCGTGCAAAGTACCGCTACCTTGACCTTCGTAGAAATCCGCTTCAGAAGGCTCTCAAGATACGCCACCAGATCGCTCACGAGGTACGTAACTACCTCGATGCACAGAACTTCCTCGAGATTGAGACACCTTATCTGATCAAGTCGACTCCTGAGGGAGCACGTGACTTCGTGGTGCCTTCACGTATGAATCCGGGTCAGTTCTATGCACTGCCTCAGTCTCCTCAGACTTTCAAGCAACTTCTGATGGTGGCAGGCTATGACCGTTATTTCCAGATTGTGCGCTGTTTCCGTGACGAGGACCTTCGTGCAGACCGCCAGCCTGAGTTCACACAGATCGACTGCGAGATGTCGTTCGTTGAGCAGGAGGATGTTCTGAACACATTCGAGGGCATGATGAGGACCCTCTTCAAGAACGTCCTGAATGTGGAGATCGCCGAGCGTATTCCTCGCATGAGTTGGTATGATGCGATGGACTTCTACGGAAGCGACAAGCCGGACATCCGCTTCGACATGAAGATCCATGAGATCACAGACCTCGTGAAGGGATATGGCTTCTCTGTTTTCGACGGAGTGGATTATATCGGTGCAATCAACGTGGAGGGTGCCGCTTCCTATACCCGCAAGCAGATAGACGAAATCACAGAATGGGTAAAGAGACCTCAGGTAGGAGCCAAAGGTCTGGTATATATAAAGGTGAACGAGGACGGAAGCATACGTTCTTCGATCGACAAGTTCTATACTCCGGAGCAACTTCAGGCAGTTGCGGACCGTCTTGGAGCAAAGAAGGGTGACATGATGCTTGTTCTGTGCGGTGCAAGGAGAAAGGCTCAGACCATGCTCGGCGTTCTCCGTATCGAGATGGGTAACAGACTCGGACTCAGGGATCCGTTCAACTTCGCACCTCTCTGGGTGGTGGATTTCCCTCTCGTGGAGTGGGATGACGAGACTCAGCGTTTCTATGCGATGCATCATCCTTTCACCGCCCCTAAGCCTGAACATCTCGAACTTTTCTACAGCGACAGGAAGGAAGATCTCGAGAAGGTATGTGCGAACGCATATGACTTTGTCCTCAACGGTACCGAACTCGGTGGAGGTTCCATCAGAATCCATGAGGCGGCAATGCAGGAGCGTATGTTCGAGGTTCTCGGCATCAGCAAGGAAGACGCTGAATACAAATTCGGATTCATCATCAACGCATTCAAGTTCGGTGCTCCGCCGCACGGTGGTCTTGCATTCGGCTTCGACCGTGTATGCTCCCTCTTCGGCGGTCAGGAGACAATCCGTGACTACATTGCATTCCCTAAGAACAACCAGGGCCGCGATGTGATGATCGACTCTCCTTCATACATCGATCAGGAGCAGATGGACGAACTCTTCCTCAACTCTACCGCAGAGCGCAAGGAGTAGTCTATGGGCTTCAGGAGACTGACAGCAGACATCCGGAACGGTGAAGCAGATGCATTTGAACTCTTCTATCGGATGGAGTTCAATAACATCGTACACTTCATAAACAGTTATACACACGACATGACAAATGCCGAGGACCTTGCACAGGAGGTCTTCGGCATTTTGTGGGAAAAGCGCAATATGCTCGACCCGGACAGAAACCTGCGCTCCTTCGTCTACCGCATTGCACGGAACAGGACTCTAAATGTCCTCAAGGAAAAGAAGGTCCTGTCGGACAGAAATGTCCTGAATGAAATCGACGAGGATATCCTTGCCCTGGAGGACCCGTCGATTGAGGAGATGATAGATTCGCTCGAACTCGAAAGGCAGATCGAAACCATCTATTCGTCTCTTCCCGATTCTGCAAGAACCTCGTTCGAACTGAGCCGCAAGGAAGGCTTGACCAATAGGGAAATAGCAGATATCCAGGGACTTAGCGTCAAGGCTATAGAATACCACATGAAGATATCCTTGAGGGTGTTCCGTAAAAAACTGAAAGATTACTTAGGGTATTCTTCAAAATAATTGTAATATATATACATGGACAATAACCACATAATTGAGAAGAACAGGGCGGTATTCGGGTCTTTTCCCGACTCGCCTTATCTTGGCGTCATTCCTGATTATGGACACAGGCGCAGAAAGACGGCAGGAAAGTTGGTCCGTATCATCACCGTTGCTGCTGCGGTATTGTCCGTACCTTTTGCCTTATATACCGTGTCCGACTTGTTTTCGACAGGGACCGTGCCGGCAGAATATGCAGGAACTTCGATGGTTCAGCGCTCCTATATGGTCAATGACGGAGTGAAAGGCTCTCTCATGCTTCCGGACAGTACGGTGGTATGTCTTAACAGCGGAAGCGTCCTGGACCTGTCCGACGACTTTGAAAGCAGACGGAGCGTGACCCTGAAAGGAGAGGGGTATTTCAAGGTCAAGGCAGACAAATCCGATCCGTTCTATATAAACACCCCTTCCGGAATGACTGTCATGGTCACAGGAACTGAATTCAATCTATGCTGCTACGAGGATCAGGGGGATCTGCACCTGAGTCTTGTGAAAGGTTCCGTGGAGGTGCTCAAAGGAGATGCAACCATCTGCAGGATGTCCGAGAAGGAGGATATAAGGATAACCGCAGGAAAGGTGGTGAAGTCGGTGGCAAAGATAGAGGACGCGGGGGCATGGACCAAGGGACGACTTCTTTTTGACGACACACCGATGAAGGACGTGATCGCCCGGCTGGAAAGGTGGTACGGAGTGGACATATCGGTAGAAGACATCAGGATATACAACTCTTCTTTCACAGGAGAATTCAGCGGAGAGTCGCTCGTTCAGGTTCTGGAACTCTTGAGCATCACCTCGGATATAGAATATCAGGTCATCGGGAACAAAGTTGTGCTGAATCTCTGAAATATCAGTAAATCCACATAAAAATGATGTCTTCTTTTAGGGAGGTCATCATTTTTTTTGTATTAATAGCAAACGAACTGCCTATGAAACATGTTTTACGCTGCCTTGCAGTCATGCTGCTGACAGTTGTTCTTGGAATTTCCCATCTCTACGCCAGGAATGAACGTATTGTCCTTGATGTAAGGGATGTCGCCTTGTCGGAAGTCCTCAAGTCCATTTCCGCACAGAGCGACTATCGTTTCGTGTACAACAACAGGATAATCGATGTCAATCAGAAGATTTCCGTGAGTGTATCCGACAAGGATGTCAATGTGGTTCTGAACAGGGTTCTGTACGGAACGGGCATCACCTATAGGATAATGGACGGTCAGATTGCGCTTACTCCTGAGCAGAAGGTGAAGAAACAGGACAGCAGGCCTAAGGAAAGGGTCATCCGAGGCAAGGTGACCGACAGTTCGGGAGAGACTCTCCCCGGAGCGGATGTGTTTGTCGACGGCACTTCAAACGGTGCCGTCACAGACATGGACGGAAATTTCACCATCATTGTACCTGATGATCCGTCCACAGTCCTTGTCTTCAATTTCATAGGTATGAGACAGGAAAAGGAAGAGGTCGGGGACAATGAGGTCATGAACATATCGCTCTCGGTCGATACCCAGTATCTCAAGGAAGTGGTTGTGACCGGTTATCAGACCATTTCCCGCGAGAGGTCGGCCGGAGCATTTGCAAAGGTGGAGGGTGCTCAGGTCCAGGACCGTGGAAACACTCATGGAGACATCCTCAAGGCACTTGAAGGCTCGGTGGCAGGTCTCAACGTAAACACCACTGCGGAAGGGACCAGTTTCCTTATAAGAGGAATAACTTCCATAAACTCCAGTACCGAACCTCTCTATATCGTCGATGGTGTTCCGATGTCCCGCAGCCAGGTGGGCAGACTTGTGAATCCGAACGACGTGGCCGGCGTAAGTTTCCTCAAGGATGCCACAGCGGCTTCGATCTGGGGAGCGCAGGCAGCGAACGGAGTGATGGTAATCACCACGAAGACAGGTTCGTCCGACGGCCGCCTGAACATAGTCTACAACGGAACCTTTACCTTCAAGGGAAAGCCGGACTACAGTTATCAGGATATGATGACGAGCAGGCAGTTCATCGATGCGGCAGTGCAGGCGTTCGACCCTGAAACCTACAGGTGGGACGATATAAACAAGACCACATTCGGTACAATGTCCAACTATCCTGTCGTGCATCCGCATGAGAAGGCCCTGTATCAGTATTATAACGGCGAGATATCGCTTGCCGAGCGTGATGCGCTTCTGAACGCCCTCAGAAACATTGACGGAAGGAAGGAGTACGAAAAATATTTCATGAGCAATTCGTTCCTGACCAACCATTCGGTATCTCTCTCCGGAGGAAACGACCGCAACAGTTACTATGCCTCTCTGGAATATCAGGGAGGTCAGGGCATATCGAAGGACAGGACAGACGAATACAAGATATATATGAGGGATGTCCTCAACCTCACAAAATGGATGAAACTTGACCTTTCCCTTAATGCCTTCTATGAAAGGAGCAGAAGTCATATGTCGTCATATGACGAGTATGGAGGAAATCATCTTACGTCCATACCTTATGCAAGGTTCTTCGATGAACAGGGCAGGCCGTTGTCTCACACCGGATACATAATGAATGAATCCCTTCGGCAGAAGGTCGAGTCCGTTACAGGCTTTTCTCTGGAATATGACCCGGTATCCGACTGGCTCAGGTCCACCCAGGTGAGCGACCTTTACAGCATGAGGGCCAATGCCGGACTGACCATAGACATCATTGACGGACTTTCATATGAGGGAAGATTCCAATATATGACCGACAATTCGAAGTCAGAGACATATTTCCCGGCAGAAACCTTCAAGGTTAGGCTTGACAGGGCGTTCGCCACTGATACAGATGGCCGGCAGTACCTTCCGTCCTCCGGAGGAGAGTTCACGGCAGGCAGTTCACATGCCACATCATATACCGTGCGTAATCAGTTGAACTTCGATAGGGAGTTTGTCGGAAAGCATGTGCATCATGCCACGGCAGTCGCCGGTTTCGAGATAAACAGCAACAAGACCGCCTCCAATTCCACATTCATGCGGGGATATGACAAGCAGACCATGCAGTATATCTTCTATGACGATTATTTCCTGCAGCAGACAGGAGTCAGAAACCCTGTCCTGCCGATGATCGCGGCGGCAACTACCAATCAGTTCGAGCCGAACTCATACGACCAGACTGAAATCGAATACCGTTTCGTTTCCGCATATGCCAATGTCGCCTATACTCTCATGGACAGGTACTCGGTAAATGCCAGCGTGAGGGTAGACCAGTCGAATCTGTTCGGAAGCGATCCGAGCGTACAGTTCAAGCCTATATGGTCGGTGGGTGCCATCTGGAATATGGCAAAGGAGAACTTTCTGAATTCTGTCGAGCAGGTGGACAATCTGAATGTCCGTCTGAGTTACGGTTTTGCCGGCAATTCTCCAAAACCCGGTGAAGGAGGTCCTTACGACATCCTTTCTTCCATATCGGATCCGAGGTACAACGAGTTCGGTCTCGGATATGTGGTGACCACACCGGCAAATGACAAACTCACATGGGAGAAGACCAGGACATGGAACATCGGTTTTGATTTCGGGTTCTGGGAGCATCGTTTCGGCGGATCTCTGGACCTGTATGACAAACTGACCACCAATCTTCTCGCCGCCACTCCGATAGACCCGACAACAGGCTTTGTCTCGGTTCTGTCAAATATAGGAACGATGAGCAACCGGGGAGTCGAACTTTCGCTCTACAGCACGAATATCTCCAGAAAAAACTTCAACTGGAACACGGAGTTCAACATCACGTACAACTCCAACAGACTCATAAGCATGTATATCACTCCACCTGACACGCCTTCGAGCATGGTGAACTATCAGTATTGGGAGGAATATCCTTATGGAACGGTCTTCGGATTCAGATGGGCGGGACTTGATCCTGCAGACGGAATGCCGAGGGTATATGATTCCAAGGGCAACGCAGTGCGCTCGATAAGCGATGTGGACAATCTTGATGCGGTGCCATATATGGGCACAACCATTCCTCCGGTGTTCGGTTCGCTTAGCAACTCGTTGAGGTATAAGGGGTTTGAACTTGCGTTCATGTTTGTATTCAACTGCGGACATGTGATGAGGAACGACATAAACAACCACTTTTCCTACAGATTTGAAGGAGAACTCCATAACGACTTCAACCTCAGGTGGAAACGTCCCGGAGACGAAAAGAAGACCAATGTTCCGGCATATTATAAACTGAATGACACATCTGTAAACGAGAACGACATCCAGATGCTTTATAAATATGCCGACATCAATGTCCTGAACGCGTCATATATAAAACTCAGGGACCTTTCGCTGACGTATCATCTTCCTGTGAAGGCGTGCAGGGCCATAAGGGCAAGGAATGCAAGCGTGATGGTGCAGGCTTCGGACCTCCTGCTCATCCCTTTCAACAAGGAAGGCATCGATCCGGAGGCGTTTTACCTTTCAGGAGGATCCCGCGGCGAGAAATTCCGTCCCTATTTCACCGCCGGACTCAACATAGAATTCTAACCCTGTCAACATGAAAAGAACAGCATACATAACATTACTACTCCTTACTCTTTGCACAACCTCCTGCGAAGACTACCTCGGCATCAAGCCCCGCGGCTACGATGTCGCCGAGAAGATAGAGCACTATGAGGGCCTTCTGTACGGAACCGAGATGTTCCTTCTCAACGAAGTGTTCCCGTATATGGGCTTTGAATTCACCATCGACCAGGATGGCTTCACCACCGCATATTCCCTTATGGGTGCGCCTGAGACCAACGCCTATCTCTGGAAGGCGGATATATTCCGCGAAGACGAGAATTGCGGCGAATGGAACCATCCGGCGAGCATCATGTATCCGATGAATGTCGTGATCGCAGGAGTGGAGAATGCATCCGGAGGTACGCCTGAAAAGAAGGCTGCCCTTAAGGCTGAGGCGGTCTTCATCAGGGCATATGTCACCTTCATCATGGCCCAGTTCTTCGGAAAGCCCTATGATGTCTCTACTGCCGGGACAGACCTTTGTGTTCCGATAATAACAAAGGCAACCACCATGGGACAGAGTTTCCCGAGAAAGACGGTAGAGCAGGTATATGAATTTGTGACAAGTCAGATGAAGCAGGCTCTGCCGGACCTTCAGTCCAGGGCGGAACACCCGTACCGCGTGTTTGCGACGACCGGAAACGCCATGCTTGGAAAGGTACTCTGGATGATGGGCAATTACAAGGAAGCCCTGCCATATCTTGAGCAGGCCATGAACATGCTTGAGGCTTCAGGCTGCGGTCTTCTGGATTATAATACTATCTCCTCTGACGGAGAGATAACTTATCCCGTGGACATCAAGCAGAATCCGGAACTCCTTTACAGTTATGAATCCATGGCCCACATATGGTCTGCGATGTATCCTTCATATTACGGATCCTCGCTTTTTGCCGTAAAGACGGATGTCGTCGAGAAATATTTCGACAAGGGTGACCTGCGCCTGTGTTTCTTCTCGGGTCTGAAGTCAGGCAAGACGGCCTACAGCAAGTTTGACCTCAAGGATGTCTATTCCCTGAATCTTTCGCGTTTCACCACCAATGTAGGAGTGACCGTCCCTGACCTGTATCTCATTTATGCCGAATGTCTTGCAAGAAACGCAAGGTATGCAGATGCGAAGGCTGTCCTTGAGGAATTGCGCAGGCACAGGGTGGACGGAGCGTCAGATGCTGCTGTGACGGCGGCAGACGGTGATGATATGGTAAGATTTGCCGTGGATGAAAGGATGAGGGAATATATAGGATACGGCAACACGTGGTTCGACATGCGCCGTCTCTGGGACGATCCGCTTTTCCAGGACCTCAAGGGCATGTATGTCCACACTGTGGGCGATCAGACATACTCCCTCACGAAGGAACGCCTGGTGATGAGGATACCGCCGTCTATACTTCAGTGGCATCCGGAATATAAGGACAATGAATAATAACCCAAAAAACAGATATTATGAAACGATTTATCAACTTGACATTTTCTGCGCTGGCGATGCTGTTCGCAATGTGCGCATGTGAGGAAAAATCAGATGTTACTCCGGAGATTTCCGCAAGTCCGGAGTCGGTGACATTTGCCGGAGCCGGCGAAACCAAGAACATCGCGGTGACATGCAACGTGGACGACTGGAGTTATTCCGGTCAGCCTGAATGGGTCACTGTAGTTGCTGACGGCAATTCGCTTGCTCTTACCGCTTCTGCAAATCCTTCGTTCACAGAAGACCGTACAGGCGTCCTTACCCTTACAGCAGGAGGAGCCTCATTCCCGGTGGAACTCAAGCAGTTGAAGTCCAGCAAATATGAGGGCTATACTGAATTGCCATCATGCGAACTTGTCTACGGCGGAAGCGTCTATCAGATGTTCATGCCGGACTGTGAAGGCGGAAGCGCATATCTTTACATGATGAGTGCCGATGAAAGAATCGGGGTCTCCATGGAATTCTTTACCGAGGAGTATCTGAGTGCTGAAGAAGTTCAGATGCCTTTTGGCGAAATCGAAAAGGGCGAGAGTTTCGAGTCTTTCCTGGGAATGGACATCCAAGGCACTCCTATGACTTTCCTCGCAGGAGGCTCATATGTCCTTGAAGATGAAGAAGGCGAGGAGTCATTCTCCGGCGGTTCTAAAATCACCTTTACCACAGGCGATGTGGTGGAGGATGTATTCATCACAGACGGCAAGTTCATCATCTCTGAGAACGAAGACGGCACCTGCCTCGTGAAACTCGACCTCAAGGATGCCGACGGAAATGATTATAAGTACTACTATGAAGGAGAACTTGAGTTTGACGCATCCGAGGCGATGTTCCCTGTCGTAGGAGAGGTGGACCCTACAAAGATCGAGTCGATAACATGTACATACAACGGTGACAGCGGATTCGGAACCACAGCGTTAAATCTTATGATGTCTGCTGAAAGCGGAGCCGTGACAAGCATAGATTTCTATGTCCCTACCACTACTTTCGACGCTCTCGACATTGCCGGTGTCTTTTCTGCTCCTGAGGGAGAGAACAGCGGTGAGGCAATGACCCTTGACAAGGGAAGTCTCTTCGAAATGGAAGGATTTACCTTCCCGATGGGAACCTACATAATGTTCTCTTTCGGCAATTATTACGTTGCAGACGGCATATCTGCACTCATGATTACAAAGGACGAGGGTGAGGAAACCTATTCTGTAATAGCAAATATCCAGAATGCCGACGATGAGGATCCGGGATATATGATAATAGTGGAAGGTGCTCAGATCGAACTCATTGACGGCACAGCCTATGACGAAGAATGATAATTGACATAGGACTATGAAAACTATCAGAACATTGATCGCGACACTGGCAGCGGCAATGCTGCTGGCGTCCTGCCAGGGAGACAAGGTCGTCTTCGAAGGAAAGATCATCGGTTACAACGGAGAATATACCGAGTTTTTCCTTGTGAACCCGGAAGGGGAGGGCTTTATAGAGGTTCCGTTCGACATCAATCCTGACGGTACCTTCTCCGCCGAACTGGAGTTTGCCCGTTCGGAATATGATGCAAGGCTCTTTGTCGATAAGTTCATGTTTTGCACCTGCGTTGAACAGGGACAGAAGTACTATGCCGAGTTCGACATCACTCAGGAAGGCGTGGAGACAAATTTCAGATTCATAGGAAACGGTGCCTCTGAAAATGAGTTCACCCGCGACTACTGGAGCACTTTCGGCTTTGATTACGCATTCCTTGAAAATGCAGCGGAAGTGAAGGATTTTACCGCATACAAGGCTATGGTAAATTCCACTGCCGATGATTTCAAGGCAAGAATGGAGGAGATGGGAAACGACGGATTTACAGAATATTACACTGCCCTTATAGACGAGGCGGTAGGAAGATATTCGCTCTATTTCCCGTACCTCTATCTCTCTCAGACAGGTCAGATGCCTCAGGACGAGGAATATGAAGACTTCCTGTCTTCAGGTTATTTCGACGGCTATACGGACGAACAGTTCTCGACTCTCTTCAACAAGGTCTCATCTGTTGTTTCCGTACTGGATATGGATCTTTGCAAGGCACTCAAGATAGCAGAAAAGACATCGGAAAACACAAACTGGAACCATTTCCTGATGACCTCCATCCTTATCAACAGGCTTCAGGTCATGGGACCTGACGGTATGGAGGAGGCATACGGATACTATCGTTCGGTGGTTACTGAAGAGGGTTATGTCAACCAGATCGCACCGAATTATGAGGCTGCCACCTGTCTTGCTTCAGGAGCACAGGCTCCTCAGATCGAAATGGAAGATGCTGACGGAAAGAAATTCACCCTTGCCGACTTCAAGGGAAAGGCCTTGTATATAGATTTCTGGGCATCGTGGTGCAAGCCTTGCTGCGAGGAGATACCATATCTTCAGAAGATAGTCACAGAACTTGGTGCAGACAAGGATATCCAGGTGATAAGCATCTCCATCGACGAGGATAGCCGTTCGTGGAAGAAGCGACTCGAGGAGGAAAACCCGACATGGCCACAGTATATCGCCACAGAGGCTGGACTCAAGGCCGTTTCCGAGCAGTATCAGATCAACGGCATACCTAGATTCATCCTTCTGGACAGACAGGGCAGGATAATCACTGTCAACGCCCCTCGCCCTTCAGCCCTCACGGCACAGTCCCTGAAGGAACTTCTTGCGAAATAATGAGCAACCTCGGAGAATAAGTGTATCTTTGCCGAAGGATGATTCCGGAACAAAGGACATATGAACCACAAGGATACACTTACGCTTCAGGATGCAATAAGGATAACAGGCCCACAGGCTTTCAATATAATGATAAAGCCTGCGGGTTCTCTTTGTAACCTGCGCTGTCACTATTGCTATTATCTTGACAAGGCAGAAATATACGGTGGCAGGGAACCGCGGATGACTCTCGAAATGCTTGAGGTCTTCGTCAGGGAATATATTGCGGCAAACGATGTCCCGGAGGTAGTGTTCAACTGGCATGGAGGGGAGCCTCTCCTGATGGGACTTGATTTTTACCGCAAGGCTCTGGAACTGCAGCGGAAATATTCTGCGGGGAAGAAGATCAACAATACGCTTCAGACCAACGGCACTCTTGTCACGCCGGAATGGGCGAGGTTCTTCCGGGAGAACAATTTTCTTGTGGGAGTATCTCTTGACGGGCCGAAGGATGTGCACGACCGCTACCGTACAGGAAAAGGGGGTGCTTCCACATTTGACCGTGTGGTCAAGGGCATATCGGAATTATATAAGGCCGGTGTGCAGTACAATGTGATGGCCACTGTGAATAGCGGGTGCGAAGGCCGTGGCCCGGAGATATACAGGTTCCTTAAAAGCGCAGGAACCCGGTTTATCCAGTTCATGCCTGTCCTGGAGCATGTACGGAATGGAAGGATAGTGGCTCCGGATGTGGAAGGGGCACGTGTCGCTCCATGGTCTGTCAGTGCGGAAGGCTTCGGAAAATTCATGTGTGAGATTTTTGACCATTGGGTGCGTCACGATGTGGGAAGGGTGTTCGTGAATCAGTTCGATTCCACCCTTGCCCTCTGGTGCGGTGTGCAGCCAGGCACCTGTACATTTGCAGAGACATGCGGAGGGAATACAGTCATAGAGCACAACGGAGATCTGTATGCATGCGATCACTTCGTTTATGAGAAATACCGGATCGGAAATGTACTTGAAACCGACCTGCGCACTCTTATGAATTCAGAAAAGCAGATCCGCTTCGGCATAGACAAACGTAACGGTCTCCCTAAAAAATGCATGACATGCAAATGGTTCTTTGCATGTCATGGCGAATGTCCCAAGCATCGTTTCGGACGTACGGAATCCGGAGAGACCGGACTCAACGCCCTATGTGAAGGCTACAGAATGTTCTTCTCTCATGTTGCGCCCTATATGGACCGCATGAAGCAACTGCTTTCCGAGCATCGTCCTCCGGCAGACATCATGAGGGAACTCTGATCAGGCGAGCATCTGCTTCACAAGGGCAGAAATAAGACGTCCTTCAGCAAGTCCTGCGAGACGTTTTGTCGCTACGCCCATCACCTTGCCCATATCTGAAGGCTTCGATGCTCCGACTTCGGTGATGATCTTGGCGAGTTCCGCCTTTACCTCATCTTCCGAAAGTTGTTTAGGAAGGTACACTTCCATTTCAGCGGCTTCCGCAAGTTCATTGGCGGCGAGTTCAGGTCGGCCTGCATCGTTGTATTGCTGGGCGCTTTCCTTACGCTGTTTTACGAGTTTCTGGATTATCTTTACGATTTCCTGGTCTGTGACCTCTCCGTTTCCGCCCTCTGCAGTCTTTGCAAGGAGGATGGCTGCCTTGATGGCTCTGAGTGATGCGAGTCTCACCGCATTCTTCTCTTTCATTGCCGACACCATGTCGGTCTGTATTCGTTTTTCCATATCCTATCTGTATTTTTCAAATTCAGGCATTGCTATCTGTGAGATGAAGTCCTTGAACTTCTTGTCGTCCTTAGGGCAGATGAGCAGGACATCATCGGTATCCACCACGATATAATCGTCCAGACCCTTGATCGCCACAAGTTTCTTCTTTTCAGGCGAGATTACGAGAGTGGATCTTGAGTCTTCTGCAAGGACTTTGTCTGCGCTCATGGCATTTCCGTTACCGTCTCGTTCCGTCATGTAGTTGTAGAGCGATTCCCAGGTTCCCACATCCTGCCAGTCGAACTGCACCGGATATATCCATGCCATGTCGGTCTTTTCCATCACGCCATATGCAAGGGAGATGTTCATGCAGTCTGAAAATGCCTTTGTGATGAATTCGTTTTCCACTCCTGTGCCGAGGGCGTGTTCCCAGCCTCGGAATAATCCCGTCACCTGAGGCAGGTGCTTTTCCATTTCCCTGCATATGGTCCGGGCTTTCCAGAGGAATATTCCTGCGTTCCAGAGAAACTCTCCCGAGGCGAGGAATATCTTTGCAAGATCCTTGTCCGGTTTTTCAGTAAAGGTCTTCACTTTTACAGGCTCGTTGT
Organism: Bacteroidales bacterium; assembly: GCA_015060205.1. Lineage (GTDB taxonomy): Bacteria > Bacteroidota > Bacteroidia > Bacteroidales > UBA932 > Cryptobacteroides. Next base: position 18,488 of record SUYY01000042.1, read on the forward strand.
ACTTCAGCGCGTCCCTGCCTCCAAGCACCTGGGCATATCCGTAGTTGGTGTCGGGTCTTGTCGGAACGACTCCGAAGGTAAGAAGGACATCATTCTGTTCCACATAGTCGAATGCTCCTTCGATGGTCTTTGCGAACAGTTCTTCGTTTTCGATGATATAGTCCGACGGCATCACCACAAAATGAGCATCAGGGTTCCGTTTCAGCAGCGTATATGTCGCATATGCTGTACTTGGAGCGGTATTCCTTGCATATGGCTCGAGCAGAAGGTTGTGCCTTTCCAACTCTGGAATCTGTTCCATGACAAGGTCGCGATATCTCTCCGCGGTCACGATCAGGATGTTTTCCTGTGGCAGGATCTTCAGCATCCTGTCGTAGGTGTGCCTGATGAAGGTCTTTCCTGTTTCTGCAACATCCAGAAACTGTTTGGGTCTGTTTACTCTGCTGACCGGCCAGAATCGTGTTCCGGCTCCTCCGGCCATGATGACGCAATAGCAATTGTTTTTATTCATTAGTTATCAGTTTTGTTGTATCCTGTTCTTGCGGATGTACCTGTCCGCTTGTCTGCCCATCTTGTGGGTCTTATATATATAAAGGTATATACGCCTGTGGAATCCATTCCACATCTGCCCTTTCGGCATCAAAAGTCACAGCAACCACATCAAAGATGCACTCCATGTCCCTGCTCGGAAGACTTTTTGCTGAATTGAGGTATCCGAGTGCGGCTTTTGCCGTGCGTTTCTGCTTCGCTGCATTCACATTTTCCTGGGGCGGGGCCTGTATGCTTTTCTGGCGGGTCTTGACCTCTACAAAATGTATACCCTCAGGGTCGAAGGATATTATGTCAATTTCAAGATGTCCGCTTCTGAAGTTGCGCTCAAGAATCGTGTGTCCGATGCTTTCCAGAAACCTGCATGCAATCTCTTCTCCTCTTCTGCCTAATGTCTGTCGGTGATTTCCCTTATCCTCCATGCTCCCTCCTCTTGTGCCAATGTCGCTATCTTCTTCTTTGTCCGGACTCCGTCATACTCCAGTTCATAGAACACGGTCTTGCCTTCTCCTTCCTTGCGTATATCGGTTATATTTACTTCTATCGTGGAAAGGATGCCGGAAACAATCGCGTCAACCGTGCTGTCATTCTGTTCCCTGACCTGACGTATTGCTTCTATATATCCTTTCATGTGAAGGGTGTCACAGAAACTTTCCGCCAGAGCATATTCGCCTCCGGCAAGTGCCATGTAAAATTCCTGAACGGTCTCTCCCGGCCCCTGTCCCGTGCTCCTGCCCCCGATGCAGCAGGCAAACATCAATGCCGTCGCTGCCAGTATCAATATCTTTCTCATCTGTTCTCGTGTCTTGCCCACCAAAAGTGATGTTTCAGTGGATGTCTCATTCAAAAGTGACCACTGTCACTCCGCTTCCTCCCAACTGTATGTGTTCATCCTTTGCGGATGCCACTCCGGGTACTGTCCTTAGAAGTTTCTGGATCTCATCGCGCAGGACTCCCGTTCCCTTGCCGTGTATGATCCGGACGCTTCCGATGCCGAGCATGATGGCGTCGTCAATATATCTGCTGACCTGATCCAGTGCGTCGGACAGGCGCTCTCCGCGAAGGTCTATCTCTGTCTTGAAGTTCAGTTTGCGCTCTGTGATGGACGAATCTATTCTGATTGTGCTTACAGGCTTTGCGGTTTCCTTGACGGCGCTCTTGTATTCGTTTGAGGTGATGCGTTCCACCTTGTCAAGAGGCATCTTGCTGCTGATGTTTCCTATCGCCACCACGACTGCCTTCGCCGACACCTTGACCACCTCGCCGACCATGCCGTTCTCCTTGATGCGTACCTTTTCTCCGGCCTTGAGAGGGGCGCTGCGGAATGCCTCTATCCTCTGCTTTTCGGCCATTTCCTCCATAGCCTGCTGCGACGCCTTTTCGTCAGCCTTCTGAGCCTTTCTCTGCTTCTGTCTTTCCTTGCGTGCGTCGAGTTGCCTTATCTTCTTCTCTATATAATCGTCCTTCTCCTTCTGCTCCTGCTCCTTTTTCGCTGCAAGAAGCGACATGAATCCGCTCAGTTCCTTGCGGGCCTCCTGGGTCGTCTCCTTCTCGGCCTGGGACTCACGTATCGTCCTGATGGTGTTTTCAACCTGGCGGTTGGCGCTCTTGATGATCTCTTCCGCTTCCTTCTTGGCCTGGTCGAGAATCTCCTTCTTGGTCTGCTTTATCTGCTGGAGTTCCTTCTGGTATCTGTCTGTGATGCTCTCGAGCGTCTTGTCGGTGTTGCGGATCCTTTCCAGTTTTTCGTCGAGGGCCTTTCTGTTGCGTGCGATCTTGCGCAGATTCCTCTCTATTCCCACGAACTCCTCTCCGGCACGTGCCTCGGCATCCTTGATGACTGCCTCGGGCATGCCCATCTTCCTTGCCAGTTCAAATGCGAAGGAATTTCCTGGAAGTCCCATCTCGAGCCTGAACATCGGCGCAATGTTCTTCACGTCGAACATCATCGCTCCGTTCATCACTCCTGTGTCGGCCGACGCATACAGTTTCAGGTTGGTGTAGTGTGTCGTTATTACTCCATATACGCCTCTTTTGTCAAATTCGCTCAGAATCGCTTCCGCAATCGCACCACCTGCGGCAGGCTCGGTTCCGCTTCCGAATTCGTCGATCAGGACAAGCGTACGCGAGTCAGCCTCTGCAAGCATCGTCTTCATATCTGCAAGGAAGGAACTGTATGTACTGAGGTCGTTGTCGATGGACTGGTCGTCTCCGATGCTTACCATTATCCTGTCGAAGACCGGCAGTTCAGATGCCTCGGATGTAGGAATGAGCATTCCCCATTGGAACATATACTGGAGAAGTCCCACAGTCTTCAGACATACGGACTTTCCTCCGGCATTGGGTCCTGATATGAGGAGTATGTGTTTGGCCGGGTTGAGGCTCGCGGTAAGAGGCACTATGGCCTTCTTTTCCTTGCGGAGCGCCCTTTCCAGGAGCGGATGGCGCGCCTTGCGGAGATTGAGTTCGCCGTTGTCCGAGATCACAGGCATTCCCGCGATGAAATCGAGTGCCACCTGCGCCTTTGCCATTATGAAGTCGATTTCTCCGAGGTATCTTGCCCCACCCAGAAGGTCCGGAATATATGGACGGAGAAAATCGGTGAATTCAAGGAGGATTCGCAGGATCTCCCTCTGTTCGGAGAAACGCAGTTCCTTTATCTGGTTGTCAAGTTCCACCACTTCGGCCGGTTCGATGAACGCAGTCTTTCCTGTGGCCGATTCGTCGTATATGAATCCTGCTATCTTCTTCTTGTTTGCCGCACTCACCGGAATCAGCATCTTTCCGTCACGTACGGATACACCTGTGTCGCTGTCCACTATGCCTTCTTCCTGAGCCTTCTTCAGTATGGCGCTCATACGGCGTGATATCGCACCCTCCTTTTCCCTGAGAGACTTGCGGATGTCGTAAAGGGCGTCGGACGCAGTGTCCTTCACGTCTCCATATCTATCCACAATCACATCAATCCTTCTCTGGACCTGAGGGAAGTTCATGACGTGGGAGGACATCCTCTTGAGGTTTGGATATACCCCGTCCTTTACGCCTTCGAAGAAATTGGTCACCTTGCGAAGGGTCTCGAGCATTGTGCGCAGTTTGCGCAGGGATACAAGATCGATCGCCGAAGAAGGATTCTCCAGCGGTTTGAGGAAATCAATGCAGTCTATGAATCCGCCGGACGGAAATCCATCCTCGAACATCATGATGAGCCTCATCTCATCTGTCAGCAGCAGACGTTTGCGTATCTGCCCTTCTTTGGTGGAGAAGGTTTCTGTCGCAGTCCTCTCCGCTGCGTATGAAGTCGAGCATCTGTCAGATATGATCTGCCTTATCCGGTCAAATCCTATCTTCTGCTCCAGTCTTGCATCTATGAATGTTTTTCTTTCTTCCAATTCTTTCCCTCCTTATTCTCCGAAAGATGTGTTTAAAAGCAGTTTCAATTCGTTTATGTTGGTAATCGGTGTGACCTCTCCGCCCTTGACGAACGATATGTGTCCGGTCTCTTCGGAAACCACGACCGCATCGGCATCGGTCTCTTCGGTGATGCCTATCGCCGCCTTGTGCCTCATTCCGAATCTGGCCGGGATATTCTTCTTTTCCGTAATCGGCAGGGTGCATCTTGCCGCCACGATCTTGCCTCCTGAAATGACCACTGCGCCATCGTGAAGCGGTGAGTTCTTGAAGAACAGGTTCATGATGAGCCTTCTGTGTATTCTGGCGTCGATCCTGTCTCCGGTGCTTATTATGTCTTCAAGCGGAGTCTTGTGTGCGATGACTATCAGTGCGCCGGTCTTGTCTTCCGACATCCTTCTGCATGCTTCGGTCAGGTCATTGACCTCTTCGCTTGAGGATACGGTACTCTTGCCGCTCTTGCCGAGGATGCGGTTGAGGAACTTCTGTCCGCGGGCGCTGCTCATATACCTGTTTCCGAGCCTGATGAGGAACTTGCGTATTTCCGGCTGGAATATGACGATGAGTGCCAGGACTCCCACGTCCAGTATCATGTCCATGATTGCGGTCATGAGCCTCATGTTGAATGCTCCGGTCAGTACCCTGATCAGATACAGCGACACAATGGCGATGAAGATGCTCATCGCCGAGGTGCCCCGGATCCATCTGAACATGAAGAATATGATCAGACCCAGCAGGATTATGTCGAGGATGTCCGCAAGGGACAGTTCCAGAAAGCCGAGAAAAGCAAGTGGTGTCATACCTTTATATATATCCGCGCAAAGATAGTGATAATAAGCAAAGTTTTAAAATGTTTGTTGCTCCAACTTCATGCTCGAGGACGGAATTGTCAGAAATGTCGAGGTCTGCGGCGATTGCTGTCATTCAGCGCATTAAGAAAAAGTTATCAACAAAAAATTGCCGTAAAGTGTTGAAAATTAAAATAATAATCGTATCTTTGCAGCCCGCAAAAATGTGTTGCGGAGTATAAAGTATTTATAATCAATTAATTAAACAAACCAATGCCTGGATTAATTGGAAAGAA
>SUYY01000089.1 GCA_015060205.1 Bacteroidales bacterium
CGTGCAGGCAATATGAAAGAAGTTTACGTTACCCTCTTCCTAAATCCCTCTCCTCGGGAGAGGGACTTGCCGTCGCTTCGCTCCATTTGTTGAAAATTTGTGTGTTGGTTTATGTTTTCTTATACTTGTTTTACTTCTTTTGACATCCCTTACTGCAAAATTATGCAAATATTCTGCAATATCAATATTAAGACTACATCTTTTTATTAACCATCGCATCGATTGCAGCAACAGCAGTCACATTCACTATATCCTGCACAGAACTCTCGAAATCGATGAAGTGGATCGGCTTGTTAAGTCCCATCTGAATAGGTCCGATGATTTCCACGTCCGATGTAAGAGCCTGCAACATCTTGTAAGCGCTGTTAGCCGAGTTCAGGCAAGGGAATATCAACGTGTTCACTTCCCTGCCATATAACTTCGAGAACGGATACTTCTTGTCGCGCAATTCATTGTTCATGGCAACACTGACCTGCATTTCTCCGTCTATCGCCCAATCCGGATACATTTCCTGCAACTTTTCCACAGCATCCTTGACCCTTCCTGCGCTTCCGCCCTTGTCGCTTCCGAAGTTTGAATACGACATCATTGCCATCACCGGCTCATGATTGAAGAAACGCACAGTCTTTTCGCTCAGACGCGCAATGTCTATAAGAGAATCCACATCATGGCTTCTGTTTATCAAGGTATCGGCAATGAAATATGTACCTTTCTTGGAATTAAGAATGTGCATGGTTCCGAAATGACTGTACCCATTCTGGAGGCCTATAACCTCCTTAGCCACTTTTATGGTATTGGAATATTTCGTATAAAGTCCTGTAATGCAAGCATCTGCATCACCGGTCTCCACCATCATCATACCGAAATAGTTACGCTCGAACATCTTGTCGTTTGCCTCCTCGAAGGTATATCCTTCTCTCTGACGCTTTTCTGTTAGGATATGTGCGAAACGCTCACGCCGGGATGCCTCTCTGTCATGCCTGAGGTTCACCACTTCCACTCCTTCCAGACTGAGTCCGAGTTCTTTGGCAAGTTTTTCTATACGCTCGTCATTTCCAAGAAGAATAGGCTTGCACAAGCCTTCATCTTTTGCTTTTATCGCAGCCTTCATCATTGAAGGGTGAGTACCCTCGGCAAAAACGACCCGCTGAGGATCTCTTCTGGCCATATCATAAATCTGCTGAGTCAACTTGGACTCACGACCCATGAATTCAAGCAGATGGACTTTATATGCATCCCAGTCCGTTATTGTCTTACGGGCAACTCCGCTTTCAATAGCCGCCTTTGCCACTGCTGCAGAAACCTCAGTCAAAAGACGCGGATCGACAGGTTTCGGTATGAAATAATCACGTCCGAAAGACAGTTTGCTATCGTGATACACCTTGCCCACTATTTCAGGAACAGGCTGCTTTGCCAGATCCGCAATTGCATGGACAGCAGCAAGTTTCATTTCCTCATTTATAGCAGTCGATGCAGTATCGAGCGCACCTCTGAATATATAAGGGAATCCGATCACATTGTTGATCTGGTTAGGATAGTCGGAACGTCCCGTACTCATCAGCACATCCGGACGGCTTTCCATCGCCTCTTCGTATGTAATCTCAGGCACAGGATTGGCCAGAGCGAAAACGATCGGATCATTTGCCATGGAGCGTACCATATCCTTGCTGAGGACATTACCCTTTGAAAGACCGAGGAACACATCTGCACCCACCAATGCTTCTGCAAGTGTATGGATATCGTTCCTGTCTGTCGCAAACTCCACTTTCTCCGGAGTCAGGCCCTGACGGGACTTCGAGATGACTCCCTTGCTGTCCAGCATCACAATATTCTTCGGATCGACTCCGAGAGCAATATAAAGCCTCGCGCAAGATATCGCTGCCGCACCGGCTCCATTTACGACAACCTTCACCTGAGAGATCTCCTTACCGTTGACTTCCAGGGCATTAAGCAGTCCGGCACCCGAGATGATGGCCGTACCATGCTGGTCATCATGCATTACTGGAATATCCAGTTCCTCCTTAAGCCTGCGTTCTATTTCGAAGCACTCAGGAGCCTTTATGTCTTCGAGATTGATACCACCGAATGTCGGAGCAATAGCCTTTACTGCCTCCACAAACTTGTCAGGATCCTTCTCGTCCACCTCTATGTCGAACACGTCGATACCACCGTAGATCTTGAACAGCAATCCCTTGCCCTCCATCACAGGCTTTCCGCTGAGAGCTCCAATATCTCCAAGTCCCAGAACAGCTGTTCCATTGGAAATCACTGCAACAAGGTTACCCTTGTCGGTATATTTATATGCATCCTGAGGATTCTTCTGTATCTCCAGACACGGTTCCGCCACACCCGGGGAATAGGCCAGCGAAAGGTCTGTCTGCGTGAAATATGGTTTGGTTGGAACCACCTCAATCTTACCGGGACGCTTGCCGGCATGATAGTTCAAAGCATCTTCTTTAGTAATCTTTGCCATAGTCCGTTCATTTTGCGAAAAACATGCAAATTTACTAAAAAATCACTCTATTTCAGTACTGCATGTGGCAAAAAAAGACCGCCCTTCCGGACGGTCATCATTATAATCTGATCGGTTCAAATTATTTTGCGATAACGCGAGCCATCTCAAGAACCTTGTTTGAGTAACCCCACTCGTTGTCATACCAAGAAACAACCTTAGCGAAGTTAGCGTCAAGGCTGATACCTGCCTTAGCATCGAAGATAGAGGTGTTAGAGCAGCCACGGAAGTCAGTTGAAACAACTGCATCCTCAGTGTAACCAAGGATACCCTTGAGCTCGCCCTCTGAAGCCTCCTTCATTGCTGCGCAGATCTCTGCCATTGTAGCCTCTTTCTCGAGAACTACAGTAAGGTCTACAACTGAAACGTCAGAAGTAGGAACGCGGAATGCCA
>SUYY01000043.1 GCA_015060205.1 Bacteroidales bacterium
TGCTGTTCTTTCTCCGAGAATGATCAGTTGTGTCTCCTCATTCCATTCATTGGATACATTTGGAAACCTTTTTTGAAGGAATCCGGTCAATAATTCTCCAGTTTCTGCAATGTGAACCTTTCCGTGAAAACGCGTATTTACAATGTCCTCAGTCGGGATATTGTCACCCTGAGTATCTTCCGGAATATCGGTTCTCCATTTTTCGCAGCCGCAGCAGATGCATAATGATACAATACCGCTGATGATGATCTGTGAAAGACTTCTTTTCATTTTGTAATTGTTTTTATTTACGGTTGTCACAATAAAGATACAAATTTATTCCGGTTCTGAACCGTTTTAATATAAAAAAAGTGGGTGACTAAAAAGTCTTATGAGTCTGTTCCGAAGATGAAGCGCAAGAGAAGAAAAAACGCCTTCCTCATCTTGTAAATGCAGAGTTCGCTGCCATAGATGTCGCTCATAATATCAGAAAGATGATAGCAAAAGGCTATTGTGTATGCTCTGAAGTTGCGGTAGGGTAAGTTTGGCTTGGTTCCGTCGGAACAAGTTCCGAGTCCATCCCTCCCACGACTACGTCGCGGGCCCCTCCCGTTCACGAGGCCACGGGCGGCCACGCCATCCAAACTTACCCTACCGCCACTGTCGTCATATCCATATAAATACGAAAGAAGGCGACTAAATCACTTATTAGTCGCCCCCATTTTATATAAGTATGATTAATCCTTAAGGTTTTCAGGGATTGAAGGAATGCGTTTGAATTTCTGAACGAATGAAGGATCGTCTGTAGCAACCCATTCCATAGAGGACTCAGTCAGATTATTGACCTCATATTCATGTGCCCAGAATCCTTCGTCATAATCATATATTCCACGGATTATGGCACCCAGTTCCACATCCATCTCGATATTGAACTCTCCGGTCACGACATGAGGATAATCACTCATGCTGTCAAAATTCTGATATATGGTGAATTTTCTTTCCTTACGTACCAGGTCAATATAGAAATATGAATCAGCGTCGAGTTCAGCACCGGACCATTCCACAAGTTCCCATTGTCCTGCCAGATTGTTAGGAGTAACTTCAAGATACTTTACGACAGGGGTCTCATTGACACATGAAACCATGACAACAGCGGCAAGAGCCACCAAAATTGATTTGATTCTATTCATACTAAACATTATTATTCTTCCTTAAATGTAACGGTTATCGAAGACTGACTCGGAGGTAGTCCAAGACCTTTGATAATCACCGGTATCCTTTTTCTTTCTCCGCCTTCCGACGGGTCATATGTTATGACGATCTCCCCTTCTTCCCCTGAGACGACGACATCAGGTTCTGTCCTGAAACTCAGACAGGCAGGCAACATCGCATTCTCACATTGAAGCCTCAAAGGTCTGTCTCCGACGTTTACGAAGACACATCTTTCGACGGCTCTGGTCCCTTTGTGCAGCACCACTTCAGACCTGCGGAGACGGATACTTCCCATTGAGACCGGATAGAGTCCTGAAATATCCGACCCTCTTTCGACATTCACTGACAGTCTGAGAACTGCCGCAGGTGCAGAATCATCCTCCACATACACGAAGAACCGCCTCTCAAACCTGCCAGGATGTCCCTTGGGATTGTACCTTACAACAATTTTTGAAGCCCCTTCCGGAGGAACGGTCATATTTTCACATGAGACGGAAGCGCAGGAGCATGTCGACACAAGTCTCCTTATCTTCAGCGTATCGGAACCCGTGTTCTCAAAAGGATAGACAAATGTCTCTATGCCATCGTCTTCACTCATCTTATCTGCCGTTATAGCCATAGTCTTGAACTTAAGAGACGATGCATATTCCGACAGTCTCGGATTTGCCACACTTTCCAGTTTTTCCTTCGGCACAATAAGCATCTGGGCCTGAGCACATAGACTCAGACACATCAGAGGCAGTATGTACCGTATGATCTTCATGACTATAGCCAACCGTTATCAGCAGCAGTATCGCGGACAGTTATGACAAATGTCTGGGTGACAGATCCGCTGGTGATGCTTGCTTTGGTCTGTCCCTGCTTCAATCCCTGAATATATATCTTTCCATCCTTATATTCCGCAGATGCAATATCCTTATCCTCCACTTCCGGAACAAAAGAACTGCCTGAAAGATAAAGTGTAGGATCATATATCCTGTATGCACCTGTCTTTACGAATACATTTGGAAAGGACATCGGTTTCCCTGCATCTTCTCCTGCTATCGCATTGAGGAAATTGTAGGCATTGACCTGACCATGTCCCATCTTGCCGAGATAATCAGTCAACTTGAAACTGGACTTATGTACCTTGTCAAGATCCGCCACATACTTATAGTACACCTTATTTCCTTCAACATCACATACTTCACGCAGAGGGTCCTTTCCGTCGGAAGTCCTGTAGGCAGAATCATAGAGCATCTGGATCACATCCTTTGCCTTGACATGTATCCTCCTGTGAGCGGCATATGAAAGTCCCAAGGCAACTACTCCCGATACATGAGGACAGGCCATGGAAGTTCCTTCCATATAAGCATAGGCTCCTTCTACACCCTCGGCGCTCACAACATGGTCAAACTCCATTGCTGTATTTGAAGGTATGGTAGAAAGGACACAGCCGGCAAAACCCTTGTCGTGACCTTCACCGTACTCATAATAGTAGTCCTGGTCTCCTCCCGGAGCAGAAATGGTCACACCTTTACCGTAGTTTGTATATACAGCAGGAGTAAAATCCGGTGCTGTGGCGGCGACGGAAACATAATCCGGATATGCCGCAGGATAACTTGCAGCCGGAGCATATTCATTTCCTGCTGCAAATACGACGATACCGCCTTCCACTACCCCATCCGGTGATCCGGCATGATGCACAAAATAGTCCAAAGCCTTCTTTTCCAGCATATTGCTGCTTGTCCATTGCTCATCAGTCGAGAACTGAGGTGCCCAGTCATACGGATTTGCAGCACCTGAGATATATCCCCAACTGCACTGCAGGACAACAGCACCATTATCTGCCGCATACTTTATGGCGCGGACTTCATCAAGAAGGGTTCCGGCATATGCTCCTGCAAAAATCTGACATGACATGATCTTCACGCCGGGAGTTCCGGGAGAACCACCCGCTATGGATGAAATTCCTATTCCGTTATTGTTTTCGGCCGCTATGACTCCGGCCACATGGCTTCCGTGACCTGTATCATATGCACTGTCAGTAGAAATGACTCCTGTGTTCTGGACAAAGTTATATCCATATTTATCATCCTTGTAGCCGTTTCCGTCCGCATCCTTGCGCTGACGCAGTTCCTCGCCCTCATTGATCCACATACTGGCCGCAAGATCAGGATGGCTGAAGCATACTCCCTCGTCAAGAACAGCGACGATTATCGAAGGATGACCCTTCATATCAGGATTTTCCCATACCTGTTTCATTCCCACGTCGGCACCTTCACAAAAACCGACCTTCGCATCTTCAGGTTTAGCAACAGGAAGTTGCTGCTCCGCACCGTTATTGACCAGATGCCATTGGTATTTCAAGAGAGGGTCATTCGGACCGACATTGGACGCACCCACCTTGGAAACTGCATTTGAGCGGAACGGAACCGCCTTCATATCCGAAGCGCGCTTGAGAGTCCTGTTGAATTCCACTCTATTCACCTCTCCAAGTCTTGAAAGGTCAGCAGCGACCTTCTCTACCGGGTGTTCTTCCGAAAATCTTACTATGTACCACAGATGAAGACCTTCATGACGGGCAGTCTCCTCGGTCCTTTGATCGACCGGAAACACTCTCTCTATCTGATAGCCGTCCACCAGGTCAAGTATCTCGTCCACACTCAAGACTCCGGAACGGGTTGCAGGAAAGTCCGCCCCGCTTCTGGTCAGACCGGCATCCTCAAGAACACGACTGACTGAAGCATCGAATTTCACAAACAACTGACCTGGAAGAGCCTCTGCAACGACCTCGGAAACCTTGTTTTCGGTTTCAACACCTGCACTGATCTTTTCATCTATAGAGCATGACGACAAAGAGGCAGCCAGGAACAAGGACAACACAAATATATTATTTCTGATACTCATATTCTTATGCATTAATTTACAATATTCGATTCGCTCCACTTCTTGTTCTTGTAGATTTCGTAATAATAATTGAGGTTGGTAGGCACGTTATTGAACCCAGCCACATTACCTGCCGCATCCTTGCCTTCCTGTGGGAAAACAAGCAGAAGAGGGAACCAATAGTCGAGTTTCGGATGATACTTGAGCCAGTTCGGTATATCTCCATGCAGTTTGTTCAGATTGATTGCAAAGAAATCGATATCAGGGAGCACCATCGGAACCCTGTTTTCAGTAAAGAACTTGATTCCTTCAGTTCCAAGAGAATCCTTGATGTTGACCTCTGAAGATTCCGGATCGAACGAATTTACATCCCAAGCCTTGAATCCGTCATTGATCAGTTCCTCGTCAGTAGGAAGTGTTCCCTGCAGATAGTTCACTGACAATCTCAAGGTATCCAACTGATCCCATTCAAGAAGCCATTTCGGGAATTTTCTGTTTCCGGAACCGTCTTCCGGACACTCATCGACAAGACCTCCGATATCTTTCTTGATACTGTTGCTCAAGTCGGCAATGACACTCCTCTGATTGGATGTAAGGAAGAGAGCCTTGAGCGACTCGCAATCCTTGAGTCCCTTAGGGACTGAAGAGAAGTTGTTACCGCTCAGGTCGAGATATCTGAGATTCTTCATTTGCGAAATATTATCGGAAAGTTCCGTAAGTCCATATGCAAACACCGTAAGTCTTTTCAGTTCCGTCAAGGTACAGATATCGTCGCCAAGACTGAGACTCTTCCGGAATGAATTGACATTACTGAAGAAATAGAGTTCTTCGGCTGCAGTAAGATATTTCACCGCATACGGGATAGACTCGTCTGTTTCAAAGAACACGAACTGCGCAGACTTCACGCGTCCCTTGTTCTTTCCGGTCTTATGGATCGTGACTCCTTCCCATCTTTCCATCTTCACTCCTGTGTCAAACTCCGACCAGCAGCCGAGGAATCTGCTTATGGACAGCAGAGCAAGAGAGTCTCCTGCAGGAGTTCCTTTGAATGATTCGATATCAGGTGCATTGCCCTGTGAAACCTTCAACACGTCAGCCTTCACCTCTCCGTCGACATTCTTTGCCATGAACTTCACATCCACGTTGCGCATATCCGAGGTAGGGTTCACCTTCCATTCGAATGCAACGGTGACATTTCGAGGTCTTGCACCGCGGTCCAGGATCTTATCAACATCCGACGGTTTCCTGCAGGTGAGCCATGAATGTTCCTCAGGAATGACTACTTCAAAATCGACATTGGTATTGACCACCACATCGAATTTCCTCTTATCCAGGACATCGAAATCCTTTATCTCCACCAGAGGGTTGCTTATATTGATCTGATGCGAAAATCCGTCCTGTACCACAGTAAACTCCTTGTACTTGCCGCTTTCGGTCTGAATCCTCACGACATCATCACGCATGCCGTTCACAATAGTGGAGTCAATCATAACCAGACAATCCTCGCTTCCCTTTCCGTTTGCCGGAGACACCGCAATCCACGGTTCGTTGGTCATGGCTGTCCATGGCTCTCCAACACTAAGCCTTATGGTGCGCATACCGCCTTCCGGACCGACATGTATTTCGTCTGAATCCAATTCAAAAGGCACTTTGACCTCCTCTGCACATGCAACGGCAAATGCAGCAGCCAAAAATAATATAATAGATCTTTTCATACTTAAATTTCCTCCCCGTTATTGCAGCATCAAATCACAATTCAGGATATCCTGCGTCTTGTCATACAATAGGATATAGGCACCGCTCTGCCATGCATAACAGATATCCGAGGCATCAAAGACTATGTTCGGATTATCGCTGATATCAAGATAGTAGCATAATGTCGAGATTATATCATTCACCACACCTATATCGTTGGATCCCAGATACAGTCCCCTCAGACCGGTATGCTGATATACTCCCGTAGGCCATTCAGTAAGACATCTCTCGCCCTTTTCATTCCTCTGACCTCTTATCGCAAAGACAGTCAATCCCCTCATGTCGAACTGTTCGAATGGGAATATGCTGAAACTGTTGTAGGACAGATCCAGACCATATAGATAAGGGATGTTGCCAGAGTGGAAATCACTCGGGATATCCTTCAGATTGTTGTACGAAAGATCAAATGATGTCAGATAAACAGCATTGTCATAGACAAAGGCGCTGTCAGGGATTTCCTTCATTCCACATCCCCTCATATTGATATAGGCGACCTTTGAATCGGTATCACGGAACATGACCGGATACACCTCGATAGGATTATTTGCCAATGTCAGCGTCTCCACATATATACCTTTGTTATCTCCGGTCTTGTTACCTTTCTCGTCATAACCTGCAAATCTGGTTATATTGTTGTATGAGAAATCGACTGTAACCATACCGAACTTGGACTTGGCATCGAAAATATCCGGGAACTCAGTCAATCTGTTGTTTCTTACAGAGAATGTCTCCACATCAGCAAGACCGCAGAATGGATCACCGTTCTCAGCACGTTTCATCTGAGTTATCTTGTTGTTGTTCAGATGAAGTTGGACAAGATTGATATCCTTACCGAAAGCAGTGACTTCAGTGATTTCATTATCACTGAGGTCAAGAAGACCAAGACTCTTCATGGAGGAAAGTTTCTTTCCATCCACCTTGGTGAGGCCCGCATTGTTCATGTACAGAATCTGTATCTTGGATGCTGACCTTGAATCCTCGGCAGCAAGGGAATGAAGAAGTTCATCAGCCTCTTCTCCAGCCCAATCAGGATTATTCTGAGACAAGTTCAAAGATATCAATGCAGGCATCGCCTTCAGCGCATCAATCGGGCTTTTCAGTTTGCTGCAGTTGTATATCTCAAGATCGGTCAATGCCGCAAATCCTTTATCCTTGTCCATATCAGCAGGCTTCTTAGGGAACTCCTCAAGAAGACCGTTTGCGATGGTAAGTCTTTCAAGTTTGTCCAGAGACCATATAGCGGGATCTATTGCAGTGAGTTTGTTGTAGAGTTTACCTGCAACAGCGTCTTTAGGCTGTATCCTCATCCTTCCAGTCTCGCGGTCAATCAACTGTTCTTCCGTCATTGTCTCATACATCGCAGTCTCCGGAATCACTATATCATGCTCCTTCAATGCCCTGGCGATAGGTTCGCTGAACTGCACAGAAGGATATTTCATCGACAGATACTGCTTGTGACGCTCCATCCTGTCACGTGTCCCGGACTGGAGTGTAGGATCGAACTCATTCTGGTTTGAATCGTTATGGGTTCCCAGATATAGTTCGGTAAGTTCGGTAAGAACCGCTATTTCTGCAGGAAGTTTGCCGGCAAATCCGAAATCACTTATGCTCAGCAGAGCGACCCTGCCATTCGAATGAAGTTGCACTCCCGGCTGATCGCCCCAGAGGTCCACATCCTTATTGAAATCCCAGTTGGCACCGGTAGGGAAATTTTCTCCACTATAATACCAGTTCGGACCATCCAATGCCTCCCAAATCGCTTTCAAGGCATAATAGTCCTGGATGTATGCATCAGACTGGTAAAGTCTCACAGGCACGTTCTGCTCAGTAAGGGTATTGTCAGATACGGAAACTACGGCATTCACATTCTCGTTTCTCTCCAGAAGAGACTTACCCTTCTTGTCCTCATAAGCCACATAATAGTCAATTGTATATTCTCCGGCAGGAAGGGACAGAACAGTGTCGCATACCGCAGTAGACGTATATGCACCGTCCGACGGGTCATCGTTATCCACAAAATGAGTTGAGAACTTTACAGGGAGAGCCTTGAACAAGGTTGGCTTGTCATCCTTGCTTCTGACCTGAATGTCAAGGGAAAGTATCTCATCAAAAGTGTACTCACGGACTCTCTGATTTGCCTTTGACTGCACAAATGCACTGGTATCCTTGACCAGAATGAATTTCACCTGTCCTCTTTCTACTACCCTGGCCAGCAGATCATGAACGCAAAGACCTCCCGGAGCCACAGTGAATTCACTGGCAGCATTCGGGAACCTGGCAGGAGAAGCCTCATAGATCTGCTCGTCCATCTTGCCGTAAAGGGTATATGACACCACTGTGTACTTTCCTGCAAGAAGTTTTATCTTCTCGCTTCTAAGGCCGTATTCTGCAGACTCGGCATCGTAGGAGTTCAAGACAAGAGTCTGGCTCAGAGTACGTTTTCCGTCACTCAACTCGACCCTTACCTTTGTGGCATCGAACAGGAAGTCCAAAACTTTCTCATCCTCATTATCAACACCGGACTTTACAGGGACATATGATGCATCCTTGTACAGTTTGAACTGTACATAGCCATAGTCCTTCTCTCTGTAATCCGGTTCATCGATACCCGCACAACTGAAAAGCAGAAGCGATGCGGTCAGAGAGAACAAAATTCTTATATAATCGTATATTCTCATAATCTGTCAATTCTTATCTGAGGTCGAGTTGGCAAACGAACACGAACAGGATTTTTTCTGTTGTCGCGAACTGGATGGTCTCGGTCATCACATTTTCAGAAACACCTGCAGGCATCTTCATGTTGAACTTGGAGTATCCCGGATATGTTCTATCCTCCTGAGAGGTCTTTCCGAAAGTAAGGATACCCATCGTACTTCTATCCTCTGACGTATCCGGATACTTGTCAATGAGTCCGTTGTTGTAGTCCTCTATCTTCTGATAAAGTTCCTTGTCGATGAACATCTGGTCATCTATCGTCACCATCTCCGGTCCATCCTTCTTACCGACACAAGAGTAAATCTTACATTCCTCGGACGTCCTGATCTCCAGTGATGTGTTGTCGGATGTAAATTTCACTATATATATAGGTGCCTGATGCTCCTTGAACGCTTCATAAGTCGGTCCGGAAATGACCTGGTGGATTGTTGCACCTGCGATTGTAGCATCAAGATGGCTCATGAAGAACTGTGAAGAAACATCCTCGAGGACATCCTCAGGAGTCTTAGGCTCCTCCTTATAGAAACAATGCACGATGGAAAGGACCTTTCCTGTCTCATCCTTGAAAACCACATATCCGTCAATCTCCGACGGTGCTCCGCTGACGAACTTCTCCATATCCATCACGATCTGTCCATATAGTCCTTCACCTAAAGGACTGTATGCCAGCCAGTTCTCGGTAGTGTTGACAACATTTCCTTCGGCATCGAGAACTGTTACCGTCTCATACGACTCTGTGATATAGAAAGTAGACTTCGCCGAAGCCATCTCCTTTATGTAGGAAAGATCGTATTGCCAGTCCTCAGAACCTGTGGCAAATTCAAGATTCAGGTCCGGAAGCAAAGCGGACTCACTCCTGGCGAAGATAAGACCGGCAAATTCACGCTCAGACTCATCCGCTTCAAAAGTAATATATTCAGAGGGACGTCCGGCCTGTACTACAGGAACGGCAAACGACTTATATTCGTCTTTTACATTCATCCTGTCAGAAGACAGCAACTCATTGATGTCAGAAGGAGCAGTAGCAGAAAGGAACAATATCATAGCCTTTCTCTCTTCAGATCCGGCATATCTCGGAACGGTTATGGATACACTTCTTGACTGCAGGACATCTGCGCCCTGAAGGTCATCCCATGAACTTACCGTCACGTCCAGCCATGGAGACTCCGCCTCCACATAACCACCTTCGCCCATTTCAAGAACTACAATTCTGGAGTCCTTAGGACCATACATATAGCCCTGTACCGGATCCTTGGAATATGCGCCGCTCTCGCTATGGAAGTAGCAGGCATGGTCAAATGAAAGGGATGTATATCCGCTGAGATTGTGGACAAACCTATCCTTGCTACCCGGAATCCTTACCTTTACGGTCTTCTTCACCTGGTCGCCGTGCTTGAACTTTATCTCGCCTTCTGCATCCTCGAGAGGAAGTTTCGATGAGACCGAATAAATCTCCACAGGCACATCTCCAATCCTGGTGTCTACACTTACATCCGCCCTTGACCATTCAGGCCACTCCACAGTCCACTCATAATTGGATTTCACTTCAATAGGGAAAGTGTACCTTCTTTCGTTTTCGTCCCATACCATTTCTATCACATCGTTGTCTTCAAGCGGTTCAGATTCAAACACGTATGCTCCATCCACATACTCAAACCTTCCGTTTTCATTAACTGATACGGGATATACTTCCACTACCCTGTCGGCAGCAGCGAGAGTATATTCAGCGATAGTCCTTGTCTCGTCTCCTACCTTCAGTTTCACCTCGCATGAACGAAGGGCAAAGGAAGGTTCATCCGTAGTCCATATGGTTATGGTCTTCGGCTCGTCAAGAGGACCTCCGTTGACAGTCTGTATCTTGAACTTTCCATCAAGTATCTTGAACCATTCATAACTTTCCACGGGAATCGAGAGAGTCCACACCTCATTCGGCTGGATAGTCAGAGTCAAGGTTGAACCTGGTTCAATGTCATTCATCGTGACAAGTTCAGGGAAAGCAGGAGTATCATTGCCGCCTTGGCCCTCCTGGTTGTTCTCCTTTTCACATGCTGTCAGAAAAAGCATTGCAGCAGAGAAGAGAACGCTGGATAATCTGTATATTGTCTTTTTCATAATCATAATCCGTTAATTCGACATTCCTTCCACCTTCTGGAGACGCTCCGCCTCCTCATCGCTTATCCATTCCATGATGTTGTAGAAATGACCTACAGTACCGACTGCAGTGCCGATATTTTCAACATAGAAATGCGCCCACAGATAGAGATATTTTCCACAAGGATAATATATCGACTCAGCCAGAGTGCTATGGGATACCAGAATATGGTCATCACCATGCGTCTGACCGAATATCATTCCTTCGTCCGAAGCGATCTGATCCTCCTCCATTGTGACATAAGGTCTGGTAGGATCTTCATTCTCGAATGTGATGGTAACATCATAACCGTCGGCAAGCCAGTCATGGCAGATGATTGTGTTCTCCTTTGTCGGATGCTTTTCAGTCTTTATCAGCCTCTGATATGAACCGGTCGCACTGTACTGGTACAGGAACATGGAGGTAAAGATGCAGTATCCTGTGAAGTCATTGATATCCAGAGGACAACTCTTCATAAGGACTGCCTTGGTGTTCTTGCCATAAAAAGGCATCTCCAGACGGTCATCCATCACAAGTTGAAGTTCGAATCCGAGAGAATCTGTAGCCTCGATATTGCTGTAATATCCGTGAACCAGAAGGTCTGCGCGCCTCTGTCCGGCCTTGATTGTGACAGTATTGGACTCGAGACGGTAATGTTTTCTTTCGATTGCATTGCTTCCCTTGTCAATTACCTCAACACCGAATGTACGGTCATAATCCCTTGTGACAGTGGACACTACAGGAATCGTGAATGTCGTATCTATCACATTGCCATCCTTGTCTACTGCGCCTTTTGCCTGCACAGGATAGATGGCCATTGTGTCAGCAAACATGACATACTCGGCATCGGAATATGTCACATATCTTTCATGGCATCCCGTCATACACAGGAGAACCGCAAAAGATATCATCATATATATAAGTACTTTCTTCATAATCCCTGTCATTAATAACCTCTGTTCTGTTCTCCCTTCATTCCTGAGCCTGGGGCCTCGATTTCATGCTGAGGTATCGGCCACACGAACCTGTAGTCATCCTTCTCCACTTTCAGGACACTTCCCGTTCCGGTCTGGGCACTTGACTGAGTGGTCCTCTTGAATGCATATGTATCCTTCCACTGCGGGAGTGCTGTCCAGCGTTTCAGGTCATGAAGTCTGAAGCCTTCCATATACAGTTCCTTCACCCTTTCGTCCGAAATGACCTGAAGCCAGTTGGATTCGGTTACGGACGAAACGGATGCACCCCTTGCACGCGCCAGTTCACGAAGATCGGCAGTAGCCTTGCCATATTCGCCTTTACCGTTGCGGCAGTATGCCTCGGCACGGATAAGATACTGCTCGGCAAGACGGAGTGGCTTAGGCTGGGATACGTGATAGATTTTGTTAGGTATGAAATCCGCCTCGTTTCCGAAATACTTGACAAGAAGGGTCAGATTCGGATTGCCGGGATATCCTGTAGACAATGTCCTGAAATATGCGGTACGTCTTGCATCTGAGGCACTGTAAAGTGAAATGACCCACTCGGATGGCATATAGTCCGGATAGACATACGTATAGTCAGTATTGAAGTTCAGGAAGACCTGGCCGAGCGCTCCGCCATATGAAGTGACAGTGAAGCCTATCTGCCATATGATTTCCGTAGCAAGATCGTGTGTCCACATATAGTCGACATATGTATACGTCCTTGCGCCACCTTGGATTACATCTGTGCCTGTAGTATATACTGCTGAGGTAGACAGTGCAAAGGCCTTGTTCTCGATAAGTTTTGTAGAATATTCGATAGCCTTGTCCCAATCCTGCATGTAGAGAGCAACCCTCGAACGCAGAGCCTGAGCAGCGGCCTTGGTAACATAAGGATTTGTGTACCAGTCGTTTTCCTCATCCAGAAGTTCTTCTGACTTCTCAAGATCCCTGATCACGAATTCATACGACTCCTTGAGGCTTGACCTGCCTTTCGGCTTTGCTCCGAAATATGTACTGTCGATGGCGACACCCTTCTGAGTGTCTGCCTTTGCCGGGTCATATGCCTCGCAGAAACATTTGATCAGTTCCGCATAGGCATTCGCCCTGGCACAATAGACCTCTCCGGTGTAGTAGTCCAGATATGTGATGTCATCGTCGTCTGTAAGGCTTTCGCGAAGTTCGTCCACCTGGTCGAGGTAGAAGTTGCATCGTGCTATGACCTTGTAAAGGGAACCATATACAGATGTGATCTCTGAATTTGTAGGACGTACATCCCATTGCCAAAGTTGTCCGTAAGTATTTGTATTACCCTGAACTGCATGGACGAGGTCTGCCTGGATATCAGGAAGCAATGTCAGATAACCGCTGTACAGGGCGCCGCTCATATATGCGGAATATATACCAGTCAGGGTCTGCTCCGCATCGTTGAATGTCTTCATGCCCTGATTTTCCAGGATGGCATCTCCAGGCAACTTCTCAAGACAGGAAGTCATTCCAAGGACAAGGGCAATCACTGCCAAAGTCCTTTTGAATATATTATATGTATTGTTCATCATAGTCGAATGGGATTAAAACATCAGGTCCAGACCGAAAGTGAACTGTCGGGACATAGGATACTGGGCAGCATACAGGTTGTTTGTGCCTTCAGGATCCAAGCCTGAGAAATTGGTGAATGTCAATAGGTTCTGGGCCTGCGCATAGACTCTGAGTCCTCTGATCACTACAGTCTTCTTCAGAAGATCGGAAGGAAGAGTGTATGAAACCATCAGATTCTTCAGACGAAGGAAAGATGCGTCCTCGAGAAGACGGCTGTCAAACTCTGTGAACACGCCATGTCTAGGAATGTCGGTGACATCGCCCGGCTGCTTCCATCTGCCCAGGAGTCTGCGGGACTGGTTGTAGGTTGCGAAACGTCCGTTGGACTCATCGAAATATCTGTCATTGTTGAGCATATAGCGGTCTGCAACCCAACTGAACTGAGCACTCAGACTGATGCCTTTCCATGAGAATGCAGTTCCGAAACCTCCCTGCCAAGGAGCATGGAAAGTATTGCCCACAAGCACCTTGTCAGAATCCTTCAGTTCGGTGGTGAGGTTTCCGTCCTTGTCATACCAGAGAGCATCTCCGTTCGCCGGGTTGACTCCTGCATAACGGTTGATGTAGAACTCTCCGAGAGGATGTCCCACAACAAGTTTGGTGTTGGTATTTGCCAGTTCGTATTCCTGGACACCATTGTAAAGTTCGGTGATCTCATTGTGATTGTAACCCACGTTTGCATTTACATTCCATGAGAAATCCCTTATCTGGAGGACTGTTGCATTTACATTGATTTCCGCACCCATGTTGACCATGGCTCCAACGTTATCCCACATATAGCCGTAGCCGTTTGACTGGGCATAGGACAGAGGCACTGACATGAGCATGTCTGTAGTTCTCTTTGCATAGAGTTCAAGATCGACATTGAGTCTGTTCCAGAAACCGAAATGAAATCCGAGGTTGGTGGTCCAGGTGTTTTCCCATGTGAGACTCTCATTACCCGGCTGGGCAGGAGCGACACCCGAATCACCGATGTAATCGGCACCTCCTGCGATAAGCGCAAGGTGCTCATAATTAGGTATTTCTGAGTTACCGGAAGTACCGGTGCTGAAGGAAACCTGACCCAAAGTCATCCAGTCACGGCAACTCTGCATGAAATCCTCATTGCGAAGATTCCACATGAATCCTACCGCACCGAACAGACCCCAGCGGTTGTTCTTTCCGAAACGGGACGAACCGTCCGTACGAAGAGATGCCTCAGCGTAATATTTGTCATTATAGTTATACTCGGCACGACCGAAGAAGGACATACGCGAATAGTCGGATGCAGACATGCTGTCCCATGAAGTCACACGTGTACCTGTAACGATATCAGTCAGCATGTCATTCGTCTGGCCCTCCGCCCTGACGCTGAAACGCTCGGCGTGATAGTCCTGCCACTCATGTCCGAGAAGGAAATTGAAATCATGGACATTGTCGATGTCGAAACGATAGTTCAATGTGTTTGTCCACTGCAGGTTCAGTCCGTCACTCGAACTTCTCTGAGCCATACCCTCTCCAAGGTTAGGGGCATATGATGCAAATGACTTGCTGAGACCTGTGGTATGGGAGAAGTCAAAACCGAACTGGGTCTTGAATGTAAGGTTCTTATAGATATTGAAATCTGCGAACAGTGTGGAGAACACCTTGTACTTCTTGTAGGCGAGAGGATTGTTCTCAAGCCACTCGAGCGGATTCTGGCCCTGACCTTTCCATGAACCGTCGTTGACGGAAGCAAGGGAGCCGTCCGCCCTGTAAGGATCCCAGTAAGGAAGCATGAATCTTGCCGCAGATATAGGGGTAACCAGTGCATAGGCACCTTCATCTGCCTGCTGGATGTTCTGATAGTTGAACATGGTGTTGGCACCCATCTTGAGCCATTTTGCCATCTGATGCTCGAAGTTGAAACGCATCGAATAGCGTTCGAACAGGGAACCGGGAGCAACACCTTCCTGATCATAGTATGATCCGGAAATATAATAGTTGGTCTTGTCTGTCGCACCCGATACCGACAATTCGTAACTCTGAAGCATCGCGGCATCGTTGAAAACCACGTCCATCCAGTTCACGTCTATGCCTTGAAGGTAATCGTAGTTCTGACCGGAAGTCATGCCGATTTCCTTTTCATACTGGATACGCTCCGCCGTATTCATAAGGTCCCAGTTTCCGTGAGCGATGGCAGACCAACCCAACTGTGTACGGAAATTGATGTTCGGACGGTCCATATTGCGTCCTCTCTTGGTAGTGATGACGATCACACCGTTTGCTGCTCGCGCTCCGTAGATAGAAGTGGAGGAAGCATCCTTGAGGACAGACATGCTCTCGATGTCAGCAGGGCTTATGGTATTGAAGTCCGAAGCAGAAATCTCCACACCGTCCAGGATATAAAGAGGCGAAGTACCGGAATTGATGGAGTTTGTTCCACGTATCTTCATAGAAGCCGAAGCACTCGGTTCACCGGTATTGGACAGGACGGTGAGACCCGCCACCTGACCCTGCAGAGCCTGGTCAAACGCCGCCGTAGGTGTATTTTCCAACTTTTCGGACTTGACTGTCGATACGGATCCTGCGACAGTGCCCTTCTTCCTCACACCATAGGCAATGACCACCACATCATCAAGTTTCATGCTTTCCGGCTGCATCACGACATTGTGTGTGAATGTCTCAGCCTGAGGCACAACCACCTTCTCGTCATTGAATCCGATGCTTGAAAAGATCAGTTCAGTACCCGGAGCCACATAAATTTCATAGTCTCCATCAAGGGAAGTGACAACGCCATTGCCCTTTCCGTCCATGACCGCAACACCGATCATAGGCAGACCGTCATCGGCAGATGTGACAACTCCACTGACCCTCACAGAGGTCTGGGCCAGAGAGACAATCACGCCCGAAAACAGAAGCACGGCTGTCAAAAACAGTTTTTTCTTGTTTCTCATCAGTATCTTTTAAAAATTTTCTGCAAAATCGTGCAAAGATACTGAATTATAAGCATATCTCCAATTATTTCTACATCGACACTGTCATAACTTCATCATTTTAGC
The DNA here is from genome assembly GCA_015060205.1 of Bacteroidales bacterium. Classification (GTDB taxonomy): domain Bacteria; phylum Bacteroidota; class Bacteroidia; order Bacteroidales; family UBA932; genus Cryptobacteroides. The sequence continues at coordinate 16,239 of SUYY01000043.1, forward strand.
CATTTTAACATCTTTCAGAAAGACTTTCAAATCGTAACCAAAAACTAATATCCGGCAGCAAAATATCCATATGAAGACGTATCTGCACCCACCCAACTTGACGCTCCGTTTATAGTCATATAGAATTTCCCGTCATAAGACTTGCCGGTCTGAAGCGATTTATCCTTATTCAACAGATTCTTCCAGTATCTGACGCTATATTTCGAGGTATGAATACAGTAAGCCTGATCGCCTTTCTTTTCCATAAACAGGTCCCTGCCAGGGGCATAGTAGATACACTGAAGCGTACTTGTACTGTAATTCGGATATTTCACTGAAGAACAGTTCATATTGACATTACAATCCGACACCGTCATACCTCCGTTGACGAAATAGAACGGACTCTGCTCATGTTTCTTCAGACCCTGATATGCCTGCTTGTCAACTCCGTCACAGCGTCCCATCCTGAACACAGGTGCAGTGGAACCCGACCCATAGAAGAGTGTGACCTCCATGGAGTTCGACTGCCATGAGAATTTCTTTGCATACGAATCCAGTTTCGGTCCGCAATGTGTCACATGACTGTCACCTATAATCGCCTTATCATGGTCGTGTACCTGCACCCAGAACATGCCGTCCTCAGGAAGTCCGGTCATGGAACCGGGCACCATATCCTTTCCGGGACCGACAGTCGCCTCAGTATCCTGACCCATGAACACAGGACCAGAATTTTGAAGTCTCGGATATGCAAGATACGGCAGACTCTCGCTATAGACGATTGCAGAAACTGTAAAGTCAATCCTGCTCAGGTCATCAGGAGAAGTGACGCCGGAGGGAAGACTTACGATCTGGATTCCCTGCATATTGACCGCATTTTCCTGTATTTCTCCCGTGCCGGTGTATTTATTGAAGGCAGTGCCCCTGGAAGCGCTTACCGCAGATAATGTCGTGGTAGAGAAATATTCCAGGGACAGACCCAATCCCATAGGATTACGCCCCCTCAAGATCACATTGTACACATTCTTCCCATACTTATCAGGACCGTATTCCACTTTAATAAGCAACGGAAAGAGTTTATTATATACCCTCACCTTGATATCCTTGGAAAAGACAGGCTCACCATTGTATGTCTCTCTGCTCGACACCCTTACGGTTTCCGTCAGATACGTCGGCTCCACCAGATAGGAATACAACCCTTCAAGACTTACATTTGAAGTGAATTTCAGACCCATGGCTTTTCCCAAAGAAGCCTGTTCCCGGTAGTCCGTCAGGACTTTCTCGACATTTATGTAACCGTTCGAGGACAAGACCTCCACATCGAAATCCATAAGATTTCCATCATTATCGAAGGCCTGCACATAGACCATATCTTCGGCTCCTTTTATAACCATGGCAACATCCTTGTCCATCTTGACAGGCACGACTTCAGGAGAATCCGCCTCTATCCGCCACTCTTCTTCGCAGACCATATTCTGGGTAAAATCAAGAACCACGGAATAAAGAGTATTTCGCCTGATGGAAAAGTCTGTAGTCTGATTCTGTCCCAGATAAAAACGATATTTTCCATCCTCATATCTGGACATCTGAGTAGTAACATCTGCTGTTACCTCTATATATGTGCACATATCCGCAACTCCACTGTCAATCAGGTCAAGACTTGACGGAATCTTCAACTTGCTGTCAGTATTGTCCGGAAGAAGGACGCCCTGAAGATTTTCCATGAAATACAGGGCGACCGTTTCTCCGGCATTCAGTCTTGCCACATCCTCTTCCGTCAGATAGTCTCCACATCTGCAATCCGAAGGATCACAGGTGCAGTAGAATATCCTGGAGGGCGTTTCCGTGCTGAAAGGATAGACATCTCTTGAACAATTCTTCAGTCTGACATCCTTTACGGAATATCGTGCATCAGCAGCAGATACCTTCATCCTGACATCATACTGCCCCACCAGTCTCTTCAACCTGAAATGCGCCGGGTCACCCTTCCTGTAACCCGGAAAGGCTTCTGCCAAAGGAAAGCCCTTCTCAAGAAACTGTCCATATGAAGGGATAACACACTGCAATGCAGGAAGTCCATCCTCATCAACAGGAGGCTCCACCTTGCCCACGTTTCCAAGCATATAGATATTGAACCCGTCCATATCCGTCGGAAAAGCGAGCATAAGCGACGACATGTCCTCGTAATACCTGCAGCAGTCGCTCAATAGGGTTCCATCATGATAGATAAAGACATTCAGATCAGTTATCCTGTCCGGATCCACCTCGGCAAAGGACGACCTTGTAGCATCACTCCCTGTTACGGGCTGATCCACAGACACTGTAAACGCACAGATGGAGGCATCCGGGTCTGCCGGTCCATCGGTCACATCATCTCGCAGACAGGAGAAAAGCACCCCCGAGAAAAGAACGAAAACAAAACATTTCTTCATATAAGTCAAACTTTCATATCCTCAAATCTAGAACTCGGCCACATAGGAATTGCCAGGAGTCCATCCGTCCACAGTCACAAGAGCCTGAATCTGTCCTTTCTGGAGATCCCCGTCAGGTGGAAGAGGAGAGCCAAGGTTGGTTATCCTGACTTCAACGGAGCAGGTCGTATTCGCCTGAAGTCCCTGATCCAAAGCGACTCTATAGTAATATTTATTTCCTCCGATGGTGGTCAGAAGATACATGCAGGTACATTCATCCTGAGCGCACGGCTGGCAATACATATGATAGTTTGCCACATGTGAACTACCCACAGCGACACTTTTTCCAACAGACCTGTAGAGATAAGTCTCACACTCACCCTTCACACCGGAAAGTCCTATCGGACTGCCATCTGCAGCATATCCTTTGACATTTGCTACCGCTCCCTCCGGCACTACCGAAGAAAATGCCTGTCTGGTGTTTGCATTGCCAAGATACACGCAGTCTACCGTCATATTGCCATACTGAGCAGGAATGTTGCATACGACCTTACGCAACACCACTCTGGAGACCAGCCATTTTACCGTAACTGTCACCTCAGTGGCCAGACTTCCCGCCGTCACTTCACACTCACTGCTTCCAAGCATGGTCAGACCCGCAGCATCCATATCGGACAAAGAAATATCATCCATAATGGCGTTCATGTCGCTCACTTTACGCACACCACTCAACGACGGCCCGTTTACCACAGCATAGACCACCTTGGTACCTACAGGCAGGGATATATTGCATTTCTTATTTACCGCTCCTGCCTGAACGCTGGCATTCAATGCGCCGGTCTGCTTATCAAAAACCAGAACCGTGACACTATTAGCCTTGGTCTCTTCATCCAAAGCCGTCACATAATCGGTCTGAGCCTTGGAAATCACATCATCATACATCACATTCACCGACATCAGCCCCTCCTGAGCGTCAACAGAGGATACGACATCTCCTTCATAGGCGGCATTCACACAACCCGCCAGCACAGCCAATGCTGCCACACAAGTTAAAATCTTCATGATCAAATAATTAAAACAATTGATAATCTATAGTGTTCTTAATACCCGGCATACCGAAATAAGGCTCAACCACATCTCCTTTCAGGAGCACTTTACGCCTCAAAAGATGAGGATTATCCACAAGATTCAGGGCATCTCTTACAGCACCGTCAGGAAGTTGGACAGACAGGCAGGCATCCCTTTCAACCGTGGACGACTTGGGTCCCAGAAGAATATTGGACTTCGACTTGAACGGGAGTTCAAAAGAGGCTGATGCAGAGGTGAGGTCACCACCCACAATATACCCGCTTACCCAGACTTCCTCCATCCCCACATTCCTCATTGCCTGAGCAACGGTCATCACCTCATATTCCTCATCTTCGCCAACTCTGTCCCCTATGACGCAATCACTGATTTTCCAGACCCGCGCAGTATCAAGCCCGATGGTGATGCCGCCCCTTTCAGGAGCAAAGGAATCTGCAACAGAGACCTTTACCACCAGCATATCCTTCTCTTCCAGTTCCGTCTTCATCAGGACTGTATCCTCTCCCCCGGAACTCATGACAAGAGAAATGATTCCCGGAGGAAAATATGCCGTCCTGTGTTCAGAATATGAATACATCAGTTTTCCCGCATCGGATTTCAGGAAAAGTACGGCATCCGGACACTCCGTCAGAAAATCTTCACTTATCTGCAACCTTACTCCCGCATTCATCTGGGAACACAGGAGTTTCACTCCGACAGACCCTCCGGAAGGTACCACGACACACTGCCTGTCACCGAATTGAGGAGAATCAAAAGACGGACGGTCGAATCTGCATGAAACAGCACTGATGTCATACGAACCTCCAGGCACAGTAAGAGACTCCGGACAATCCCCATATAGTCCCTCATATATGACATCACCGCCTGAGGAACGTATGTTCAGGATAAACTCACTCGTATCGGGAATATCCGGTTTTGCCCTTGTCATATCTGACGGACCATCAACGAATGACACACAGAGTCTGCCATCCCCGCCATCAGGGACGTCAGTTCCGAATCTGTCGCAGGAACCCGCCGCCGACAGCAGCAGGAACAGAAGGAAAGCCACACATGCTTCCAAAGAAATCTCTCTCATATACATCAACCTTCTTTAATGCCAGCGACATTGCTGACGGGGCAAATGTATATGGAAAAAGCACGGGAGGACATCAGAAAAAGAAATTTATTATTTTTCTTTTTTTTATGCTGTTTTCATGCAGTTTTTTCTTTTTCTTATGTCCTGTTTCAGAAAAAATGCTATAGAATTGGTAATGTGGACATAAATGGTTGGTGACTCGGACATTTTTGGTTGGTGAAACCATATATAAGTTATAGATATATTTATAATTGTCTTTCCTCTGTCATTGCGAGGCTTCATTGAAGCCGTGGCAATCTGAGGGTCAGGAATGAGATTGCCACGTCGGACTATCGTCCTCCTCGCAATGACAGTGTCACGCTGCTCTTCGTCAGTCCGATTACGATGGAGTGAGATGCTGTTCTTGTTAGATACGATTGAGATGTGTGGGGTAATGATGCCAAATATAGTTGGTGAAAGTATATATAAGTAATTGAAATATAATTTTATG